>CBDULX010000019.1:0-24490 GCA_965368175.1 uncultured Gammaproteobacteria bacterium | reverse complement strand
GGGAAATCTGGACGCTTTTAGCCAGCATAAAACAATCACGACTTGATCAGAGGCTCCCTGAGCATCGAAAGCTTTACAATCGCGGGCACTAGCGCCAGAATGTTTAGACCTTAATTATTTAGATATATACCATGCAAATTGAAGGCCCATTTACTGTTCGCGTCATCGACAACACCGACAGCCAGAGTCGCGAATTGCAACTTAGCTTTACCCAGGAATATCAGACACAAAAAGCTGAAGCGAGGATTGAATCCTTCCGCCAGCATATTGCTGACCTGCAAAAAAGTATAGAACAGGAGTCCGACCCAGCTGCACAGCAGGGTATGTTAATGATTCTGCAGATCAGTGAGCAATTACTGCCTCACATTGAAGCCGATGAAATTCCGCTGAATGAAATGATTGCAATAGAAATGGGTCCATCCTCACCCTTCGATCATTTGCTGGATAAAGCCAAACTTAAATAGCTGCCTGATAAGATATCAGGATTTGAGCAGACGATCCCGGGCATGATTAATTTTTGCAGCCAGATAATCAGAACCACCGCGATCTGGATGTAACTTCTGAATCAGCCTGCGGTGGGCTTTCTGTATTTCCTGCTCGGTGGCCTGCTCAGATACCCCCAAAATTTCCCGCGCTTCCTGCTCACTCATTTCGCCATGACTTTGCCAGTTTTGAGACTGCTGACCAGCTTCACCATAACTCTGGCGCCAGCCACTATGATAGCGATCCATAAATGCCGCCAGCAGGGCTGCAGATTCCTGGTCCACCTGAGTTACTGAGACCATAAGACGCATTAACTCTTCCAGGCTCAGTTCTGCCAGTCGGCGCCCCTGAAACTCTCCCTTGAGTACCTGACCATCCATACCACCTTTGAGAAAATCCACTACCATCCGGAAAAATTCCGTTTGAATAGTCGGGCCGCCGGCCATGCCCCGTGATTTAAAAAAACCGAACAGGGGATACAATGGTGCTGCGACTTTCAACAGCCAGTTAACAATGCGTGGCAGCAAAGGCGTAATGGAAGCTATTAATGCAAACAGCCAGCTCAGTCGGCCGGTAGCAGCCAGCCCAACGAACAGGGCGACCAGTAATATTAAAGCCAGCCATTTAAGTACCCGCATTCGTTGTTGGCTGGACATTTCACCCAGCCTGTATATAAACACCACAACGGCTGACACCAGCAGCAGTATTAACAGTATTCTACCCAATACAGTTCCCTTGAATTATTTATTCAGCCTGACAATTTTCATTACTGGTTCATTCAATAGCGGATCATCATTAAACCCGGACACCAGTAAAACGCTGTTACCTTCATGACTGTATTCAAATTTATCACAAATAATATCACACAGATCTTTCCAGTCTCCCCACGCATGTAGCTGAGAGTCCAGGGTGACTATACCCCAGTGCAGGGCCAGGCGACGAGAAATCCGCTCATTGCCACATACTGCCAGCAGGGGAGCCAAAGGACGGTCGGCGGCAAGGATCCTGGCTGTTGTTCCACTCATCGTAGGTATCACTATACCCAGCAGATTGAGCTCTCTGGCCAGTGTAGTAACAGCGTGTGCCACCGCTTTACGTACTGATGATAAGTCCCGCTGGCGACGCTCATCTGCAATACTGACAAAACTGTCCTGCAGCCACTGATATTGCTCAATTTCCCTGAGTACGGAATCCATCATTTTTACAGCTTTCATCGGGTATTTACCACTGGCGGTTTCGGCCGACAGCATTACTGCATCAGTCCCCAGCAGTGCTGCATTCGCTACATCGCTTACCTCGGCCCGGGTCGGCCTGGAATTGCTGATCATGGATTCCAGCATCTGAGTGGCAACGATCACCGGCTTATTGACTAAACGGGCCCGACTGATCAGTTCTCTCTGTATTAATGGCACCTTCTGTGCCGGCAACTCGATTCCCAGGTCACCCCTGGCCACCATGATGCCATAGGATTCCTCGAGTATGGCATCGATGTTAGTCACCGCTTCGGGTTTTTCAATTTTGGCAATCACGGGGATGTCTGCTCCCCGACTGACCAGGAACTGATTCAGCGCCTGTATATCCATTTCATTGCGAACAAAACTCAGTGCCAGGAAATCTGCCTCCAGCTCGATTGCCAGTTCGGCGTCTTTTTTATCCTTATCGGTGAATGAGCTGGTCGATACCTCGGAATCCGGCAGGTTCATGCCCTTGTTATCGGACAGCTTACCGCCATAGATCACTCGGCAATGCACAGTCTTATCCACCACCTTTTCGACTTCCAGCTCGATATTGCCATCATCCAGCAGGATGCGATCGGCCGACTTTACGTCTTTATAGAGATCCTGATACTGGGAATGTATAACACCGGGGCCCTGGCATTTAATGCAGTTCACTACAACCGAATCGCCTTCCTTAAGCATCATGGAGCCATTATCGAAGGTGCCAACACGGATTTTGGGCCCGCACAGGTCCATCAATATAGCTACATGCCGGTTCAGTCGCCGGGTAATTAGACGGATTCGTTTCACCATAGCCCGATGCTGTTCATGGTCACCATGGGACATATTGATGCGGAACAGATTTACCCCTAGCCCCAGCAGTTTCTCAATCTTCTTTTCTGACTGACTGGCCGGACCAATGGTGGCGATAATTTTTGTTCGTCGCCACCTGAGTGGTGACATTTCGACACTGGTATTTTGCATGTTATAAATTCTTTATCGGCGGTAATTAACTTTATCTTGCTGTTTCTGCTGCTTCAGCTGCCTTTCCATTTTTTCTATCTTTTGCACTATCCGGTCAATTTTCCGGTCCAGACGTTCAGCTTTTCTATAGTTACCGTTGCTGGCCTGGCACTATTTAAATTTAGTATAGAATAAACATAACCTATCATGTAAATCCTGCACAGGGATTAAAATTTTACCCCTAACTGCCAAGTAGTATACAAAAATAAACGATAACCATTTGAAGTCATTGTTTATTTGAATCATACTTTTCATTTTATTAACAAAGAGAATAGCCGATGCCGCTTTTCTGGCGCAAAAATACGGATTTAAAAAATGTCGACCTCCCCCAAACCATTATGCAGCCCTTCTGGCACCCGAATGCGCGCCAGCTCGATGACCATAAATTCTGCACCCTGTTGCCAGATTCAAAGCCTTTTATCAGGCTCTACATCATTCTGGCACTGGCTCTGGCTGCCCTTGCAACATCCGCACTGGCCATTTATGAAATTCTGAATTCGGATCAATACAATCAGTTACTTGAGCAATTTTTAATTAATCCCCTGGCCAATCAACCCCATACAATTACATTAGTTGGCCTGCTGGCTATCCCTCTACTGTATATTTTTATCAAGGCCTATACGGCTCGAGTTATTTGTTTCGACCGCAAACAACATAAGCTACTGCTCCCAACCAGGAGCCTGCTACCGAAAATACAGGAAATCAGTTACGATGAATTCCAGGGTAAGATCGACCATCTCAAAAACCTGTTTGGGAAACGCAAAACCCGTCTGATACTGGTTCACAAAACCAGCCATGAAGTCATCTGTCTGGCCAATACTTTCAGCAGCCCACAGGCACTCACCGGTTACTGGTCATTCATCGTACAGTATATGAACACTGGTGCACCACTGCCCGATGTTCCTGCGCTGCATGATTACCCAGACACCACACCCGGCATAATCCACCAGCACAGCACCAATTACAGTTGATTGTCAGGCACCCTGCTCAGGCCCTATTCGATATTTTCCAGCCAGTTATAGATGGATACCCAGTGCATTTTATCGACATAAACTGGCTGGTGCTTTAGCTCGTGAATGCCCAGGCCAGCCTCAGCAGCCCGTACATAATTCTGAGTGTCACGCAATCTAGCCACCACAGGGATACTTAGAGTATTTAGAAACCGCTCGAGGGCAGCAAAAGCATGGGTGTTTTTCTTGATGCGATTAGCAACAATGGCGAGGCGTACTTTTTGTGTACGAACTTTAGCGCCCAGTAGCAGATCGCGAATAAAATCCGCAGTTGCGTACATATCTATGGATGAAGGTAATACAGGAATAATAATGGCATTGGCACCTTTTAACTGATCTAGCAGGTCCGGACCCTTGAGGCCTGGCGGTGTATCAACAATAACTCGTTCGGTTTCTGCCGGCATACGCAGCTGCCAGCTTTTGGTAACACCCTTGGCGTTCTTGTAGGCCGTAACACCATATATATCAGCAGCTTCATGATCATGGCCCCTGACCCGCATCCATCTCATGCTGGATGACTGGGGGTCATAGTCGTAAAGTGCAGTATTTTTACCTTTGCCTGCATAAAAACTGGCCAGATTGGTCGCGATTGTGGTCTTACCACACCCCCCTTTTGTATTGATGATGACAATACGCTGCATACAGGCTAATCTGTCTCAATTTTAAATTGAATAGCTTCACCATATTCATGCCGACCAAGGTGAAGTCGTTTGTACTTTCTCATCATGATTATAGCCCTCTTTATCGCTGGCTCATCAATTTGATTTAAATTCAGGCCTATTTCCACCTGGTAGGCGTTATTACAATATTTAATATCAATAAACTGATGTAATTTCGCAACTCTCATACTGGCTGTCACTGATGCCTGTTGTTCCAGGAAGCAGGCATACAGGGTTTTGATGCTGGCATGCCAGACAATTTCTTTGCCTTCAAATACACCAGTAAATTCCAGCCTTACCGATTGATCTGACTCACGATTAATTATTTTATATGCTTCAGCCACACATACTGCCTGATAGTTAACAAATTGAATGATTCAGCATATTCTGCTTGAATGGTTTACATTATCTATGGTCATAGTTGAATATCCACCCAGTTAGATGAGTGAGGACACTACAATGAGCCAGCTTTCAGACAGGACACCCGAAACAATTATCAATGAGGGCTACCAGCTGGAACAGCAGGAACTGGTAAATCTGCTGGATCAACTGGATAACTGGAAAATAGACCAATCCACACCACAACCACAATTAGTGCGTAGCTTTAAATTTAAAAATTTTTCTGATGCCCTGGCGTTTACTAATCGAATAGGAGAACTCGCTGAACAGGCTGATCATCACCCGTCAATACTGCTGGAATGGGGCAAAGTCAGTGTGCGCTGGTGGACACATAAGACAGGTGGACTGCATATCAACGACTTTATACTGGCTGCGCGTACTGACCGGGCATTTACAGAAGGAATATAATGGACTTATTTTTTACGGATATAGAAATGGAAAACTGAATCCTTTAAATCACTCTTCACAAGTTCATCATGCAGGGTTGCCAGTAACAGAGCAATATCTTCAGCAGCATTTCGATCGGTTGCCATAACATGTAACACTTCTCCAGTATTCATGCTCAACAATCGCTGTTTGGTTTTAATCACTGGCCCCGGGCAGCTCTCATCCCGTGCATCCAGTTCGTGCTCAAACTCCAGCATACGTTAACCTCATCTACCAGGAAGCCCCTGAACATCTGATAAAGCAAAACCCCGCGGGCAAAACAATCCCTGTTTTACCGGCCAGTATTTTTTACTTCAGGTTTATTTACGTCCTGAACCTGTCAAATCCCAGGCGTAACTACAATCCAGTTCCGCCAGCACTGCAGTTACACCATTACCACCATCTTCCAGCATGGTCTGCAGTGGAGTACGATTCTGAAAACGCCGATGTGGCATCTTCATCCAGCGTCCGCCCATGGTTGGGTTTTTGGGATAACTGGTGCGCAATGCATCGATGATACCCAGCAAACGGATCACTCGATATTCAACATCTGGATGATCCGGGAACGGAGTATTTTCATGATAAGCACGTAATTTACGTGTTCTAGTACCATCTGGCAAATCCAGCACACTGACCTGTTCTATGGCAGACAGACCCCAGTCATCCAGGCATTGCATAACCTTCTGGGTCATTATTATCTGTCGCTCTTCAGTAAGTCCTAACATATTATTTAACCTTTACCAATTTAGGGAGAAGCTGCTTCAGGGCTATTCCCAACGAAAACTGTATGCACCAAGAAGCAGAAAACACACACTCATGACCAGAAGCACAATAATGTGTGTCATGACACCGGTTAGCCCGACGCCGTCAATCATAATAGCACGAGAGGCCTCTATAATGTGCGTCAATGGAAAAATCAGGGCCATTTTCTGCACCCAGGGCTGCAGGCCTTCCAGTGAAAACCACACGCCGGACAGGAAAATCATCGGCCAGGACACCATATTCAGCAAGCCTCCAGCCATCTCTTCCGAACGAATCCGGGCCGCCACAACCAGCCCCAGACTAATCAAACAGAAAGCACCCAGTGCAAACACCAGAAACAGGCTGAAAACACTGCCATACATACTAAAACCGATGATCATATCCATACCCAGATACACAATCAGGGTAATCGCCAGTATCAGCCACATCCGTGATATCACCTGGGCCGTCAAAAACTCCAGGGCGCTGATGGGAGTCGCCCTGAGCCGTTTGAGTACCCCATTTTTTCTATAACGAACAATCACATAACCCACTCCGAACAGAGCACTGAACATCATATTCATGGCCAGTACACCGGGTACCAACCAGTCCACATAGCGGATTTCCCGGCCGCTGACCGTCTCACGATGATAATCTGCACCGCCGGAGCCTTTCAGAATACGCTCAAGCATATAACCTTTGGGTGAACTCTCATTAATCCAGTATTGCCTTTTTTCCATATCCAGCAACAGATCAAGCTGGTGCCGCTCCACCTTGGGCATGGCCTTGAGCTTCTCCACTTCGATAAAATGGATATAGCGAGTACTCAGGAAGGCCAGTTCATATTCATTGTGTAATAGTTTTTGCAGTACACCCACTTTGTACTGTTCCATCTGGTCGCTGGAGAATGCAAAAGCAAAGCCGATAATAATCAGCACTGGAAACAGGATATTCCAGGACAGGGCACCATGATCCCTGAGAAATTCCCGGTTTCTGGCCACCAGAATGGCTTTTAATCGTCGTAGATTCATTGCCTTAAATCCTTGCCAGTGAGCTCAAGAAACAGGTCTTCCAGGGTACGGTCTCGAATTCTCAGGCCGTCCAGTACCACGCCTTTTTGCAACAGGCGCTGCATGGTGCCGTTAACATCACCGGTTCGTAACTCCAGCATACCGTCATGCTGTAACACATCCATATCATCGAACAGGGCTTCGGAATAGACTTCAGCAGGCAACTGCAGGATGACATCGTTAAAATGCCTGGCCAGTAGTTCCCTGGGTGTTCCCATAGCGATTATCTTTCCATGGTCCATGATTGCAATCTGGTCACACAGCAGATAAGCCTCTTCCATATAGTGAGTGGTAAGCACAATGGTTTTTTTCTGCCGCTTGATGTCCTGCACCAGATTCCAGAAATTCCGCCGGGCCTGAGGGTCGAGACCAGTAGTCGGCTCATCCAGGAATAGTACTTCTGGCTGGTTTATCATTGCTATCGCCAGCAGCAGGCGCTGGCGTTGGCCACCGCTGAGTTTTCGTGTGTCTCGGTCGATGAACTCAGATAGCGCACAGATCTCAATCAAATTGTCGATAGAACTGACTTTAGGGTAAAAATGAGCAAACATTTCCAGCGCCTCCCGTACGGTCATGAAGTCCTGTAATGAGGTGGACTGGAACATGATTCCGGCCTCATTCCTGAAAGTCATGCCCAGGGGTTGCCCTTTGTAAAGGATTTCACCGGACGTAGGCGGCAAGATCCCCTCCAGCATTTCCACAGTGGTGGTTTTACCTGCGCCGTTGGGGCCTAACAATCCGAAACAGATGCCGACAGGCAGCTGGAAACTGATGTCATTAACCGCATTCACGCCCTGAAAATGCTTTACCAGTGACTTTACTTCTAATATAGATTCCATATTTTCAATAATTTAGTTGATTCCAACTGAGCGTCAGCTTTTTAATATACTGTGGTTATAATAATGACACGTGGCTACTTTAATTAATATCCAGGGAGTCCCCTTGACGGATGTTTTTCACCACAATCAATATCCGGGGAAGCTCTATCAGGTCATGATTGTTTTATACTGGCTAAATGTATCCGGATTTAATCAGAGCTTCCCGGGCAGGGTTGGCTATGACCATAACAATCAGCATACAGGACAAATTATAGCCAGTGTATAAACTACAACATTGTTGTTCAGGAACAGGATATCCAGACGCATTAACACGGCGTTTAGCCTGCATATTCAGGTCATTTACCTAATTAAGATCACATCTGGAATTGACCAGACATGCTACAATAAAAAAAATATTTAAGATCCATATTTGAATGCCAAACAAACCTTTTGAACATATCCTGTCGCGATCGCAGGACTACCTGCAGCAGAAGATCCAGGATCTTTTACCTGAGCGTGTGCCTATCGCAGTTAGAATGGCACTGGCAATCACTCTGCTGATCGTAGGCGGTATGAGTATGCTCGGGCTGATGATTCTGACCAACCAGAAAAACATCCTGTCAAAGCAGGTGATTGATATGGGATCGACTGTAACCAGCCAGTTAGCTGACAGTGCCCGTGAACCGGTATTATCCGATGACAACCTGAGTATCCAGACTCTGATCACGAGCCTGCTGGAAAACAATCATATACTGGGCGTTAGCATACTTTCTGAAAAGCAGATTCCACTGGCCAGCAGTGGCACCAATCCCGACAACAATAACCTGCAAAAGCACCTGAAATACACCAACCCATCAATACAAACCGGTTATTTCGAATGGAACCTGCTCAATGATGACAATCTCGATCATGATCTGATAACTTTTATCAGCCCAATCCGTATCAATAATCTGATTGCCGGCCATAGCATGGTTACATTCACCAAGCACACTATGATGCAATCCATGCAGGATGCCCGCAACACCATCGTCGTAGTCACCATATTAATGAGCATTGTGGCCATCTACCTGGCCTTTGTTATGAGCAAGCACCTGTCACAACCGATTTATAATCTGGTGGATGCCAGCAAAGCGATTGGTGACGGTGACTTTTATTATCGTCTAAATGAACGCCGCAATGATGAAATAGGTGAACTGGCCCTGGCCTTTAATCAGATGGCCGACGGCCTGTTGAAAAAATCTCAGGTTGAGACTATTTTCTCTCGCTATGTTTCACGAAATGTTGCCAAGGAAATCATGTCCAATCTGGAAGGCGTGGAACTCGGTGGAAAACATGTCAATGCCTCAGTACTGTTTGCCGACATCGTTGGTTTCACCAGTATGTCTGAACAAATGCCAGCGCAACAAATTACCCAGCTACTCAACGAATACTTTTCCTACATTTCCAAAATCAGCTCGCTTTATAATGGCCATATAGATAAATTCATGGGTGATTGTGCCATGGTGGTATTCGGCGTTCCGGAACATGATCCAGCACACTGTTTCAACGCCCTGGCCTGTGCCATACTCATCCAGAAGCTGGTTGTCAGACTTAATGAAATTAGAGCGGAAAGAGATCTGATAGCGATTAATTTCAGGATTGGAATTAACACCGGCAATATGGTAGCGGGGAACCTGGGATCCCATGACCGCATGGAATACACTGTTATCGGCGACCCTGTTAATCTTGCATCTCGATTATCATCAGTTGCGCAAAGCGGACAAATTGTTATTATGGACGAGCTTTATCATCGCGATGACATTTCATCAAAAATAGTTGCTCATCCATATAAAACCTTACGTGTTCGCGGCAAGGAAAAACCGGTTTCTACTTACATTGTTGAAGGCTTAAATGAGAACACAATTAACTACATGGATGAACAGATACGGATAATACTTGAAGAATATATTTTATAATGAAACAGCTGAATCTGATTATCATAATAGTTACAGTCACCTTAACTGTCAGCTGCTCAGGTTATTATGCGCATTCGAAAAACCTTAATTCGCAAATCGATATCTGGCTAAGTGAAAATCAGTACACCCGCATTGAAGACACCCTTAAATTACTGGAAAAGGATCATCCTGATTACAAAAAAATAACGGCTCGCATCCCTGATATTAACAGGAAAAAAAACAGCTACATCAATAAAATCATTAAAACAACCAACACCCGGAAAAACAATGGCCAGTGGCAATCAGCTATCGATGGACTTGAACTGGCCCTGAGCAATATTCCAGGCGACAAAAAACTAAGCGCCGAATACGAATCATTAATTAACGAACGCGACATCCTCATCAATGAACTTAGAAAAATGATGCTGATTCGCAAGGCACGTACCCTGTTGCAATATGCTTCCGTTTACCAGCAATTACAGCAACTAATCCCCAATGATTATAATGCACAGTCTGAAATTGATGAATATAATCGCGAGCGAGAAGAAATTGCAGACCTGCTGATGGGCTGCACAAATCACGCTTTGGCTAATCGTGATTATTTCCTGGCTACAGAATGCCTGACGCTATCCAATCAACTGGTGTCGAGCAAGGAAAAACAGCAACTATTGAAAACGGCTGTTGCAAATCGTAAAAAAGTCGACAAAAAACGGCGATCCAAACAATTATTGAGTAACTTTCGGCAAGCCAAAGCCAACCTGGACTATACATCCGCTCGATACAACATCGAAATACTGCTTGACCTTGACCCTCATGACAAAACCTATATCAAACTAAAAAAACAGCTAGAGACAGATATCAACAACCATCTTAAAAATGATATCCAGCAGGGCAAGTTACTGTACAGCAAAGGCAATATTAGTGAAGCACTGGAAACCTGGGAATCTTTACTGCAGATTGACCCCGGCAACGACGAGCTGATTTCACTGATTGCACGGGCCAAAAAAGTCACCCGCAAAATAGAAAAGCTGGAGCAATCACAACAATACTAGTGTGTGCAAAATAGCTCCATCAGAACACTCGACACAAATCTATAAACCACAGACTCAATCCATCACTGATGGTCTTTGAGACAATTCAAAACAAATTCCACAGAACAGGATGACTTACAGAACAGCTTAATCCATACCATTCACTACAAGCCAGGAAAAATAAATCGACCGCTCCGACATAAGTTGTCCCGGATGGGCATGGCGGCTCTAACTGAATAATACAAACACCACCATCAATGAATATTTCATTTTTTAAAAACTTTTCTCAGCAAATTTTGACCTGCAGCATTTCATCACCTTCGCTGTTTACCATATGCACAGCACAGGCGATGCATGGATCGAAACTGTGAATGGTGCGCAATATTTCAAGTGGCTGACTGGTATCAAGCAAAATGTGATTGTCCTGCAATGCCGCTTCATAAGGACCCGCCTGTCCACTGGCATCTCGCGGCCCTGCGTTCCAGGTACTGGGTACAACGGCCTGGTAATTTGACAGTTTTTCATTTTCGATGACCGACCAATGCGCTAACGCGCCCCTGGGAGCTTCTGTATAACCTACGCCTTTACTACTAGCTGGCCAGCTGGAAGGTTCCCATAATATTTCATTAAAGGTGCGAACATCACCGGCTTTTATATTACCAATCAAGCTTTCTAGCCAGCCCATCATGGCATCAGCAATAATTTTACTCTCCAGGGTTCTTGCGGCGGTTCGCCCCATGGTAGAGTACATGGCCTCAATAGGTAACTCCAGTTTACTCAGGGCCATTGTTGCCAGTTCACGAGTCGGTTCATGGCCTTTGGCATAGAGCATCAGTATCCTTGCGAGAGGCCCCACTTCCATGGCGTGGCCACGCCACCTGGGTGATTTTATCCAGGAGTAACTGCTATCCATATCAATGTTTTTAAAAGGCGGCTCAGGGCCGGTGTAATTAAGATGGGTTTCGCCGTCATAAGGATGTAAACCTGCATCTTTGCCCTTGCTGTAGTCATACCATGAATGGGCGACGTATTCCTGAACCTGTTCCGGATCTGATAAATCGATGTCGTGAATCTGTGACAGATCACGGTTAAGTATCGCACCTCGTGGAATCATAAAACTGTCGATATCCGTCATTTCGGTTTCGGGAAAATCACCATAGGTTAAAAAGTTCCCCGTGCCTTCGCCTATCTTGAACCAGTCTTTATAAAAACCGGCAATGGCCAGAGTATCCGTAAGATATACATTATCCACAAAATTCTGTATTTTCTGGATAATGTTACGAATTTCAATCAGGCCATTCATGTTTAGCGCGGTGGAACCCGATATGCCGGCACTGCCTTCCACGTCTACACTGATGGCCGATGGCACACCACCCACCAGAAAATTGGGGTGCGGATTCTTACCCCCAAATATAGTTAATAAGCGGGCAACATCACGTTGCCATTCCAGCGCTTCCAGGTAATGTGCCACGGCCATCAAATTTGCTTCCGGAGGTAATTTATAGGCCGGATGACCCCAATAACCATTGGCAAAAATGCCCAGTTGCCCGGATTCAACCAGTTGTTTAACCCGTTTCTGAATATCGGAAAAATATCCCGGCGAAGAATTGGGATGACTGCTGAGGGACTGCGCCAGTTCGGAAGTGGCTTTTGGGTCCGCCGATAATGCAGATACTACATCCACCCAGTCCAGGGCGTGCAGATGATAAAAATGCATAACATGGTCATGTACAAATTGTGCGGCAATCATCAGGTTACGAATCAATTGTGCATTTTTGGGTATGGAATAATTTAAAGCATCCTCCACCGAACGCACCGAAGCGATACCATGCACCAGGGTGCATACGCCACAAATGCGTTGTGCGAATGCCCACGCATCCCTGGGGTCACGATCTTTCAAAATCAATTCTATTCCGCGGACCATAGTACCGGAACTTGAGGCTCGGGTGATTCTACCTGAGTCATCCACTTCAGCCTCTATACGCAAATGCCCTTCTATACGGGTAACAGGATCAACAACAACTCGTTTACTCATGGTTTTCGTCCCGGTTTATTTTTTTGATGTCAGTCCGCCAGATGCTCAGCAACCAATTCCGTCAAACCCAGTACTTCCATATCCATTTCATAATGATCTATGCCATCTTCCATGACCGACCGGCAATTAGCACAGGGGGCAATCATGGTATTTACCCCCAGTGCCTCTACCTGTTTTTTCTTTCGACCAAATGCCGTCATCATCAGGGGTTCGGCCCGCTCATTAGCGCTTACACCTCCGCCGCCGCCACAACACCAGTTCATAGCACCATGATCCTCCATTTCTCGAAAATCCGTTGCCAGCAAATTTACCAGTCGCCGTGGTTGTTCTATAACACCTCCACGGCGTGCAATCTGGCAGGGGTCGTGATAAGTCAGGGCCTGTTCAACTTTACCCTGAAGCTTTAATCGTCCCTGCTCACGTAGATCATCCAGTATTTCCAGAATATGCTGTACCTTAAATGAAAATGGCTTGCCTACCAGATTTGGCCCTTCCCAGCGAAGGGCCGTATAGGCATGTCCACATTCAGGACTGATAACGGTTTTAACTTTGAGCTTTTCTGCCGCATCGACTATTTTTTTCACCAGCTTACCGGCCACATCGGAAGAGCCAATCTGCAAACCACTATTGGTAGCCTCAAAAGCTTCGGAACTTAAGGTCCAGCTGATACCCAGTTTGTGGAAAATTTTTGCCAGAGACGCAATGTATTCTGGATACAATACGATCTCATTGGATGACAACATTGCCAGGTATTCCACATTTTCAACATCCATGGGGATGCTAAGGCCGGTTTCTTCTTCAATATGTTTGATTTTGTTTTTCAAGGCCTGAATTTTGATCCCCATAGGACTGCCAATGCGCAGTGTTCTTATGCTTGCCTGTTGCAAACCCTCCGGTGCATGACCGGACACCACCATAGCTTCTCGGGATTTGCGTATCATGTAGACAATATCATTCCCTACCGGACACACCATGCTACAACGCCCACACATGGTACAGCTGTCATAAAGCAGAGGCTCCCATGCTTCCAGTTCTGTCTCACTCAGTTTTGGTGCCAAACCGATTTTGTCCATCCATCTGCCCCAAAAGGTGTAATGTTTACGCCAGATTTTTTTCATCGGCTCCAGTTTATAGATAGGCGTATATTGGGGATCACCCGTCTCCTCATAAAACGGACAGGCCTCGGCACATAAGCCACAATGCACACAACTGGAAAAAAACGATGCAATTGGCCCATCGATGTGTTCCACAAAAGCATTTTCTGCTTTTTTCAGGGATTCTGACTGACTCATGACTGCACCCCCTTGCGGCCGGAAATCATGCCGTTATAAGCCCTGGCCACAAACAGTGTCAGCATATGGCTAAGACTGGTAAACGGCACACAGATCATAAGCAATTCAACACTGAGAATGTGCAGCGTGAGTATAGTGATGTAATCGGACATCAAATGGTGGTAGGCCATGTAACCTGTCAGCAAGGGCAGGAAAGTCAATGTCCATACCAGGTAATCATCCCAGCCTGACAACAAACGATGCACGGGTTGCCATAAACGGTATGCCAATCCCAGCAGCAGACTCAGGATAGTAATCACAGTAACTGCGTCAATAAAGAACCTGCTCAATCCCGGCCATGAGATTCCAAAGGCACCCTCAAACACTTCTATATGAGGCATGGAAAAGACAATGATGACAAATAGACCCAGGTGAAACACATAACCATTGATATAAACAAACGGACTCTTCTTGAACATTCCTGCGGGGGGTTTAAATCGTCTTATAATGGTTTTCATACCGGCAACCAGCAGATTGACATCTCTGGCTTCAGATAAATCTTTGCTCCGCCCCAGAATCAGCATGTGACTGACACGCATAATCAAACCACCCAGCATTATCAGGGTCGCCAGCTGTAAACCGGTACCTTTGGCCCAGATCAGTAATGATGTATCCATAATCACACTCGCTATTGATTATTTTTCCGCATCTTTTTCCAGCGACTCAGCGGTCACCGTAAAATGTTTTTTCTGAGCCTGTTTTTTACGCAGCTTATCGGCCGCCGCCACAACCAGACCCGTAGCGGCACCCGCGGCAGCTGCCGTCGCGGCTACACCCGTTAATCCACCCATAGGCTCTGACAGGGCATTATAAAAACCGCCCATATCCCAGAACCCGGGCTGCGAACAGCCCAGGCAGCCGTGGCCAGACTCTATGGGAAAACTGGTGCCCTGGTTCCACTTGGTGGTGGCACAGGCATTATTGGTAATGGGCCCACGGCAACCTAATTTATACAAACACCAACCCTGGCGTGCACCTTCATCATCAAAAGTCTCTGCAAACTTACCCTGGTCATAAAAAGTGCGTCGATAACAACGGTCATGGATATTTTCACCATAAAAAGCCCTGGGACGTCCCAGGTCATCCAGTTCGGGCACTTTGCCAAAGGTGAGAATATGAGCCAGCACACCACTGATCACTTCGCCAATGGGTGGGCAGCCAGGTACATTGATAATGGGCTTATCATGAATCAGGTCTTTTACCGCCACAGCACCAGTAGGATTTGGGCTGGCCATTGGCAAGCCGCCATAAGCCGCACAGGTACCTACTGCCATTATGGCCCCAGCATTGACAGCAGATTCCTGTAGCATTTGTAGATTCGTCATGCCGGCAATGGTGGAATAAACGCCATTGTTGGCAACTGGAATCGAGCCATCCACAATTAATAAATATTTACCCTTATTCTCGGCCATAGCCTGTTCACGGGCGTGTTCAGCCTGATCGCCGGAAGCGGCCTGCAAGGTATGGTGGTAATCCAGGGAGATGAAATCGAATATTAATGACTCGATGGAAGGCTGCGCAGATCGAATCAGTGACTCGGTGCAACCTGTGCATTCCTGAAACGACAACCAGATCACCGACTGCCGTCTGGCTTTGGCCAGCGATTCAGCCATCACCGGAATCATCGACGGCGGTAACGCCAGAGAACTTGCTACTGCGGCACAATATTTCAGGAACTGACGACGACTTATGCCTTTGGCTGCCAGTTCTTCAGCCAGCGTTTTAGTACTTACCATGAACCTAACCTCGCTTAATTCGAGACCAGTAGTTGCAATTTTTCTTTCGCCTGTTTGATATCTTCAGTGTGCGAACAAAGTATGGCCGGAACACGCCCCACTTCAATGTGTTCGGCAATCACTCTACTCTCCATGTCTTTATGTTTAATCCACCAGATACCCGAATAGGCAGTCTCATACACATCAGTATCACCAGACACGCTGATCAGTGCATTCACTTCACCCATACCTAATTTTGTCTTCAATAACTCATAGCCGGCCCCAGACAGTGGCAGAGATTTAATATCCACTGCACCAGCCGACTGAGTTAACAGATAACTCTCCATCAACTGCAACAACTCCATGACTACCGCATCCACCATACTGCTATCATCACGGCTGTGCTGCAGACGACTAAACACCGGTATGTCTTCAAGGTGCCCCATCGCGCCAGCCCTCCATGATTATTTTCACCTGATCGACCACCTGGGGTATAGCGGCCGCTACCTGCCCGCTAGGTTCACAACCCCAGCCAAACCGGGCGGGCTGAATACCAATCAGAGCCCGTTCCTCGGGCAATCGATCCTGTAACAATGCCACGGACAACATATCTTTAAGGCCAATTTCATGAGCACTGGATTTGGCACCATTAGCCACAAAATCATCCATTTCATGGTTTTTAAATACCGCCACTGACCCAGGCTCTGAATAAAGCTCTACTGTATCGATTACTATTAGATGACTGTTGTTTTCTATTAACTCGGACAAGCGAAAACTGTGGGTCCCGCCATCAACATAAATAGCGTCTGGAAAATAATTATTATACTGGAGATGATGGACAACATGGACGCCGATTCCTTCATCGGTTTGTAGTGTATTACCCAGACCAAGCACCAGAACCTTGTCCATTTAAATGCCTCAGAATTAAGAAATCTTAGTAAGCATCTGTCTAAATAATCAATTTATTAATATAAGAAAATTATTACGTCTGTTATTCGTAAAACAGCCTTAATAGTATAATCACACTCTTTTAACAGACAATCAAATGTTAGCGCGGCTAAACTTTGATATACAACAAGCCAGCGTTTGTCTCCATATCTTTAATGCCTTATATAGCTTGAAACTCCAGGGCACATAGACTTTAATCAATATGTCTAACTAAAGCCTTCTACTATGTGCCTTGCCATACCCATGCAAATAAAACAGATTGATGGTTTCACAGCCCGTTGTGAGGCCAAGGGTGTTGATCGTGACGTCAGCCTGTTTATGCTGCAGGACCCTGACCTCAAAATCGGCGACTTTGTTATGGTGCATATTGGTTATGCCATACAGAAAGTAGAGCCGGAAGAAGCCCGAACCGCCTGGGAACTTTACGATGAAATTCTGAGTCTCGAACAGGATCAGAATGATGCATGAGCTCAGTATCTGCCAGTCTATTATCGAGCAGGTCATAAATCTGGCTGATGAGCATCAGGCCGATTCCGTAATTAAAATTAATCTCGCCATTGGCCCACTGGCAGGTGTCGACATGCATCTACTCAAACAGGCGTTTCCCATGGCATCGGCCGGCACGCTTGCAGCAACAGCATTGCTTGAAACCGAGGCTTTGCCAATACGCGTCAAATGCCAGACTTGTCAGCGTGAATCAGAAGCACAGATCAATAAACTCATCTGCGCCTATTGCAATGACTGGCACACCCAGCTTATCAGTGGTGATGAAATGCTCATTACCAGCATTGAATTCGAAACCTGTGAGGAACAGCAATATGTGTGACACCTGCGGATGCAATATCACTCCCGGTAATCAGCATCTGGTTCGTCCCGGTGGAAAACTGGAAAAGGTTAAACCCGGCAGCAAAGTGATCGATGTGATGCATGGACTGCTGCATGAAAACGACCACCAGGCTGAGCATAATCGTCAACATTTCAATGGACACGGCATTCTTGCTATTAACCTGATGTCATCACCCGGCTCAGGCAAAACAGCCTTACTGGAAGCCACTATCGACCGAATTAAGGATAAATACAGAATGGCGGTTATTGAAGGCGACCTTGAAACTGAAAACGATGCCGAACGAATACGCGCCAAAAACATTCCCGCAGTACAGATTTCTACTGGTACTGCATGCCATCTCGATGCCCATATGCTGCATGACGCCGTGCACCAGATTAAACTCGATGAGCTGGATATAGTTTTCATTGAGAATGTCGGCAACCTGGTGTGTCCAGCGAGTTTTGATCTCGGCCACCATCTGAATGTCACCTTATTATCCACTACCGAAGGTGATGACAAACCCGCCAAGTATCCGGTGATGTTCAAAGCCTCCGACCTGCTGGTTTTATCAAAAGCCGATCTGTTAACGGTACTGGATGACTTTGAACCGGCAAAAGCAGAACACTGTTTTCGGGAACTGGCTAATTCCAGCCCGGTACTGCAATTATCTGCCCGCAGTGGGGAAGGCATGGATCAATGGATCGACTGGCTGGAGCAGCAACTCTCTGCCCATCGCCAGCGCATCAACAATACTAGCAACAATCAGGATAACGCTCACCTGGCCTCTCAGGCTTAACTCATGACCCACAGTGCACAACACTGGCTGAAACAGATCAGGCAACTTCCCATCCAGAAGCGCATCCGCGTGCTGAATGTATGCGGTGGCCATGAGCGCACTATTTCCCAAAGTGGCATTCGCAGTCTGCTGGTGGACAAGGTCGAACTAATTCCAGGCCCCGGATGTCCGGTGTGTGTCTGCCCGGAAGAAGATATCTATCAGGCCATACAGCTGGCCCTGCAAGAAGACATAACCCTGGTGGCCTTTGGTGACATGCTAAGAGTACCAGTGAACGTGCCAAAATCTGAGGCTCGAAGCCTGCTCGATGCTCAGGCCCGGGGCGCCGACGTTCGCCCCATCGCCAGCCCTCTGCAGGCAGTTGAAATCGCCCAGCAACAGGACAAACCGGTGGTGTTTTTCGCCACCGGTTTCGAGACTACCACCGCCCCTGTGGCTGGCATGCTCAGTCAGGGCATCCCCGAAAACCTGTTCATCCTGCTTTCCGGAAGACTCACCTGGCCCGCCGTTGCCCTGTTACTGGGAGATGAGAAACCGGGTTTCGATGCATTGATCGCCCCCGGACATGTAGCAACCATAATGGGCCCGGGCGACTGGAACTTCGTCGTGGAGCAACATCATTACCCAACAGCTATTGCTGGTTTTAGCCCGGATACTTTACTTAAATCCATATATTCAGTACTTCGCCAACACCTGGAACAACGAGTTTTTCTAGACAACTGTTATCCTTCTGTAGTCCACCCTGGAGGAAACCTCACAGCCATACAACAGCTCAAACAGACCATGGATATAACCGATGCCAACTGGCGCGGTATCGGTAGCATTGCCAAATCTGGTTTTCGACTGAACAAAAATTATCAGGTCCATGATGCATTGCTCAAGTTTCCCGACTATTCTCAGGAACACCGACGACGTTCCGGCGACATGCCTCCGGGATGTGATTGCGCAAAAGTCGTGTTAGGTAAAATATACCCCAATCAGTGCAAACTGTTCGGCAAGGCCTGTGTACCGGAAAGCCCTGTAGGCCCCTGCATGGTTTCCGATGAAGGCGCCTGCCGTATCTGGTGGGCCAATGGCATAAGGGAGCAAGAATCAGCCTAGTTACAAAAAGTTATAAGTTGTAAGTCGTAAGTTATAAGACTAAAGAATTAAGACTTACGACTTATGATTTAAGACCATAATAATGTTGCGCCGGTTTTTGCTCGGTAATTGCTATTGCAAACCGGCATATATGTGAAACAAACGGTTTATGCTAACAAAAAAAATAACCATACAGGGTCAGATTCAGGGAGTTGGGTTTCGTCCCTTCATATACCGGATGGCCCATCGATTTCATATCACTGGCTGGGTACTTAATTCATCCGGTACCGTTGAGATTCTTGCTCAGGGCAATCCTGGTGACCTTGATGAATTTGAACGCCAGATCATCATGCTGCACCCACCACTCGCCCGGCCACAATTAGTATCATCCACAGCCATTTCCCACGAAATAATTAATGACTTCAGCATATTACCCAGTGCCACTAATCGCTCTGCCGACATCCATATCCCGGTGGATTACTTTACCTGTAACGACTGCTTCACCGAACTATTGGATCCCACCGATCGACGCTACCGTTATCCATTTATCAACTGTACCCAGTGCGGCCCCCGTTACACCCTGATTAGCAAACTGCCCTATGATCGCCCTAACACCAGTATGGCAAATTTCAAACTCTGTAAAAATTGTTCCAACGAATATACTGACCCACTCGATCGTCGATTCCATGCCCAGCCTGTAGCCTGTGAAATCTGCGGCCCCAGACTAAGCTTTGTAATGGGTGATATCTGTATCACTGGCAATGAAGTAGCTCTGGAACAGGCCAATCATGCATTTAATAACGGAAAAATTCTTGCCGTAAAAGGCATAGGTGGTTATCACATTATGTGTGATGCCAGAAACGAAACGGCCGTTGCCCGACTTCGAGAAAATAAACAACGTCCAGACAAACCATTTGCCGTAGTATTTCCCTGGTTTGGACCTGATGGACTAGAGGCTTTGCTTGAAGAACTGGATCCTACAGAGCAGGAAAGCGAACAACTACTTGATCCTTCGCGCCCCATTGTTTTAATCAACAAAAAAATGGATAGCAGGCTGGCGAACAGTATTAACCCCGGATTGAATCGCACAGGTGCTATGCTGCCTTACAGCCCATTGCACCTGTTACTATGTATGGATTTTAATGGCCCTCTGGTTGCGACCTCGGCCAATTTTTCTGGTGAACCGGTCATAACCGATAATGAAGACATCGATCAACGTCTGACAAATATAGTCGATGGTTTTATCCACCATAACCGGCCCATTTTACGTCCTGCCGACGATTCGGTATTACAGGTCATCAACAATTCAGTTCAGAATATTCGGCTGGGCCGAGGTACAACACCTCTTGAACTTACACTGCCGTTTAAACTGCCACAGGCTATGCTCGCAACCGGCGGCCACATGAAAACCACCATTTCTCTGGCCTGGGAAAATCGTCTGGTGGTCTCGCCCCATATTGGAGACCTGGGTAACGCCCGCAGCCGGGATATATTTAAGCAGGTGGTTGATGATTTGCAAACGCTGTACCAGGTACGTGCCAGAACCATAATTCATGACGCTCATCCCGACTATGCCAGCACCCGCTGGGCCAGGGATTATGCCGACAAATATTCCCTGGACCGAAACGCTGTGTATCATCATTATGCCCATGCCAGCACACTCTGCGGCGACTACCCGGCGGAGCCTCACTGGCTGGTATTTACCTGGGACGGTACCGGACTGGGCGATGATAACAGCCTGTGGGGAGGTGAAACTCTCTTCGGCCAGAGTGGAGACTGGCGACGAGTGGCCAGATTCAAACCCTTTCAGCTGGTTGGTGGTGACAGGGTGGCCCTTCAACCCTGGCGAAGCGCGCTCTCGGTAAGCCTGGAAACAGGCATAGACTGGAATGCTGATGGTGTGGACATAGACATGTTTACCCAGGCCTTCAACAAACAATCTGGCATCACCAGCTCTGCGGCCGGTCGTCTGTTTGATGCCGCAGCGGCCATCATTCTAAAACGCTACCAGTGTAGTTATGACGGCCAGGCGCCCATGGAACTGGAACACATAGCCTGCGAACTAAGCCCCGAACTGGCCATACCATTGACACTAACAACCGAGTCCGACCAACTGATTAATATCGACTACCAGGAACTGTTCAGGTCACTGGTAAAACAATCCGAGAACGACCAGAGCCATGCCAGTAATATTTTCCACAGCAGCCTGGCAATGAATATTATTGAGCAGGTTGAACACTTCCAGCAGGTTTATGGTGACTTTGCGATCGGCCTGACTGGGGGTGTTTTCCAGAACAGGAAGCTAACCGAATTTGTCATGCAAACACTACAACAAAAAGACTACAGAATTTATATGTCACGGTCAGTGCCCTGTAACGACGGTGGCCTCAGCTATGGACAGATTATCGAAACCCATGGATTATCGAATCATGAATAAAACTGACCTGATTACCCTGGCCCATGGCAATGGTGGCCGACACATGCGAGAACTGGTGGACCAGTTGTTCGCAAAAAAGCTCAGCAACCCACTACTGGATACCCGTGACGACGCCTGTCATATACAGCTGGAGAGCCCGGACATTTGTTTCACCACCGATGGCTTTACTGTAAAACCACTGGAATTTCCCGGCGGTACTATTGGCTCGTTGGCCATACACGGCACCGTTAATGATCTTGCTGTATCCGGCGCAACCCCAAAATACCTAAGCCTCAACGCCTTCATTGAAGAAGGCATGCCATTTGAACAGCTGGAACGTATTCTGGACGATATGGCGCAGGCAGCACTGGCCTGCAATGTTCATATAGTGACCGGGGACACCAAAGTGCTCCCCCTGCACGAAGCCAGTGGCGTTTATTTCGCCACTACCGGTATCGGTATTTACGACCCGGCATTTAATCTTGGTACGGACAGGATACTGCTCGGCGATAAAATCCTGGTCAATGGCAGCATCGGTGACCATGGCACTGCAGTGATGCTGGCACGGGAGCAATATGGGCTGCGTGGACATCTAAAATCCGATTCAGCCAGCGTTTTCCCCTTCACACATGCCCTGTCACAGCTGGATGGCGTACGCTTTATGCGTGACCCTACCCGAGGAGGACTGGCCACTGTCTGCGTGGAAATTACTCGACAGACAAAAATGGGCTGCTATCTGCAAAGCACACAGATACCCATAAAACCCGAAGTTGATTCGGTGTGTGAAATACTCGGATACGACCCCTATTATCTGGCCTGTGAAGGCCGTGTCATTGCTATCGTAGATGCACAACAGGCAGATCAGGCACTGGCGCTCTGGCAACAATTACCTGGTGGTGAAGCAGCTGCGATTATTGGCGAGGTTGCAGAACAGCCACGGGTGATACTGGAAACCGAATTAGGCGGACAACGAGTGCTGGATGAACTGGAAGATGATCCATTACCTCGTATTTGTTGAAAATCATCAAATAATGCAGGAATTCAGGACGCTTTTGTCAGGTTTAAATGTATTTACAACTGAGCATTTGCACCGGGACCCGGCTATATTGCTTGCATCAGGGTTAAATGGGTAAGACGAGGGCCCGGTATACAAAATGGCCAAACTCACCGCCCTTTTATATAAATCAATCTTCGGAATTTGTATTGTTCATCAGGTGGTTAATTCTAACACCCAGAAAAGTGAAGACTATCGCTGAGCCAATCACGCCTAGAATGGCAAAAATTGCAGTCGCATCCATAATGTAACTCTCTTATGTATTTCGGATAAAATAAAGCGCGCAAATTTATAGGAAATAGAAGCGGAATTCAACCTTATATTTTAAGGTCTTTAGTCGGTTATTTCATTTTCACATGCAATACGAACTCTTAGCCGAGCACCATGAAAACCGCA
Organism: uncultured Gammaproteobacteria bacterium; assembly: GCA_965368175.1. Taxonomy (GTDB): domain Bacteria; phylum Pseudomonadota; class Gammaproteobacteria; order SZUA-229; family SZUA-229; genus CBDULX01. The sequence goes on along the minus strand of CBDULX010000019.1, from coordinate 1,082 downwards.
GCAAGTGTAAATTTTAAACTGTATTCTAACCATCATGAATTTTAAGTCTGTAATATATTGATATATATTCACTGCTGTCCCGCTAATATGCTACTAACATTGTCAAACCATTCCAGACAAGGGTGAAAAACATTATCATGAGGTGAAAGATATGAAAACAGTATTACTTTCCGCAAAGAAATATATCAGACAATAGTCGTCATACCGACATACTTTTAACAGGTATCTACAGTTTAGAGTGGCTTTTAGCTATATTTTTACTTTTTGCTGGTAAATTGATTCTGGCCTTCGCCAGATCAAATCGCATGAAGCGATTTAACCTGGCTACAGCCCCCCAGTAAAATACTGAAGAGGCCAACATCATACTGGTAATCACCATAGCCTAAAAGCCATATACTAATGTTACTGCTGTTTCTGTATCGGTTTCCTCAACACCCACTGGTACTTCAGAAGTATTCTTGTAGGTATAAGTTATTTTCATCGACAGGCTACCATTTATTTTACTTGATAAACCGGTTACTGACTTGCTAATAGTTACATCTTCACCATCTTCTATAGTAAGCACCTCAGTAAACCGACTGGTTTTACTGATTGCCCAGTCCAGCTTCGCTGCACCACGAATAATGGTTTCACTATCCGATTCACCTGTATCCAGTTTGCTCTGCCGGGCACCAGGACCGATTTCAAGATCAAGAGAAAGACCAGTACCATCAATAACACGACGACCATAACCTATTGCTTCTGTGACCTGATATTCAAAACCACTAAATTTGTCATTCTCGTAATTAACCATACCAAAAAGATAATTAGGTTTAGTCAACTTATAATCACTCTGTCCGGTCAGACCATATTTTTCGGCCGTAGTACCAATATTATCTGACGCTTTGAGAGCAGTAATTTCAATCTTATGACGCCATTCCTCTCGCTCAGTTGATGTCATGGCCTTACTGTTAACAGTTGTTGTTTCTGTATTACCACTGGTGGACACATAGCCCAGTTCAGCCGATGCTTTCCATAAACCATTTTCCGTTTCTTCAGCAGCGACTGTCTGTGACACAGCAAACATTGCTGCTAAATGCAAG
>CBDULX010000018.1:0-24665 GCA_965368175.1 uncultured Gammaproteobacteria bacterium | reverse complement strand
GCTGTTTGTAATTCGTGAGTTCCGCAGCAGCCTCATAAATCGCGAGTGACGAAGGAACCGCTATGCGCTTTTTGCATAGTGGCTTGCGACCCGGGGCGGCATTTTCTTGGTTATCTTCTTTGTTGCTGGAGACAAAGAAGTAACTCGCCAGCTGGCGAAATCCATGCCAGAAAAAACTCAGTAGGTTCTGCTTTTGAAGTGCTGGATAATTTCCCGGCTGGCACTGTTTTCAGGTGGCAGTCGTCTCAGTTGATCGACATTACCTTCATTCATCAGGTTCTGGATATAATTCATATTCTGGGTGAGTGATTCCAGGTAAAAATTATTTCCGCTGAAGTGCACTTCTGCATACTTATACACTCGATTGAAGATGCTGTTTAAGCGATGTTTCACTTCGTGCTCATAGAATAATGGTGTCTGGTAGAGCAGGTCTTCTGCTGATTTGAACATGACTCGGGTTTCGCCGGTATTAGATCTGGCTTCGGTGAGGCCACCCAGCACGAATTCCGGGTACAGACGATCCCGGCATTTTTCCAGATAACACCGATCGGCCATCTGGGCGATCAGGTCTGCAGTACCAATCATATAACCCAGTAGATGATAACGAGCATGGGGTAACTGGATATTTTCCGGTAACACTTCATAACCGGTGTAATGCACCATGTTGGCGGCAATTTCAGCGTACTGGCCGAGTCCGATCATGGGAAGATATTTGCGTAAGAAATTAGCGCTACGACTGACATGGACGCGAGTGTATTCGGCACCATTGATATGATGTGTGTCACCCATTTCACGGATATAACCTGAGTCGTGAAACAGGGCGGTGATGATGGCTACGATAGTGTTTTCGGCGCCCAGCTTGTGGTCTTTGTTTTTCTGTTCATGACCATCGATTAATCGTGCCAGGGCAAGGGTCATGTCCAGGGTATGTTGTTTGTCGTGATAGAAGGTGTCGCAGGCATTGTAGCCTTCAAAATAGCCTTCAAATAAATTATCAAAATCTTCAAAAGCTCTTCGAATCAGGGGTTCATCGGCATTGGAGTAGTTATTATGGACAATATCACAGACTATATTACAGACCGCCAGGCTATCAGATACCTTTACGGTATTGGTTACGTCGAATTCAGACTGGCGGTTTTTCATGGGGGTGAGTCTTTCGTCATTTAGTCTGTAAATGCTACCTAAACTGACTGCTATGTGTATGTGAGTTTAGTCACAACTGCCAGGTGGCGCCGATAGAAAAATGCGCCTTTACTCACAAAACAGATGAAAACGTTTTAAAGTGTCATTATTTCGACATTTATTTATGGGTATGGGTGAAGATGCCGTCCCAGTTTTCCCCCGGTGGATGGGCACGGAAATAAGCAATTCTATCCAGATATATTTTATAAATGCGACGATTGGGTTCCTGCTGGCTCAGGGCAAAAATTACCTGTTCCGCATCGTCCCACTTCTGTGCTCGGTATAGGCCTAATGCATGATGGTACTGTTTTAAGGACTGACGAATATTTTTATCGATAGCATCGATAAAGCCCAGAGGTTCGTAAATGGTCACTGGTTTGTCTTTGCCTTTGACTTTCACCATATCAAGTTCTCGATATTCGAATTCTGGCACAGCGTAGCGGGTGGTTTCAGACGTGATGATTTCCACACCATAGGTTTTGGTCAGGTTTTCCAGTCGTGAACCCAGGTTGACGGCATCACCCAGAACAGTGTAATCAACCCGGAACTCGGAGCCTTTATTGCCCACATTCATCGGGCCTGAATTAATTCCGACACCGATGTAAATTTCAGGCCAGCCACGCTGGTGAAATTCCTGACGCATCTGTTTCATAGTGTTGAGCATTTCCATGCCGGACATGAGTGCATTACGAGCATGGTTGTCGTCATGCAAAGGCGCTCCCCAGAAGGCCATAACAGCATCCCCCATATATTTATCGATAGTGCCACGGTTATGGTGAATGGTTCGTGTGAGCGGCGTCAGGAAGGCATTGATGAACTCAGTGAGTTCCTTCGGTTCCATGTTTTCTGAGATAGTGGTGAAATTTCGAACGTCGGTAAACAATACACTCATGTCGCGAATTTCACCGTCGAGGTTAATTTCCTTGAGGTTTTTACTCATCTCGTCCACCAGGTCCTGTGGTACGTACTGGCCAAACAGATGAGTGAGCTGGCGTTTACCCCGGGACTCGATGAAAAAGCCGTAAGTCATGTTAAGCCCATAGAGCAATAAAATTAACAGCAGGGGAGCGGCCGCTGGAATCACCATATTCTGGCTCGACCAGGCGTAGAAATCGAAAAACACCATTACTGAAACCGTACTCAGAGTCGCCACACTACCCCATATTGGACTTAACAGCGGCAAAACAAAAGTCAGACTCAATCCAATAATCAATAACAACAATACTTCATAGGCCAGCAGGTATTCGGGTTTGTGTTTGATGGTCTGGTCCAGTATACCCTGGATAATATTGGCGTGGATCTCTACACCGGGGAAGCTAGCCTGTAGTGGTGTGGTTCGTAAATCTCGCAGACCGGCCGCACTGGTGCCAAGCAAAGCGATTTTGTTTACCAGCTTCGATTCGGTTGCCTTATTGTTCAGCACATCGATGGCTGAGATATATTCAAAACTGTGCTGTTTGCCGATATAGGGAATAAACGCTCCAGCATTAGCATCCACCGGTATGGCGATCTGGCCGACAAAGATCCATTCCAGAAAACTCATTTCGGCAGATTCATCGACATTACCTACCCCCAGGCGGATTACATTGTCCGTTAAGGCAGCACGGGTGACTGCCAGGGATAAAGATTCGTATATCTGGCCTTTATATTCCTGCAGCATGGATACACGGCGAAATATACCGTCTTCATCCAGTAATGGGTTGTCGAAATAACCGGCGGTGAGTGCGTTGTCCTGCAGTACCTTGATATTGGCTGAGTAGCCTTCGGCACGGCCAATTGCAAAACGGTTGATAATATCCTGGTTGAAATTGGGAATGGCTTGTGGCAGAACACCTTTATTGAGGTTGCTGTTTTCCTGATCGAACACTATGCCGAGTACTGTTTTGCGTTTAGCCAGAGCACTTGCTAAACGCTGGTCACGATTCAGGGTTTGTGCAGCACGCTTATAAATTGACTTGAACTGCGGATGTTCTGCCAGTTCGCTATTGGCCAGTTGCAGCAAATACTGGTCGCTGGGGTCTTCGTCCTTTTCGGCAAACAGAATATCAAAACCGAGTACTGAGATATTATAGCGGTCGAACAGCTTATCGACTAATTGGGCCAGAATGTTACGGTCCCAGGGCCACTGACCAATTTCACTGAGACTTTTCTCATCAATGTCGATGATGACCACTTTTTTATCGACATTTTCTGGCAAGGTCATGCGTAGACGAAAATCATAAGTCAGGTTTTCGAGGGTATGAAGTATTGGAATGGGGAAATTATTGCTGGCGTGTAGAATAAACAGAAAGGTAAATACAAGACCCAGTCCATATCTCAGGATGCGTTGTTTCAGCACTCATATCCCCTAATGTTTTTCTTGCTTATATAATAAATTAAACCATAGCAGAGAAGCAGTTCAAGTTCCATGGCCTGATAATAGTCGTACCTGATCATATCAGTCAGCCGAGTTTTTATATAAAATGCAGTTTTACAAGATCAATAAGCCAGGAGTAACAAATGTCTGAAGCCGGGGAAATATTACTGGGTGTAAATATCGACCATGTCGCGACCTTACGTCAGGCTCGTGGGACCCGTTACCCTGATCCTGTGTATGCGGCACTGCAGGCGGAACAGGCGGGAGCAGACAGCATTACCCTGCATCTTCGTGAGGATCGACGTCATATTCAGGAGCGGGATGTGTTGCGGCTGAAAGACATGTTGTTAACTCGTATGAATCTTGAAATGGCAGTGACAGAAGACATGCTGGTATTTGCCAAAAAAGCCAGGCCAGACGATTGTTGCCTGGTACCGGAACGGCGTGAGGAGCTGACCACCGAGGGTGGCCTGGATGTAGTGAGCCAGGAGTCCAAAATTAAGGCGGCCTGTGCCCGCTTGTCAGAAGCCAATATTAAAGTTTCGTTGTTTATCGATGCCGATGTCTTGCAGATTGAAGCAGCAAAACGATGTGGAGCTCCGGTAATCGAAATTCATACGGGTCATTATGCCGATGCAAAAAGTCGTGAACAACAGAAAAAAGAGTATAAAAAAATTATCGAGGCGGTGTCATTGGGGCATGAGTTAGGATTACAGGTAAATGCCGGTCACGGTCTGAATTACCAGAACGTAAAGTCCATTGCTCAAATTCCACATGTTCTTGAACTGAATATTGGTCACGCCATTATTTCCGAGGCTGTATTTATCGGGTTGCCGGAAGCAGTGAGTAAAATGAAGCAACAGATGATGGAGTCTCGCTGGTAAGTTAGAGAGCTTTGATTAATTGTAGTAGCTCAAACCAGATCTGATACATTGTAAATGGCTTTGGATTTAATTTGACAATTCAGACATGGGCTGAATGACTCCAAACTCCTTAAGCTGACGTTCGCTAACTTGAAATCAGGATATTTGCCACAGAGTCACAGAGAACACAGAGTTTTTATAAGTACGGCTTAATAGAACCACGACTGTTTTCTCTGTGTGCTCTGTGACTCTGTGGCAATGGTTTAAATTTTTTGATCAGTCTGCTACTGGCCCAGCAGAAATTAGCAACTGTCAGTCCTTATTAGGATAGATTGTTCATTGTGTTGTATTAAGTCCTGATTTATGTAGATTAATGTATCTGCTGCTGACTGAACTCGATAAGCTTATCTATAGCTGCTATCAGTTCAAAGTAATGATCGTCCAGCTTGTCCAGTTGTTGATTATCAATTAAATTCTCCAGTTCTCGTGCTCTGGCTCTAAGCATGGGTACACCACAGTAACTGGTAGCGCCATGAAGTTTATGTATATCCTGTTTTAACTGCAGGATGTCGGCTTCTTTTTTAGCGAACTCGATTTTCGATTTATGTTCCGGTAATTCTTTAATTAACATACCCATCAGTTCTTCGGCTAATTGTAGATTGCCACCCGCCAGTCTGGTAGCTTCGTCTGGATCATAAACCAGAGGATGCTCGGTTTCATAACTAACGGTGTCTTCCTCAATCTTGTCGACTTCGGCTGTGGGCATTAACCAGCGGTCAATAATATCAAATAGCAGTGTTTCAGTGATGGGTTTTATTAAAATGTCATTCATCCCGGTTTTATAGACATTGATCTGTTCTTCAGGCATGGCATTGGCCGTGAGTGCAATAATGGTCGATTTACTGCATGGGTTGTCGGTATTTCGTATATGTTCGGCTGCCTGGAATCCGTCTAGTTTTGGCATATGAAGATCCATCAATATCATGTCGTAATAAATTTCACTGGTTAATTTAATGGCCTGTTCGCCATCATTAGCTGAACTTACACGTACATTATTATTTTCAAGCAATGAACGTGTAAGCTTTATATTAATCGGATTGTCATCAACAATGAGTATATGAAGATCCTGTAGTCTTTTTGCGATTTCCGAGTCTGATGTTATATAGAAATCATCATTGCCGATAAAATTATCGTTATCGCTTACCAGATTATAAAGTCGTTGCTTCAGCTGGTTTTGTCGCAAACAGCGATAAATGATGTTCTTCAGACCATGGTTGGCGATGTTTCTTATTTCATGATTGTCATAGGCGCTGGCCAGCGTGATGTAAGGAAGCTGGCTGTTATTCAATGTTTTAGCCAGATTCTGTATGGAACTGGTGTTATGGATGTTCTTCCTGTTTACACCGACTATAATCGCTGACACATCTTCAGATTCGATCAGGGTAACCAGTTTGTCAATACGGCCAGTTTCCAGTGTCTTTACGCCCATACTGTCAAGCAGAGGTCGTATTGCAACCCTGTTCTGGGCAATAGTTTCAAAAAGGATAACGCTCTTATTTATGGGAGTGGTTTTCAGCTCCCGCTCGTTCCTGGTTGCATTTATCTGGAAGGGTATTGACAACCAGAATGATGAGCCCTTATTAATCGTGCTTTCAAAACCGATGTCACCACCCATTAACTCGGCTAATTTTTTTGATATTACCAGGCCAAGCCCGGTGCCCCCGAATTTTCGACTGATCGATGTGTCGGCCTGAGTGAATGCGGTGAACAGACGCTGTTTATTAAGCTCATCCATGCCTATGCCGGTATCATTGACGGAGAACTTGAGATTAATATTATTCTGGCTAATGTCAGTGATCATAATGCGCACGATGACATGGCCTTTATTGGTGAATTTCACTGCGTTACTGATCAGGTTAACTAGAATCTGCCTTAACCGAGTTGGGTCACCATCGAGAAAACTGGGCATGTCTGGATTCGGAATGTATATCAGTTCGATGTCTTTTTTGTATGCCATGGGGGCAAACATCGAAAGGATTTCATCCATCACTTCGACCAGACTGAAACTGACATTTTCGATATTTAGCTTGCCAGATTCGATCTTAGAGAAGTCGAGAATATCATTAATAATGGTCAGCAGGTTACTGGCAGAACTGTGTATAGTGTTGACAAAGTCTTTTTGTTTATCATCAAGTTTAGTTTTTGATAGTAGCTCAGTAAAGCCCAGTACACCATTCATAGGGGTTCTAATTTCATGACTCATATTGGCCAGGAATTCCGACTTGATACGGCTGGCGGAGATCGCCTGATTACGGGCCAGGTCAAGTTCAATATTTTGTATTTCGAGTTCTTCTAATGTTCGCTTGAGCTGGACAGTTGATTTGTTCACCTGGATTTGCAGGTCCTGACGAACTTGCTGTATTTCCTCGGCCATGCTGTTTACACCATTCTCCAGTGAGCCAATTTCCCCACCACTGTCGATGCTGATACGAGTATTTAAATTACCCTGTGCAATTTGTTTTACAGCATTGGTTAAACGTTGTATGGGGTTGACCACACTATGGCTGATACGAATGGCCAGAAAGGCGGTTATAATTAGTCCAATAAAGGTAATGAATATACCCTTTAGAATACTGTCCAGTTGTTCTGCACGAGTCGACAGGGTCGATAGAGTGACATAAACGTGTCCTATAACAGTCGGTGTATTTCGACTCAGTTCCAGAGAACCCTCAATAAATTCGTCATAGTCATCTATTTCAACTGCGGTGGTGGTAATCGGCGCACGAAATTCCAGTTTTTTGTCTTCGATTAATAATGCCAGTAGTGTATGCCTGTTATTCGAAGTCTGTGTGTTTGACTGGCTAATTAGAATTTCATCATAGGCATTGCTAACTGTAATATTGAGCACGTCATTCTCAAGCAGACTTCTACTTATCAGGCTTTCCAGTATTTCAAGGTTGCCGGAGAAAACGCCATGTTCACAGGCAGGGGCAATTAAATTGGCGAGCGACTGTCCCTTGTTAATTAAGGATTGTTCAATATAAGCAATACGGTTGTAATTAAAATACAGTGCCAGTGAGATGGCAATGAATAAGGTTGGTAATAATGCGAGTGATAAAACCCGTTTTTTGATGCCCCAGTTATTCATTTCGCACGCTCGAAATTTTGTATCATATCAAGTAACTCGATATCACTTTTTATAGATATGCCCAGTGTTCTGGCAACCTGTGAATTTGTAGAAATAGAGTAATATCCTGGATAATATAATATTTTTTTGAAATCTCTGCTATTAATAAAATCTAAGATAATCTCGCTGGCATACAGGCCGATTTGTTTGGGCGTAGAATATACTGCAGCTAATGCCCCCGATTTGACATAGGAGTTTGAAAATCCAATTACAGGTATATTATTTCTGTAGCTTAATAATAAAATTCCTCTTATGGTTGTTTTATTGAAAGTAACAGAGTCGGGTAAAGACACTATCATATCGCTGTTGTTAATCAGGCTTTTGATCGAGGGTATCAATACTGCATCGTAATCAATATGTTCCACGGCTATGTTGAGATTCATTTCTTCGGCAATATCGGTTAATAATAACAGTTGTTTGCTGGAATAGGGGCCTAGCAGAAAACCAAATGTTTTGTCTGCGCCCAGTAAAAATCGACCTAACATAATTTGCCGTTGTAAGGGCTGGTCAATAACCAGAACAGACCAGCTGGGTCGATTTTGATACTGTTCTCTAAATGCAGTGAAAGCCTGTTCTGTGATAAGAAGACTTAAAAGTGGCTTTTTGATATTAAGGTTTAGTACGGCTTTAGCGGGTTGGCTGCCCAGTGTAACTATGAGGTCATAGTTCTGAATAATAGAAGTATCCAGTTCATTATAGTTAATAACCTGGTTCTGATAAGCAGATAAGGCAGACTGCGATGTTATTGAATTTAAGACCTGTTGAGTAAACGGTTTATTATTTTGAGTGATAAAAAGTATGGATGGGGAGTTAGCATAGGAAATACTGGCAGAAAATACCCAGCATAAAATTATCAGCTTATATGAAAGCAATAAACACTTATGGAAATGTCGCAAAGACATTGCCAGACTGACTGTATAATTACTGATGCTTTTCAGTAGAATATTCATCCTTGTCTATTTCAGCCTTGATCTAATTAAATTTGATACTTAGGTCCAGGTAAAACCGTTTGTCCTGTAGACTGCCATATTCCTTCACTACATTTCCAGTATATGAGGTTCTGTAATAGTCATAATAATCTCCGGCCAGGTTCTGAGCCAGCATCGATACTTCCATCCTTTCATTACCGAAGTAGAAGGTTTTGGCAATACGCAGGTCGAGCTTGCTATAGGCTTCGGCGGCATTATCATCATCTCTGTCTGTCCATTCCATATTGTTCACCCTGTAATAGCCAAGGCTGGTGTTGATACTGTCTGGCCATTGCTTGATGATCAGGACAGCGCTGCTGTTAGTGGGTGCTGAGATTTCCAGTTCCTGACTTGTGCCTTTGTCATCTATATTTATGTATGCATAAATGCCATAAATCCTGAGGTTTTTATCCAGCTGGTAATTGATGGATGTTTCTATGCCTCTGGAAACGGATTGCAGACTGTTTTCGATGATATCGAGCTGGCCGCTAAAACCGTATGCTGGATCATTTAATTCCAAAATTGTTGTGTCTGTCGACGGTATCAGTGGTGTTGAATTAAATGTAATCAGATCTCTGATTTTATCTTCGAATAATTTAATATCGATTAACAGGTTGCTGTTCACAAATTCACCAATATAACCCAGTTCACGACTGGTGATTTTCTCTGAATCCAGATTGCCTGGTGCAATCAGTCTTGTGAATCTGACTTCAGAGACAAACGGATCACTTTGTGTAGCAGGGCCAGATATTTCCTGCTGTCGATATATCAGATTGCCGGACTCTTCAAACAGGGTTGGGGTGCGGGTGGCTTCGGAATAACCCAGTCTAAGGGTATGGTTGTTGTTGATGTGATGAATCAGCGCTAACCTGGGTGAGCTGTCCTGGCCGGAAATATCATTATTTTCTATCATGTAACCGGCATTGAATAACCAGTTTTTGGCAAGCCGCCATTCGCCGTGGGCAAATAGCCGAGACAGGTGCAGTTTTTGTTCCGATTCATCATCAAAAATCCCCAGTGCTTTTACCATGTCCAGGCGAGTGCTGGCGCCCCAGACCAGTCTCAGGTTTTCAGACGGTTGAATAAAATGATTGAACTCCAGGTCATGACGCTGGGTTTTGATATCAGAAACCGAAACGAAGTTAAAAGGATTAATTCCAATAATAGATAAATCAACTGCTACTGGTGGAGAAACTTCCAGACTGCTATTCAGGTTGTAATAGTATTGCAGCGACAGGCTGTTGCCACTCTCCAGATGGTGTTCCCATTTGATGTGTTGATAGGCCGATTCATTTTCAATGTTGTGGCCAGTCAACTGGTCTTCACCCGGCACAGATTCGTGGTCGCCAAGTTTGATGTTTTTAATGCCACCCTGGTACTGAATGTAATCTTTGCTGCTGGCCTGGTAGTCAATTCGGTAACTAAATGAATCGGAGGCAGTTTCATCACGCAGAAAATCAGTGCCATCATCGTTATGGCTGGCCAGGGTTACTCTATAGTCCAGATTGTCAATCTGATCGCCAAACTGATAAATCGCATCCCTGGTGCCATGGCTGCCGGTGGTGGTTTTAAGATAGTGGCCCTGACTTTCTATGGCGTAGCGAGTGGTGATGCTGATGACGGCCAGGAACGAATTGTTGCCATAAGTGGAAGCATTAGGGCCGCGTATAACTTCAATGCGTTCAATATCATCAATTTCGAGTATCAAGTCGGACCAGGGTACGGCATTTAATGATGGCAGATAAACCGAACGACCATCGATCAGCACCTGCATTTGTTTTACATGTTCAACGCCATGACCATGGTAGGTCGCGACAGGTGAGTTACCATCAAAATGGCCTACCTGAAAACCGGGCACCAGTCTTAAAATATCCGGGATGGATCGTGCGCCGGAGGCCTCGATCATATCTCGGTCGATAATTGTCATGGCTACCGGGCTTTCGTTCAGAGGTTGCGCCAGTCGGCTGGCGGATAACACTACTGGCATGTCCTCCAGTAGAGGATCTTCAGAGTCCATGTGTGAATCGGTTTCGGATTGTGCCAGCACTTGAAAGGAGGCAAGTAAGTAGAATAAAAAATAACTAACGTTTCTCATCGCTATCTTGGTTGCTGCTTGATAGTTGGTTGTCCGACCATGAAATATGGGATAATGCCGAGCTTAACATGTTTTGCATCGTTTTTTTTGTGTTGAATCAGGGCATATGGCTGATTTCAATTGGTTATTTGAGTACAGGCTATGAATAAAAATGATTTCCCAACTCTGGAAGACTTCATTGGCCATACACCTATGGTCAGGCTTCAACGTTTACCGGGGGAAACCAGTAATCTGATTATGGTGAAGCTGGAGGGCAACAATCCCGCCGGTTCGGTGAAAGATCGCCCGGCTATGAGTATGATTCAGCTGGCCGAACAACGGGGTGATATAAAACCCGGAGATACCCTGATCGAGGCCACCAGCGGTAATACCGGTATTGCCCTGGCCATGGCGGCGGCAATCAAAGGCTATCGCATGGTGCTGATCATGCCCGATAATATGAGCAAGGAACGTACTGCCTCAATGAAAGCCTATGGTGCTGAACTTATTCTGGTGTCTAAGGAAGACAGCATGGAAGGTGCGCGTGACCTGGCCGATCAGATGCAGGCTGACGGCAAGGGCAAGGTGCTGGATCAGTTCAATAATCCGGATAACCCTGTTGCTCATTATATGTCCACCGGGCCTGAGATCTGGCAGGACAGTCACGGTCAGCTTACCCATTTTGTCAGCGCCATGGGTACGACTGGCACCATCATGGGCATTTCTCGTTATCTCAAAGAACAGAATCCGAATATTCAGATTGTGGGTGTTCAACCGGAAGAGGGTGCCAGTATCCCCGGAATCCGGCGCTGGCCTAAGGAGTACCTGCCAGGTATTTTCGAAGCCAGTCGGGTGGATTTAACCCTGGATGTAAGTCAGCAGGATGCGGAAGATACTACCCGCCAGCTGGCGGTCAGTGAAGGTATTTTCTGCGGTATCTCATCTGGCGGTGCGGTGGCCGCTGCTCTCAAACTTAGTCAGCAAGTGGAAAATGCCCTGATTGTGACAATCATATGTGATCGTGGTGATCGTTATCTCTCCACCGGTGTGTTTCCGGCCTGACTAGATTACGAGCCAATTTATGTCCAGACGTCGACGACAGCGACAGCAACAACAACGGCTACCCAAAGCGCCGGTAGCAGCCACTATTGAATCACTAACCCCGGAAGGACGTGGCCTGGCCCATGTCAATAACAAGGTGTGTTTTATCGATTACGCACTGCCGGGTGAACGAGTGATGTTCAAATACAGCAAAACCAGCAGTAGATTTGATGAGGGGCGTGCAGTTGAGGTGATCGAATCGTCCCCGGATCGGGTAGAGCCTGTGTGTCATCATTTTGGTATATGTGGCGGTTGCAGTATGCAGCACCTGGAACAGGGGGCTCAGATCATAGCCAAGCAACAGGCTCTGCAGGGGCACTTCGAACATCTGGCTAAAATCCAGCCTGAAAGCTGGCTGGAACCGGTAACCGGACCGGTAACCGGATATAGATATAAGGCCCGACTGGGGGTCAGGTATGAGGGCAGGATGGATAAGGTGCTGGTAGGATTTCGGGAAAAGGCACGACTACAACTGGCTGACCTGTCCTGTTGCAAAGTACTGCATCCATCAGTGGGGAACAGACTGGAATCTCTGGGTGAGCTGATACTGGGCATGGAGGCCCGAAAAAAGATACCTCAGATTGAAGTTGCCGTGAGTGATGCTGGCACCACCCTGGTGTTTCGTCATCTAGTACCACTGACTGATTTTGATCGACAACGGCTGATTGCTTACGCTCAGTCGGAAGAATTAGGTATTCAACTTCAGCCCGCGGGGCCTGATAGTATTGTGCCTCTGTGGCCCGAACAACCGAAGCCTTTGCATTATCAGCTGGAAAATCAGCAAATTCGCATAGAATTTCAGCCTTCCGATTTTACTCAGGTAAACCCTGACATTAACCAGAAAATGCTGGACAGGGCCCTGGCCTATCTGGAACTGAATGAAAATGACAGGGTTCTGGACCTGTTTTGTGGGCTGGGGAATTTTACATTGCCTATGGCGCAGCAGGCCGAGTCGGTAGTCGGTGTCGAAGGTGTGGAGTCGATGGTAGTCAAGGCAAGGGATAATGCGATTTTAAATGATATCAAAAACTGTACTTTTTATGCGGCAGATCTGTCATCAGATCTTACGGGTATGCCCTGGCTGAAGCAGAGCTACGACAAGATATTGCTGGACCCACCAAGATCCGGGGCTATGGAAATGCTGAAGCACCTGGGTAAACTGAATGCCAGTCGCATCGTTTATGTCTCCTGTCATCCAGCAACTCTGGCGCGGGACGCTCAGGTGCTGGTACAGGACTTTGGGTATACACTGAAAGCTGCGGGTGTGATGGATATGTTCCCGCACACCTCCCATGTAGAATCCATCGCGGTGTTTGAAAAATAATCAATATTGATTTGGTATAAGGCTTGTGTCCGCAAATAAACGCAAATGTTTATTTGTGCACATACGGCACACAAAAATCAGTTAATATCTTTACTTTTAATTTGCGTTTATTTGCGGATTGTTTAATGTGTTTTGAATTTTGCACTGAATTAATTTTGATATTTTAGCCTGAAACAAATTCCATTTTTACATTCGCCACTTCGATAATGTCGCCATTGTGTAATGGCTCGGCTCTGATACCAATTTCTTTGTTATTCACCATGGGGCGAGCTTCATTGCCACCGCCATCGACATGGATCAGAAAATATCCGGCTGGACGTCGAGTAATGGCGGCCACCTGTACGCCAGGTTTACCAAGGGTAGTGAGTACTTTCGTTAACAGCAGTTCCTTGCCGCTATTAGCGCCAGTCTTGAGGATAATTTTGGCCTCACCTGTAGCAGGTGCGATGCTTTCGTTTTTGTCTTTTTCGGCAATCTCGGCGGCAATTTTACCTACTGATGTTTCAATGGCGTGGCTGCTTTCGTGTTCCGGCATGCCTTTGGCATCAGGGCGAATAATCATGGTCCGTTCGAATTCATCACCCGCGCGGGCATCGACATTGTCATACACCAGTTCATGCTTGCCAATTCGAATGATGTCACCGTGCACCAGCGATTGTTTCTTAATCAGGAGTCCATTTACATAAGTGCCATTGGTGCTCTGCATGTCTTCCAGTAATGAATCGTTCAATACGGTCGAAATTTTGGCGTGATGGCCACTTACCGACAGGTTATCGATATGAATATCATTATCATTTTTTCTTCCAATGGTGATGACTTCTTTATCCAGCGGTATCTCTTTTACTTTTTCGCCATTGAAAGTTAGTTTTAATGTTGCCATTTGAATACTCGCGTTGTGCACATAAATTAAGTAAATAAATCAGTTATTTTTGCTACCCAGTTGCCTGATGATGGGTAGGCTTTGACAGGCATGGCCAGCATGGCGGAGATATTATCTTTACCACCATTTGCATTGGCCCTTTTTATCAGCTCTTTTGCCATGCGTTCCAGGTTCGTTTTATAGTCCAGGATAATATCTTCAATAAAGTGGTCATCAAGCATATCCGTTAAACCATCGGAACACAGCAAATAAATATCATGGGGTATGGCCATATCTTCCAGTAAATCAATCTCTACTTCTGGATTGACACCAACAGCTCGGGTTACCAGGTTTTTGTTCATCGATTGCTGGGCGTCATCTTCGGAATAGAATCCACGATCGACCAGTTCCTGTATCAAGGTGTGATCACGGGTTAACTGTTCAAAATTGTTATTACGCATGCGGTATAAGCGTGAATCACCGACATGGGCAATAGTGATGCGATTGTCATAGAACAGCAGCACTACAACGGTAGTACCCATGCCTTCGTATTTAGAGTTTTTTCTGGCAGCGTTAAAAATAACCTGGTTGGCTTTTTTGATGGCATTTTCGATAGCGATGCTTTCCAGACTGTATCCGGTATTCTCATCAATGCCGCCGGGCTCGAGTTCCTTGAGCGATTTTTTTAGCGAAGCGAGAATAGCATCCACGGCCAGTGCGCTGGCTACTTCTCCACCTTTATGGCCACCCATGCCGTCAGCCAGCACAGCGAGTCCAAGTGCAGGATTGCTGCCAATACTGTCTTCATTATGGTCCCTGACCTTTCCCTGATCGGTGAGGCCAGTTATAATTATTTTATCTTTCAAGCTCATCGAATATCAGGCCTTCTTCTGAGACTTTATAATGATCTGGCCACATTTACGTATATCAGATGCCATTTGTGCGCCCGTTTGATAACGTTTTTCCCGGTCTTTGGTTAGTGCGCGATTAATTATTATGCCAATACAACGTGGCAATTCAGGACGAACCTCTTCAGGCGGTGTATGCTCTTCATTAGCTATCTTATACATTAATGTTGCCATGGAGTCACCCTGGAACGGCAGCCGGCCGGTGATGAGCTGGTACAGCATTACACCCAGAGAGAACAGGTCTGAGCGTCCATCTACACGCTTGCCAGCTAGCTGTTCCGGTGACATATACGATGGCGTACCCAGAACCATACCGGTTTTGGTTTTACTGGAATCGGTAATGCGGGCAATACCAAAGTCGGTGATTTTCAGTGTTTCAGTTTGAGGATCATACATAAGGTTGGCCGGTTTGATGTCTCGATGGACTACATTCTGACCGTGGGCGTAATCCAGGGCATCTGCCGCACGCGCCATGATACTCAGTACTCTGGGAATAGGTAACAGGGCATCTGGTTTCCCGTAACAGGTCATGTCATTTCCCTTGAGAAATTCCATGGCGATATAGGCCAGATCGTGTTCTTCACCGGCATCGAAAATGGTGACGATATTGGGATGGCTGAGTCGACCTGCGGTTTCTGCTTCGCGGAAGAAACGGTCTTTTACATCCTGCAGTTCATCGGCTTCAAATTCCTGTGACAAAGCTACGGTTTTTATGGCGACTACACGACTGATTTTTGGATCTTTGCCAAGATAAACCGCACCCATGGCGCCTTTACCCAGTTCTTTTTCAACCTGATAACGTCCCAGCATGGGTTTTTGAATACCATCGCCATTAAGTAATAGACTGCCACCGGGAGAGCTGGCCGATGTCCCTCCAAACATGACGGTGTCTTCCATTTGCTGAGCACGGTTCATTCGCTGGGTAATATCCCGGAACCTGGGATCGTGTTCCTTAATTTGGGAGTACACCAGAGTAGCCTTGTTAAACTGTCGTTTACGTTCGAAGTCCAGAGCCAGGTTGTACATTAGTTCCAGGGATTTATTGTCGGGAGGCAGCTTTCTGAATTTTTCCAGCGCCATGTCCAGCTGTCCCTGTCCCTGTAACGACAGCCCCAGCATCCGATTACTTTCGGCGGATTCCACATCCAGTTGCAGTTTGCCTTTTTCAGTGAGCAGGTAGCGTTTGGTGGTAAGCAGGCTGTGGCCAGCCAGCAGCATCAGTGAGGGCATCATTAATTGTAGCCAGATGCCATGCTCAGTCATCAGTACCAGGTGTGCACCGAGTAAACCGCCGAGTAACAGCAGGGTGAGGAAGGCGGAAATACCGGCTTTCATTCGGGGTAACAATAAAATCAAATACAGGGCTATTAACAGGGAAATCGCAAGTCTTGCCTGTGCGGTCCATTCCGGTTCGATAAAAAAGTCTTCATTGAGGATACTGGAAACTGAATGAGCCAGGGTAAGCACGGGTACCATGGAAGAATCGATGGGTGTCACCATACTATCACCAACTCCGGAGGCGGTGGCACCAATCAATACTATTTTATTCCTGTATTTACTGGCTGGAATTTTACCCTGGAATACATCGAAGAAAGAGTCGACCTGGAAAGCCGGTGTACCCTGGTCGCTGTCACTATAGAAAAAAGTGTTCATCTGCATGAGTGGGTCGGTACGTATCTTTAGTCCGCCCATTTCTATGCTATCGCCCAGGTTAACCTTAATATCATCTGTTGTCAGATTCAGGCTTTTGGCCGCTATGAGCAGAGATAATGATGGATATATTTCACCATAATAATTGATCACCAGCGGCTCAGATCGAATAGCACCATCGTCATCGGGGTAGGCATTGATGGCAGCGATACCGTTGGCCAATGGGCCGATTTCTGGAATCGGGAACAGGGCATGAATCGCAGGAAGCGGATAAAAGCCGCCGGGGTTGTGTAATGGATCGTTCTGGATATTAGTCAGTCGATTTCGTCTGATGTAGTCCGGGGTTGGCGTATCCGGTTTTCCCTGGGGCTCACCCAGGGTAAAATGCATGGCCATGATGATGTTTTTATTTTCTTCCAGACTCTGTGCCAGCACCTGATCGGTGTTCAGCTGGTGTTCTGCCAGTAATAACATCTCCCCCAGTTTAATTAGATCGTTTTTCAGGTTTTTCGATTCGGCGGGCAGGCCCTTGCTGACACCCTGTAAATTAGTGGACAAACTGCTGCCACCGTAAAAGCTCAATAACTGCTGGATATGATTCAGTCCAGGATCGATTTGAGGGTCGACGAAGAGGGTGGTCTGGCCAATAATCCTTGCACCACCCTGACCGAGGATACGGTGCATTTCGGCCTGAACATTCCTTGACCATGGCCAGCGGCCAATATTAGCGATACTGACATCGTCGATGGCGATAATGGCAATTTTATCGTTAGCTGTTTTGGAGGAATAGCGGACGCCATAATCGTAGGCCGTGCGCTCGATGCCATCAAATGTGCCGAGGTTTCCCAGGATAATAATGACGAGACTGATAACCAGTGCTGAAAACCAGTCTTTCCTCAACAACCCCATGTTTGTGTTTTCCCCTGAAGTTCTTTAATTGTTGTGCTTTATCCTTCTAAGGAGGATAGATCATAAACCGCTGACTTTCCTGTCACCAGCGATAATACCTGTAAGCCGACTTTTATCGGGAAAACACTATGTTATATGTTATTTGTATCACATTACTTGAGTTCGGGAAGCAGGGTTTTTTCTACAAGAATATGGCTAATCTCAGCTCCGATACCTCGAGAAAAACGTTCAAAAAAATCGGGTTTTGCTGAAAAATCGACAATGTTTTCGGCACCAATTACATCACGGGCCACCTGGCTGGCACTGGCCAGTTCATCCACCAGTCCGAGTTCGGCGCTCTGATCGCCGGTCCAGATAAGTCCGCTAAACATGCCTTCCACTTCTTTCAGGCGATCCCCCCGGCCCTGTTTTACTGCATTGATAAACTGGCCGTGGATATTATCCAGCAGTGTCTGCAGATGTTTGTTCACTGAAGGGTCGGCCGGCGAGAAGGGATCGAGCAGGGCCTTGTTTTTACCTGCGGTCAGGGTACGGCGTTCTATGCCCAGTTTTTCCATGGCTTCTACCACGCCAAAATTGTCCATGCGGACGCCGATGGAGCCGACCAGGCTGGCCTGGTCGGCATATATTTTTTCAGCCGCCGCAGCCACATAATAACCACCGGATGCACCGATGTCAGTGATCACAGCATACAGGGGTTTTTCAGGATATTTGTTCCTTAGACGCAGTATTTCGTCATAGATATAACCGGACTGGACCGGGCTACCGCCAGGGCTGTTGATGCGCAATATGACAGCGGCGGTATTCTCATGTTTGAACGCATCTCTTAATCCAGTAACGATTTTATCTGCACTGGCTTCTGAGCCTGGGGCGATAATGCCTTTCAGTTCTACAAGGGCTGTATGTTTCTCACCTGTTTTACCTTTGGGCTGTGGCCCATCCGATGAACTGAACATAATCAGAATAATAAACAGATAAAGGAAGGTGAGGGATTTGAAAAAAATCCCCCAGCGTCGGCTGCGTTGATGTTCTTTCAGCCCTTCAGTGGCGATTTTTGTAAGTATATCTTTTTCCCAGTTTTCATTATGCTCGGTCATTGCTAATCCTGTTGGCCCTGTGGGCAGGTTTCAATCGTGTGGTAATGCGTTAATCTTAGAGAACCACTGATCAGGTCGAGATTGTTTCATGCGGGACAAAAGCGTCCAGATTTCTCCCGATTTCGTTGCAATAGAATAAAATCGCGCCTCACTTCGTAAAAAATCTAAACACTCATCGCAGCAAGCAACAACCAGACTCAATCAGAGGTTCCCTGGTTAGAGTGTTAGCAGGAACGGATGCAGTTGATTGACATCTTCCAGGCATGTTATGGGTTTGTGTTTTAACAAACGCTCGACCGAATGTACACCATAAGTCACACCCACTGAAGCCATGCCTGCATTACTGGCCATTTCCAGATCGTATTCCGTGTCGCCAATCATCAAAGCCTGTCCGGCTTCGAGTCCGGTTTGTTCGAGAATTTCTTCCAGCATCCTGGGATGTGGCTTGGAAAGGGTTTCCGAGGCGCAACGGGTGGTATGAAATCGGCCCCTGAGTCCGGTGTAATCAAGCACCTGATCCAGACCTTCACGACCTTTGCCGGTGGCTACGGCCAGCCAGTAACCGTGATTTTCCAGGTTTTCCAGCATCTCTTCGACGCCAGGAAACAGTTTCGATGGTGTCCTGTTGCTTTCCAGGTATTGTTGACGATAGTGTCCAGCCATGGTTTTAATCATGATTTCGGATTCATCGGGATAAAGTTTACTCAGTGCCTCGTGCAGACCCAGACCAATGACATTGCGTAACTCTGTGTCAGAGCGAGGTTCGAAACCCGCCTCGGTGCCAGCGATTTTCAGGCAATCGACAATCCGGGCTACCGAGTCCATCAATGTGCCATCCCAGTCGAAAATCAGTAATTTGTAAGGCAATGTCTTCAACTCTTTCATGAATTAATAGAGGAGCTCTCAAGTATTGATAAAAATTGTTGCCATTCAGCATCCACCGGGGCGATGAATTCATAATCCCGGCCGAGACGAAAACTCAGTCGCTGAGCATGTAGGAACATGCGTCTCAAACCCCTGTCTTTCAAGGTCTGGTTATACTGATCGTCACCATATTTGCGGTCTCCGGCCACCGGATAACCGGCATGGCAAGCGTGGACACGGATTTGATGGGTGCGACCGGTGAACAGCTTTACCTCCATCACAGTGGCTTCATCATAATAGGCGAGCGGGGTGAACAGGCTTCTGGCAATCTTGCCATCAGCATCAACCTCGACCATGCGTTCGCCACTTTTCAGGTTATTTTTTTTCAACGGCGCATCAATTATTTTCTCACCGCCCTGCCAGCGACCCACCACTATGGTCTGATAGATTTTTTCCATGTCGCTGTCACTGCGGAACTGGTCGTGCAACTGGCTGAGCGACTGACGGCTCTTGGCGATCACCAGACAGCCGCTGGTATCGCGGTCCAGTCTATGCACCAGTTCCAGCATTTGTGTATCGGGCCGGCTCTGACGCAGGGTTTCGATCAGGCCATACTGAACATTGCTACCACCATGCACCGCCAGGCCTGCGGGTTTGTTTAGCACCAGTAAATCGTCGTTTTCAAACAGGATACTGTCATTGACCTTATCCTGCAGGGCTACTGGTGCCTGGAGCTGGCTGGGTTCTACCGTCGTGACCGGGGGGATGCGCACCTGATCCTCCAGCTGCAGACGGTAACTGGGTTTTTTACGGCCTTTATTAACGCGTACCTGACCACTGCGCAATAACTTGTATATTCGGCTTCTGGGAACGCCTTTAAGCTGACTGAGCAGGAAATTATCCAGTCGCTGTTCGGCATGACGGGGACCGATTTCAACCATCTGTACTTTGTATTGGATAATGCTCATGGGCGCGCATTCTACCAGTCAGCAGTGAATCTGGGGGTATCGGGATGTTAATTTGATGAAAAAAACCTCTATTTTTAGTGTAAGGGCATATAATAAGTGGCATAAGGCTTGACCGCCCTGCTGCAATTTGCAAAACTGGCGCTGTTGAGGGATTTTCTAACAGCTTAATTTTTCAGGAATTTCTTAAATCACAATTAGGCTGGCTACAATTACTCCTGTCTTGGCAGGTAGGTCAATCCCTGAACCCATCCATGGTTCAATATTACTTATGGATACACACAGAATTTTGGCTCATATCACGGATATGTGCCTAATGGTTCCCAAAGTCACAACTTTGGATGAACAGGTTAATTTAATGAACAACATCCCGATGCACAGAATTACTATAGCGATGCACAGCACCTTTTGGGGTAGCTATGTTGCATTTGCCTGTCTGTATGTGCTGGTTCGTCACGGTTTAGCTGTGATAACAGAAGATACTCAGCCAGAAACCGGCGAGGGATGGCAATCCGAATCAGGTTTACTCAAGAATGAAAAGAATTTTAATCAACGCACTCCAGAAAGAGGAGATTCGCGTGGCCATGGTCGATGGCCAGCAACTCTACGATCTGGATATAGAAGTACCTTCCCGCGAACAGAAAAAAGCCAATATCTACAAGGGTACTATTACCCGAGTTGAGCCAAGTCTTGAAGCGGCATTTGTAGATTTTGGCGCAGAGCGCCATGGCTTTCTGCCGTTTAAGGAAATCTCCCGTAGCTATTTCTCTGAAGAAGCCTTAAAGGCTGACGGACGCCCTGACATAAAGACCGCCATAAAGGAAGGTCAGCAGGTCGTTATTCAGGTGGATAAGGAAGAGCGAGGGAACAAAGGTGCAGCCTTAACCACTTTTATCAGCCTGGCTGGACGCTATCTGGTGCTGATGCCTAATAACCCCCGTGCCGGTGGTGTATCCCGTCGTATTGAGGGTGAAGATCGCCAGGAAATTCGCGAAGCCATGAGTCAGCTCGACGTGCCCAAGGGTATGGGCCTGATCGTGCGTACCGCTGGTGTTGGCCGTAATGCAGAAGAACTGCAATGGGACATGGAGTATCTGGTTCAGGTCTGGCGGGCAATAGAGACAGCATCGGCTCAGAAAAAGGCGCCCTTCCTGGTTTACCAGGAAAGTAACGTGATTATCCGTGCCCTGCGCGATTATTTCCGCAGCGATATCGGTGAAATCCTTATCGACGATGAAGCTGTTTACAAAACCGCAGAAGACTTTGTTCGTCAGGTGATGCCCAACAGTCAGCGCAAGCTTAAGCTGTATCAGGATAGTGTACCTCTGTTTAACCGCTATCAGATTGAAGGTCAAATTGAATCGGCGTTTCAACGCGAAGTGCAGCTGCCCTCCGGCGGTGCGGTTGTGATTGATCACACCGAGGCGTTGATCTCAATCGATATTAACTCGGCGCGTGCCACCAAAGGTCACGATATCGAGGAAACCGCCCTGAATACTAATCTGGAAGCGGCAGATGAAATTGCCCGGCAATTGCGTTTGCGTGACCTGGGTGGTCTGGTTGTGATCGACTTCATCGATATGATGGTCAGTCGTAATCAGCGGGCAGTGGAAAATCGACTGTCTGATGCTCTGAAAGTAGATCGTGCCAGGGTGCAGATCGGACGTATTTCCCGTTTTGGTCTACTGGAAATGTCCCGGCAGCGATTACGGCCATCTCTGGGTGAGTCAACCCAGATCGTATGTCCCCGCTGTACCGGTTACGGAACCATTCGCAGTATTGAATCTCTGTCATTATCACTCATCCGTATTGCGGAAGAAGAGGCCCTGAAAGAACACTCTGGCAGAGTAGTTATTCAGGTGCCGGTTGATGTGGCGACTTATTTATTTAATGAAAAACGTGACGCTTTGAATGAAATTGAGGCCCGCACTAAAGTTCAGGTTTCCATCATCGCTAACCCGTCTCTGGTTACACCCCATTATAGTGTCAACCGGGTGAGGATCTCGGAAACACCAGGCCTGGAAGACAAGCTTTCTTACCAGTTAGCCGATGTGGATAATGAAGTCTATATACCGGAGAAAAAAGAAGAGGCTCCAATGGCAGAACAGCCAGCGGTACAGTCTGTTCAACCCGCCGCTCCCGCGCCGGTGATGAAAAAACCAGCCAAACCGGGTTTACTCACCAGCATGATTAAGTCTCTATTTGGTAACGGTGGAGATAAAAAAGCCGCAGCGCCAGTACCTAAGTCTGGTGGCCAGCAACAACGGAGTGATCGTGGCGCTCGTGGTAGTCGTGGTAACCGTAAAGCCAGCGACTCTCGTCGTAATCAGAGCCGTCAGCGTAGCCCAGGCAAAGACAACCGTCCGGATAATCGGTCTCAATCGGATAGTCCGCGTAAACAGGATTTTTCACAGGATCAGCGCCAGCAGGGTCGGGCTACTCGTCAGGCACAGGACAAAAAGCAGCAACAGACACGGACCCAGAAACCGGCAAAAGAGAAGGATCAAAACGTTTCAGTTACTGCAGAGAGTCAGTCACCCGAGACTAAACAGGATACCAGGTCAGATAAGGGGCAACGTCGTGGTGCTGGTCGTAACCGTAATCGTCGTCGTCGCACAAGTGGTAACCGGACCCAGGAGAATGCCGCTCAAAACCCGGAGCAGGCTCAACAGCCCACGGATAATGCTCAGCCAAATCCTCAGAAATCTGCATCTGACAGGCCAGATACAATGGCCGATAAGGTAGCTCAGCCATCAAAGGTTCAGGAAAAACCGACTCAACAGCCGAATCCTCAGCAAGTTGCCAGTACGGAGCAGGGTAAATCGCAGCAGGATAAACCACAAACACCCGCTAAACCCGTGCATGAGCAGCCTAAACAGGAAGGGCAAAAAGTACAGATAAGTCAGGCCCAGGTGAGTCAGGCGCAACCGCGGTTGGTCGAAGCTAAAGCGGAACAAAAAGCAACGGCAGAACCCAAAACGGAATCCAAACCACCAGTGGTAACTGAAGGTGCAGCAGTCAGTGATACCCAGCCAAAACCACCGCCGATAGAATCTAAACCCAAGTCAATCGTGCAGCAGGTGGCTGAGCAGTTTGAGAAAGATTCTCAGTAATTAGCTGGCTTACGGCTATCAAATAAAAAAGCGCGGTGTAACCGCGCTTTTTTTATATGCCGTGTTTATTGCGGATGTCTGCCAGTAATCCCTGAGAGGCTGCTTCTACTAAATCCAGTACATGTTCAAATCCCCGGTCACCACCATAATAAGGGTCGGGTACTTCTCGGGTATCTGCATTGTCGGCAAAATCCAGAAACAGTCTGAGTTTGTGCTGCTGATCGGGTTCGCTGATGAACTCAAGTTCGGCATAATTGCTATTGTCCATGGCCAGAACATAATCGAACTGTTCGAAATCTTCATCATGAACCTTTCGGGCCCGTTGTGAGCTGAGGTCGATGTTTCGGTTCCGGGCGGCGGCCTGTGCTCGACGATCCGGTGGTTCGCCCACATGGTAAGCGTGGGTACCGGCAGAATCGATATGGATTTGATCGCTCAGACCGGCCTGATTGACCAGCTGTCTGAATACGCCTTCCGCAGTGGGTGAACGACAGATGTTGCCCATGCATACAAATAAAACCTTAACCATATAGCCCTGACTCAATGTAAAAAGAAAACATTGTAACCTGATTTTTGCTAAGATTTGCACTGTTAAAGGCATGATAAAAAAACTCAAACCTGGAGAGGCAAGCGAACTATGCAGGATGAGGATAAAGAAACACTGTGGCAGGCGATGGGAAAACAGGTCCACGATATTGTAACCAGCAAGCAGAAAGAGCTGTTTATCGAAGCCGTTAAACCCGCATTAGAGTCTGCAGACGATGCTCTGTTCTGGGCGCAAAGATTGTGCACTGATCAGCTAACCCATGGTGATGAAGAACGTGTGGTGGTATGTGCAGCCGGGCATGATTTTTATCAGGCTGCCTGTGAAGCTCTTGATCAACATGGTGTGGATTATGATTACTTTATTGAACACATCAGGGAAAAAACCGGTGCTGAGGGTGATCGGTTATTGATGCCGATACGTATTGCACTTACCGGGGTATTGCATGGTCCTGAGTTAGACAAAGTATTGCAACTGATAGGAGCAGAGCAGGCCAGGATGCGTTTTGAACAGGTGATGGACCTGTGCCATTGTCATTAATGTGTTAAGGGCACCTCTATTAATTCGTGAATAAGCATCTTGAGTTTAAAAATCGCCATATCTACGTTGCAAATCTTCGCAATAGCCTGCTATTACGTGCGATCTGCGCCTTGATCTGACGAATTTTAAATCTCAATCTGGCATATCCAGAATTAATAGAG
>CBDULX010000017.1:0-25845 GCA_965368175.1 uncultured Gammaproteobacteria bacterium | reverse complement strand
CTCAAGAAAAAGCCCGATCCATGATCGGGCTTTTTTTTATTCCATCAAATTTCCTTATTCAATGTCTTTTAGTATTCCCACTTAGCACCTAACATAATCATGTTATTGGTGTAGTCATATCGATCATCGGTAGATACACGATCTGTATAATCGAGCTCTACAAAATATGTTTTATGTTTCGCCCATTGATGCTCAACTTTTACAGTAATGTCCATACCTGAATTCTCTTTATCACCTCGAGTTTGGTCTTCAAAATTATAAGCATTTTTATAGTCAATTTGAGAAGATTTGATTTTGGCTCGCATCTTTGTCTTGTCTGAATATTTATAGCGTGCCCGAATGTATATATCTAGCCGGGAATAATCATTGTAGCCTTCAAATTCATCTGTTCGATTTGTATTTTTAATATCGATATACGTTTTCAAACGCTTCGTGAAACGATGACCCAAACTTAACGCAAGCGTATTATAGGTATATTTAAGTAAATCATTAACTGATGAGTAGGTACCAGTAGCCACATCTCTTGAGTATCGATTACTATAATCACGCACATAGTAGCTGTAAGCAACTTTCATATCAGTTTTTTTTGTGAAATCGCGCTTCAAACCGATTTCCAGTTTATTCAATACGTGATCATACTCCGCACCCGTTTGTGGTGTGTCGTAATTTAAATCTTCATATTTAAAACCCACAAGATATTTATTATGACCTACTTTCCGTTCATAATCGCCTTTAATTCCAACACTTTGGTAACTATATTTATCTGAAATATCAACACCTCCAACTTCCTTGGGTAATCCAGAATCACGATCAACATAAATCTGATTATGGGTTGATATGAACATACCTAAATATGCATCACCTCGATCTTTTTTAATATAGTTATTTTTTTTCTTACTGTATTTCAATTCAATTAGATCATAATTGAAACCCAGATCCAGATCAACATTGGTACGTGTCGCATCGTCAGCATCTGAATTCAGCATAATATCAGTATCAAAATCCAGACCAGCTACAAAATCGACATTTTCATAGGCTTTATTCCGGACACTAACTTCTGCTCCCACTGGGATAAAAAAGCTACTGACCTCTGCTGGTGAAACTAGTACACCTCCTGGCCGATTTGATGGTAACGCAGAATCAAAATAATCGTGATCCGGCGCATGATAAACATTGGTTTCATAACCAAGCCCAGTCTCAACAGACCACTCTACTTCCTGAGCCAATACATCCACTGACGTTGACAGAGCAATTAAAGAACAACTGATCGCCAATG
Source organism: uncultured Gammaproteobacteria bacterium (assembly GCA_965368175.1). Lineage (GTDB taxonomy): Bacteria > Pseudomonadota > Gammaproteobacteria > SZUA-229 > SZUA-229 > CBDULX01. Next base: position 24,569 of record CBDULX010000017.1, on the reverse strand, counting down.
ATTTTTTCTTAAACATAATAACTATTACCTTTCAGGATTTAACTTTAGTTTCAAATTGATCTTATCAAATTCATTTACAAGCAATCTACTGTCTGGATGCAGCTTCATGGCTTTCTGAACTTCGGAGAGTGCTACAGCATATTCATTTTGAAGCTGAAGCACCCGAACGTATTCAAGTCGGTACTTTTTGCTATTAGGATTCATATCAATCACAGAACGATAGAATTCACCAGCCTCAGAAAACCTTTCCTGCATGGCCAGTGCTTTAGCTAACAAACTGATAACACGAGCATTATCGGGCTCTAGCTGTGATGCCTGTACGAGCACTTCTTCTGCCTCACGGAAAAGATCCTGATCCAGCAGAACCAGTCCCAGATTGATCCAGGCAGATGCATAGCGCGGATGAGATTCCAGCACACGTCGGTAAATAATTTCAGCCTGTTTTAACTTGCCTGTACGAGTTAAGCTTACTGCCAGGTTCAACTGGGCAGATCGATAATCTGGTTCTATTGATAATGCTTTTTGATAAGCGTCTATAGCTATCAGATGCTCATCCTGACGACTATGGATAAGCCCTATGTTATACCAGGCCTGTGCATATACAGGACGGTATTGAATTGCGGAGTGAAATGATTTAAGCGCCAGCCTGGGTCTGCGCGACTTCGAATAAGCTATACCTATGTTGTAATACAATTTAGCTGAATTATTGTGCTTTTTCAGCGCCTCTTTATAGACTTCTATAGCAGTCTCGTAATCTTTTTTGGCACTGTATATTAGCCCAAGATTAATGGCGACTTCCGGGTAGTCACCATTTTTTAGACTCAATGCTGTCTTGTAATTTTTCAATGCCTGGTCATAATTCTTCAATCGGTAATTCGCTCTACCCAGATTGAAGCAGGCTCTGGCATGTTGTGGATTAATGTTCATTATAGCCTGAAACTGATCTGCGGCCTCACTCCATTTCTTTTTGTCCAGTAAAATCAGACCAAGGTTGAACCTGGCCGCTATATGAGATGGATTAAATTCTATGGCTTTAGCATAAGCCACAATTGCTTCACGTTGATTACCCTGGCGGCTATGAATACCCGCCAATAAAAAATGCGCCTGAGAATAATTAGGTTTTAACAGTAGCACTTGCTGATAAATATTTTCAGCTTCTTCTCTACCCTGTTCAGTATCGGGCAATAAACTGGCTAAGCCTATTCTTGGTTTTATATTCCCAGGGAATATCCGAATAGATTGTTGATACGCCTGTGCTGCATCGAGATAACTATCAGGGCCCAGACTTTGGTAGCTCTTACCCAAAAAATACAACGCTTTAGATTTTTTACGCCCAGGGGCTAATTCAGATGCGGTTTTAAATGACGCAATTGCCCGCTCATATTGTTGTTGTTTTAGCCGAATCATTGCAAGATTAAAGTGTGCAGAAAAATCACCAGGGAAGTACTTTATATAAGTCAGGTAATCAAGTGCAGCAGCTTCGTAACTTTTCATCTTGCCCCAGTTTTTTGCCCGATAATAATAGGCCGGGAGATAAACAGTCTTTTTATTCAGTGCTTTAACAAGTTGATCGGCTGCATTTTCATAATCGTCCAGTTTGAAATATATGTAACCGAGTTCGGTTCGGGCTTGTGAGGTATCATATAAGTTAATTAATTCCAGATAAGACTTCTCTGCTTTCTGCCACTGCTTATTCCTGATTAACTGATAGGCATCGGAGTAAACAGGATCGTCAACACGTAATTTTTCAACCTGTGTAAATAATTCTTCCTCGACAATCAGCTCCTGGTCCGCTCCCTGCTGTATAGCCGCCGATGGAATTTCGATTACAGTCACCTGATCGGCATCCAGATCAGCTACATAGTTGGAGTAAAATATAACCAGGAATATGCTGCTTATTACCAGCAATATAGGAATAAAACTTTCATTTAACAATCGTGTCATAGGGCATTTCCAGACTCGGAATTTGACGCCAGATGATGCAGGTAATCTAACTGACTACGGATGGGAGTATTATTGGCATTCTGAATTTCTATACCTGGACGTGCATTAATTTCGATCATTACTGGCCCCTGATTCGAAATCGCAATATCAACCCCAAGATATTTTAGAGGCACAGCTTCAGCAGCTTTAACGGACATTTCAATTAACTGTGACCAGAATGGAATCGTTATACCAATTATTGACTTTTGACTGTCTGGATGCACAGTAATAGATCGACCATCTTGAATTGCATGGGTCGTTATTCCTGTTTCAATGTCAATACCCAACCCTATTGCTCCCTGGTGAAGATTCGCCTTACCATCTGATTCGCTGGTCGGAATTCTTGACATTGCCATAACAGGCTGATCTTTATATAAAATAATCCGGATATCTGACAAGCCAAGATCACAGATTAAGTTAATATGATCATGCTGCACGATTCTTTGTTCAATGATGGCCTGATCCATCATATCGTGCGAGTACACACCAAATATGATATCCGACAGGTGTTTTTTAATATCAGGCAGGCTATAAAAATGACCTCCAATAGAATACCAGCCATCATCAGCCTGCCTGACAATCACTACTATGCCATTTCCCGCACTACCATTAGCCGGTTTAATGACAAAATCAGCCAATGTCGACAGATCTTCCTCCAGCGTATGTAATTCATAAAAATAGCCATAGCTGAAATGAGTTTCAGGCACAGCAACGCCTACCGAACACAAGATTTTCTTACATTGCAATTTGTCATTTGCTATCGGGAAATGACTGCGTTTATTATTTGGATAAATAAACCCAAGGTTTCGGTTATTAATCGATAAAACTTCACTCGCCCTTTTTTGTATCTCCATAAGATTCCTGAACCATCTTCTCATATCCATCACTGACTCCTTGCGAAAATCAAATGACGAAAACGATAAAATTCCATAAGCCTCATACCTACCCACTTGCCTAACCAGATATTTAATGCAATGACAACGAATAGTAATTCTGGAAACGCCAGAAACAGTGACTGCAGAAATAACGATGACATAACTGCATATGCTGCAGCGATGACTATGGCTGTCATGAACATAATTCTGAACGCCTTCAGGTAGCCCTGCTCTTCAGTCATAATCGCAAATCTTTCGGCAGTTATGGCCAGAATAGCAATAGGAAAAAGCGTCATTTGTGCCAGTTCGAATAATCCCAGGTTTACACCGAATACCGTCATTGCCATCATTACCAGTACTACTATGGTTAGTATTACCGCCATTTTTGGTGAGTGCAGCAGTTGTAACCAGTCCAGGCCTTTACGGATAATTGCGGTAATCAAAATAATCAGAGCAAACCCAATCAAGCCCCAGTACAAGCCTGTTTCTCGCGAAGCAGCGGCTATCAGTGCCGGTAAAAATGTACCAAAGGTCTCCAGCCCTATCACATTCCTGAACACAACGGTAACCAGTGCTCCTATGGGGATCATTAAAAGCACTTTAAGCAGGTCCTGTGATATTCCAACTCGTTCGAATGTTGCATACAAGTTCAGAATATTAAGTACAGAATCACCCAGTGATTCCTGCGCATCATAACGGGGCACCATTTTCTTGGTGGTAGTAAAGTTATACTGAAAATTTATATTTTTACTGTGCCGAAACAAAGACTCATCACCGTAGTACAGGCTTAAATAATTTGCTGGAATTTCCGCAAAGTGATCATTAATGGTATCAAATGGCACCCAGAAACCATTTATATATACCTCGACCCACTGATGGCTGGTACGCTTACTGCCTGATTCCATAATAAAACCACCCACAAGCCGAGCTGGAATATTTATTCGTCGAGCCATAGCCACGAACAAACGGCCTTTACCATTACAGCTCGCCTCTCTTAATTTAAGGGCGGTTAAGGCATCGGTATAACCCGAAAAATTTCTGTTTTCGAATTGATCCTGTAGATGCCGGTGAATTCTGTGCAAAATATCTGACACATAACGTTCTCCCTCAGGAAGAATACTATTTAGCTCCTGATGAATTAAGGGATCATTAACCTGAATACCTTCTTCTTCTTTTAAATACTGATCCATTTCTGCAGGATATTTTCCGGGAATTAACATATCTCTCGGCAATTCATAACGCAGCTGTTTGGTTTGCAACTGATATACATAGCGAATATCCTGCAGCCCTTCAATGGACTCACCTTTCCAGCTAACCAGCCGGTTTAATTCTACTGATTGCTGCTCCATAACAAACCGTCCAGATGCATTCACTTCTTTTATTATGCGTTGTCGTGAATCAGATCGGGGCAAAAAAGTATGTACATTTATGTCTTCGCCATAACCTTCCAGCTGTATTGCAAGTTCAACCTGATAGCTCGTAACGGGCATCAGATCTTTTATTGGGTAATCAAGCACATATAACTTATAAGCCATTAATCCCACGGGTAAAAGCAACAACAATAATAAAACGACTTTAAAAACGATGGAGCGTAGCCGGGATGAATGACTCGCCTGGGACATGCAAGAGCTCCTGCAAATAATTTATTTAGTGAGTTCTATATTTGCAAAAGTGTATCAGTCTGAGCAGACATCGTTGCATGCTCAGTTCACAAAAACATGAAAACAAAATCAGAAATAAAATAGAGTTGGTTATTAATTAGATTACAGAACTTAAGACACCCTATTAAAAAATATTTTCACTAAAGTTCATCAGTTAAAAAGCACCGCTTATCTAAAAAGGAAAAAGCAGCTAATGCATATTGAATTTTATGTCATTTTTGTTTCAAAAATATTACAGGACAAAAAAAGCAATTCCGCATTAGCGAAGTGAAAATATTTTGTACCAGAGGATTAATGTGTTATCTGAAGATACCCCTCTGCATGTTTACATGAGAGGGGTCCAGAGATCCGACTGTTGATTCAGTAGATCAGAATATGGTGGGCCGTCCGCGACTCGAACGCGGGACCAATGGATTAAAAGTCCAGTGCTCTACCAACTGAGCTAACGGCCCGTACTTACGTGTGTGGGTAATACGCGATTATTGGCCCCTAAGGTACACAACCACGAAGCGCCAAATTTACGCATCTGACACAGTTCAAAAAAACTGTACCTGGCCCCCGCAAGAAGGCCGGTATAGTACCTGATTTTCCAGGAAAAACAAGATGCTCACATAATAATCTGCTTATTTTTCCCGATATCGAGTTGGATCGGCGATACCCGCCTGCTCAAAACCCGTTTTTCTGAGACGGCAGGAATCACACTGACCACAGGCTCGGCCCTGATCATCTGCGGCATAACATGAAACAGTGAGTGAATAATCCACACCCTTAGACTGCCCAAGCTGCACGATTTCCGCCTTACTCAGGTGAATTAAGGGTGCGTGAATAGTCATCTTATGGCCTTCCACACCCGCTTTGGTAGCCAGATTGGCCATGGCTTCAAATGCATTTATATATTCGGGACGACAGTCAGGATAGCCAGAATAATCCACCGCATTGACACCAATGAATATATCTCGAGACTTCGTGACTTCGGCCCAGGCCAGGGCAAATGAAAGAAATACCGTATTTCGCGCTGGCACATAAGTGACAGGGATACCCTCAGCAGGCTCGGTAGGTACTTTAATCTGCTTGTCAGTGAGCGCTGAGCCACCGAACAAACCCAGATCCAGATTCATGATCCGATGTTCGGTTACAGCAAAAGCCTCGGCCACTTTTTTTGCTGCATCCAGCTCGCTACAGTGACGCTGGCCATAGTTAAAACTCAGTGCATAACAGTCAAAGCCTTCGGACTGAGCACAGGCCAGAGCGGTGGCTGAATCCAGCCCTCCAGAGAGCAGAATGATGGCTCTTTTCGTTTGATTCATATATTCAATATTACCGTCATCGTTCTATTAGTGACCTGGCTTATCACCCCAGAGATATTTGTGAAGCTGCACCTGGAAACGTACCGCCAGGCCATCTTGAATAATCCAGTCTGCCAGTTCTGTAGCGGAAATTTCGCCGTGGACCGGTGAAAATAAAACTTCACAACGTTCATTGAGTCGATATTTATCAAGTATATCTTTAGACCACTGATAATCGTCTCGATTACAGATGACGAATTTCACTTCGTCATCTGGCCCCAGATATTCGATGTTCTGGTACAGGTTTTTTTCACACTCCCCTGATGCCGGTGTTTTCAAGTCCATTACCCGCTTCACTCGACTGTCTATATTTGAAATATCAAGGGCACCACTGGTTTCAATAGACACCCTGTAGCCTTCATCACAAAGACGAGCAAGTAACTCAGTACAGGACTTCTGAGCCAGAGGTTCACCTCCGGTAACAGTGATGTAACGGGCGGGATACTGCTTCACCTGTTCCATGATCTGATCCAGACTGTACCATTCACCTCCGGAGAAGGCATAACTGGTATCACAATACCCGCAACGCAAGGGGCAACCAGTCAGGCGAATAAACACCGTTGGGCAGCCCACCGTAGTGGATTCGCCCTGTAGAGAAAAAAATATTTCGGTTAGCCTGAGCCGTGAAGGAGATTCAGTCATAATTAAGATCAGATAGGTAAAACCCTGCTGGAAATAGCAAAGTATGCGCTAGGGAGTCTCTGAATAAGTCTGGTTGATGAGATTATTGATTAAAAATTTCAGATTCAGGACGAAAATCGCAGTTAATAGTAAACTATTGACAAGATGACGTACAGGAGGGAGTAATGCCACGGGTGCAGGGATGCACAGGAATGGCGATTCAACGAAGACGCTGGAATTTTTAAACAGTAAGATCGCAATCATGACTTGTTTAGATGCTCCCTTATATTAATGCCCTTCACGCTTGATTCGCTGGAGGCGCTCTTCCGCCTTACGGGCAAAGGTAGTATTTGGATAACTGGCAATTACTTTCTGTAATGCCTCTTTGGCTTCGTCCCAGTCTTTCATTTCATAATAGGTATAGCCAATTTTCAAAGCCGCCCCCTGCACCTTGGCACTGCCAGGATACCTGGTAAGAACAGCCTCAAACTCATCAAGTGCAGTTTTGTATTCGCGGGACACATAATTCGCCTCGCCCAGCCAGTACTGAGCATTACCGGCATACTTGCTGTCTGGATAGGTCGACAGGAAGCTCCTGAATTCAACCACGGCCTGCTGGTAACGACCTTCTTTCAACAGATTAAAGGCCTGGCTGTAAGCCATTTTACCTTCCTTATCATCTCCCCTGGGAGCATTGACCACTGCAACTGTCGGTGGTGCAATAGAAGAAGCACTGCCGGGTGGAGCTATGGGTGAGGGCTGGGTAGACATGCTGCGTTTTCTCGGCGAACCTGCTTCAATATCATGCATGCGCCTGTCCATATCCTGATACAGACTCCTTTGGCGCTGATTGATTAATTCCAGCTGATGCTCCTGATTTTCTGCCATCTCCCGAATTTCCGCCAGCTCCATACGAATCTGTTCCAGATCGGTAATCTGATCCATCAGTACCTGATTACCAAGCAATTTTTCCATACGCTCAATTCGATCTTCCAGACTCGCAGCCTGCACCAGCCCCATAGAGGCCAGAAAAATCACCGAGCTAATTGCAACTTTTTTCAACATAATCATAGCCTTCTGGATTATTTTTCAGATTTTCGGATCAGCCAGCAAATACACCGCCCAGTTATCCTGAACAACGATTGTACGATTCAGCACAAGGGCGAAGTATATATGTATTGCCATTACCGCGCAAAACCCAGCAGCACAAGCGAGGGTAATGCTATTAACACTCTAAAAGAACTTATTTCACACTGTAAACCAGTTCACTACGACGATTCAGCCGCCAGGCCTCTTCATCATGATCCAGCGCCACTGGTTTTTCTTCGCCGTAGCTGATCACAGATACCTGATCTGGCTGAGCCCCCTGTAACATCATCAGCCGTTTAACGGCCTCGGCTCGCCGGTTCCCCAGAGCTACATTATATTCACGGGTACCCCGTTCATCACCGTGCCCCTCGATCCGCATGATCACATCATTATTGGCGGCCAGATAACGTCCATGGTGGTTAACCAGATCGATGAAATCGGGAGATACCCGATCACTGTCAAAATCGAAATAAACCACTCGTTCCGCCAGTACGTTGTTGACATCATTAATGGCATTACGTTCATAGGACACATTCTTATCCATGGCCGCCAGCTCACTGCCACTGAGCTGACCACTGCCATCCAGCCCGCCGACCTGAGCACCGCCCGTAGCATCTCCTTCGGCGCCGTCTTTTATACTAGCTGGAGTACAGGCCGCTAACAGGGCCGCTATAATAAATGTCGATAATAATTTAAGCTTCATTGAACGCTCTCCATTGTTTATTGACGACGGAATGGTCCCCAGGTGGGTTCACGCACGTCACCTTCGGACAAAACCAGTTTTTGTTTATAACGGCCATCGGTCGATACCGCGGCCAGTACACCTCGTTTCCCAGACTGGGTGGCATACAGAATCATACTGCCATTAGGGGCAAAACTGGGTGATTCATCAAGTACGCCATCGGTCAGAACCTGCACAAATCGGGTTTCAAGATCCATAATGGCAATTTTGAAATTTCGCCCATCACCCTGCACGAAAACCAGCTGCTTACCATCAGGGCTCAGTTCTGAATTAGCATTGTAGTTACCCTCGAAAGTCAGTCGTTTGGCTTTACCTCCGAACAGTCCAATCTGGTAAATCTGAGGTTTGCCACTGCGGCTGGAGGTAAATACGATTTCAGATCCATCCGGTGTCCAGGCAGGTTCAGTATCTATGGCCCAGTGCTGGGTCAGCTGAGTCAGTTTTTTGCTGGCCAGATCCAGAATGTAAATATCGGTATTGCTGCCCTTCGATAATGTAAGCGCCAGCTTTTTACCATCCGGTGACCATACCGGCGCACCATTGATACCCGCCCGTGATGACACCCGCTCCCGCTGCTTGTCAGCCAGGTGCTGAATATAGATTTCCGACTGCTTATTCTCAAAAGAGACATAGGCCAGGCTAGAACCATCCGGTGACCAGGCGGGTGACATAATAGGTTCATCAGATGTTAAGGCGGTTTTAGAATTATGGCCATCTGTGTCCGCCACCTGTAACTTGTAGACTGGAGCACTCCCGGTTTTGCGTTCAACCGTGACATAAGCAATAGAGGTATTAAATGCTCCTTTCTGCCCGGTGATATGCTCGTAAATCAGGTCACTGATGTGATGAATGGTTTTACGTAAGGTCTGATCATTGGCTGTAAATCGATAGCCCAGCACCTGTGTACCCTTGAATACATCCAGCAGACGGAACTGCAATTCGTATTCGCCCTTTTGCTGGACCTGGATCTGGCCAATGACCAGATGATCAATGCTGGCAGTCCGCCATAATTTGTAATTGACCGCATCCAGGCTGGTTGGTTTTGCCAGCAATTTGTCATTAGCCAGTGGTGCAAATTTACCACTGCGCTGCAGATCAATCGCAACTAATGCAGCCACATCTATGGACGCCTCAGGCTTGCCCGTTTTCACAAACGGGATGATTGCGATGGGGATGGCATCTTCGACACCTTTCGTTATCTCCAGTTCCAGCACTGCCTGTGACGATGCTGTCCATAACAGGCTATTTAGTAATAACAGGATTTTCAAAAGTTTTTTCATATTTCGGGTCTGAAAGTAAATTGTAGTTTCTGATCAAATACATCCGGAGATGGCGGTGAAGGCAAAGGAGAGGCTTTTCTCACCGCACGCTCCACAGTACTCTTAAAGGCATCGCTACCTGAACATTTCAGCATCTGAACCTGGGTAATATCCCCTAAACGATTCTGCATCACCATCACTTCACAAAACCAGCCTTTAGTCATATTGGCCGGTGGCAACCAGTTTCGTGCCACCTGCTGCTCGATCATCTGTGCATACTGGCTGCGTAGAGTTTGCAAGCGGGTATTATTCTCCATTTCCCTTGCCTCTTCTTCTTCCATTCGCTGTATTAAATCCGCTTCTTCAGCTTTACGTCGGACTTCAGCCTGCTCAGCTTCCTGCTTCTTTCGTGCCGCATCCTCTTCTGCTTTTCTTCTCGCTTCTATCGCTGCTAATCGTTGCTGCTCGGCCTGTCGTTTGTGCTCCAGATCCTGTTGTTGCTGTTTTAGCTCTGTCAGTTCCTGCTGTTTCTGTTTACGCTCGGCTTCCAGTTTGGCCTGCCGCGCTCTGGCATCCTTTTCATTTTGTTGCTGCTGACGTTTCAGTTCGGCCAGGCGTTTTTCTTCCTTACGTCTCTGTTCACGGGCCTGTTCCATTTCTTTTTTTAACTGTTGCTTATGCTGCTGTTCTTTTTGTTGCTGGCGCTGTTCTGCTTTTTTAAGCTTATTCAATTCAGAATCCACCACTGCGGCATCCACCACCACAGCCTGTACAGTTTTGACTTTAGCCCTCATAGGCAAAGAAGGTTTTTCACTATGACTGAGGTTTAATACCAGCACCACTACCAGCAACACATGCAAAACAATAGAAATTGCCATAGCCTGTGGGTGCCGTTTTATCTCAAGCCATAAGCTCGATTCCATTACTGCAACATCTCCGGTTGTTCGGTTACCAGCCCCACCCTGGGTACGCCGGCTTTCTGCAACAACACCATAACATCCACAACCTGTCCATAAGCCACTGCACGATCACCACGCACCAGCACAGGCACACCCGGTTTCAGTTTTAACACCGCAGCCACCCGGTTCACCAGTAATTGTGCAGCCACCGGTTTGTCTGGCTGGTCACCAATATCAATATAAAAGGCGCCATTTTTATCCACCGTAACCACCACCGGTTCGGCCTGGTCCGGGTCAATGGGATTGGCCAATGCCTGGGGTAAATCGATTTCCACGCCTTGCTGTATCAAGGGTGCGGTTATCATGAAAATAATCAGCAATACCAGCATCACATCAATATAGGGCACCACATTAATTTCAGATATGGGCCGCCGTTTTTTCTGCCCGGCCATTAACCGACCTCGACTGTCTGCTCAGCCTCAGAGGGGTGACTGGACTGACGCTGTAAAATAGTCGCGAACTCTTCGGCGAAATTTTCATAACGGCCTATCAGTCGCTCCACACCATCGGAATAACGGTTGTACGCAATCACTGCAGGTATGGCTGCAAACAAACCCATGGCGGTAGCGATCAGGGCTTCGGCAATACCCGGCGCCACCATGGCCAGGGTGGCATTCTGTACCGTGCCCAGTGCAGTGAAGGAATTCATAATGCCCCACACGGTGCCAAACAGACCAATATAGGGACTGGTGGAACCTATGGTCGCCAGCATAGATAAATTCGACTCCAGTTTATCCTCTTCCCGAGACAGAGCCACTTTCATACTGCGCTGAACACTGGCCATCATATAGGCGGGGTCGATATTGCTCTTGTAAAAACGGGCAAATTCGGCAAAGCCCGTTTCAAATACTTTTTCCATGCCTTCCCTGGGCAGATGACGACGACCGAGTGCAGTGTAAAGCTCACTCAAATCACCACCCGACCAGAACTGATCCTCAAATTTGAGGGCGGCTTCTGAGGTGGTATTTAGCAATTTGTGTTTGTTAAAAATAATAAACCAGGACAGCACCGATGCCACCAGCAACAGCAACATGACCAGTTGTACCAGTACACTGGCGTCCAGTATTAAGCGGAATATGGATAAATCAGTCGACACCTAATGCCTCCCGGAAACCAGCAGGCAAAGCCCTGGGTTTGAAGCCATCTGCAGTTAAACAGGCTACCAGTACCGAAGCCTGACACAGGAGCTGTTGATCGGATGAGCGTATAATTTTTTGCTCAAATAATAAACTGGCTTTTTTAATCTGACTGACCCGAGCTGTGACTTCCAGCAACTCATTAAATCGGGCCGGTTTATTAAAATCGATATTAATGGATCGCACTACAAATAACATATTATTGTCGTTTATGAGCCTGTCCTGCTCAAAGCCCCGATGCCTTAAAAATTCAGTTCGGCATCGCTCCAGAAAATTCAGATACTTTCCATGATATACCACGCCACCTGAATCAGTATCCTCGTAATAGATGCGTATCGGCCAGCTAAAGTTCATTTATCTTATAAATCTCTTTTACACTTCTGGAATTTATTTCTTCATTGTAAAGATTATTTAAATAGCAACTGTGACTTTGTCGCAAATTATTAAAACAGCAATATTAAAATAGCTATATTAGTTTTAACGAACACACGGTCAATTTGGGGCTAAGCTCGTTAAATTATCATTCCCCGTCATCAAACAGATCATCAGCCGGTTGATTCTTCGCTTTTATTTTTAAGCCAAAGTGACGATAGGCGTTGGGAGTGGCGACCCGACCTCTGGGAGTTCGCATCAAAAAACCCTGCTGGATAAGATAAGGTTCGATCACATCTTCAATGGTATCCCGTTCCTCACCGATGGCCGCAGCCAGGTTTTCCACACCCACCGGACCGCCGTCAAATTTTTCTATAATCGTGAGCAGCAGGTTTCGATCCATGTTATCGAAGCCAAAAGCATCCACTTTCAGCATGTCCAGCGCCCTGGCGGCCACATCCGTATTTACCTTACCATCCGCTTTAACTTGAGCATAATCTCGTACCCGACGTAACAATCGATTGGCGATACGCGGCGTGCCTCGAGCACGGCGAGCTATTTCATCGGCACCACCCGGATCGATTTCCACGCCGAGGATATGGGCCGAGCGTTTCACAATAGCGGTCAGATCCTGAATATTGTAAAACTCCAGACGCAGCACTATGCCGAAACGATCCCGTAACGGCGACGTTAGAGAACCGGCCCGGGTAGTGGCACCCACCAGGGTAAATGGCGGCAAATCAAGCTTGATGGAACGTGCCGCGGGGCCGTCACCGATCATTATGTCCAGCTGATAATCTTCCATGGCCGGATACAGTACTTCCTCCACCACCGGGCTCAGACGGTGAATTTCATCCACAAACAAAACATCATGAGGCTCCAGGTTGGTGAGTAAAGCCGCCAGATCACCCGGTCTTTCCAGTACCGGGCCCGAAGTCTGCCGTAAATTAACCCCCATTTCATTGGCCACTACATGGGCCAGGGTGGTTTTACCCAGGCCTGGAGGGCCAAAGATCAACAGATGATCCAGTGCCTCACTGCGTCCCCGGGCTGCTGGAATAAAAATCTCCAGCTGCTCTGTAGCCATCGGCTGCCCGGAATAGTCTTTCAGATATTTTGGGCGAATCGCATGGTCGATGGTTTCTTCATCAAAACTGCCTCTTGCGGATATCAGTCGATCATCGTCGGCACTCATTTTTTCGCCGCTCCCTGTAAGCTGAGTCGAATAATCTCTTCCGCTCCCAGCCCTTCAGAGTTGAATGAACGTACCATTTTACTGGCTTCCTGGGGTTTGTAACCCAGAGCAATCAGAGCACTGACCGCGTCACCGGCTGGAGTAGCATTATTCTGAACCAGTCCAGCCACCTGAGATGGCAAGCCCGTAGACGCATCGGGCAGCTCATCTTTAAGTCGATCTCGCAATTCAATAATTAACCGTTCCGCGGTTTTCTTGCCTATGCCCGGCATCCTTACCAACGCCGCCACATCATTATCCTGTACACAGTGGATGAATTCCTGGGCATTCATACCGGACAGGATAGTCAGCCCCATCTTGGGACCCACTCCACTGATTTTTATTAGATTTCTGAATAAAGCCCGCTCTGATTCCGAGGCAAATCCATACAGTAGCTGGGCATCTTCCCGCACTACCAGATGGGTATGCAGAACCACATCCTCACCCAGGTTGGGCAGCTGGTAAAAAGTTGACATAGGCGCATCGACTTCATAGCCCACGCCCTGCACATCTATTAGCAACTGGGGAGGTTGTTTGTGGATAATTTTTCCGCGTAATCGACCTATCATGTCTTGTTTATCTATCCAGGTTGCGTGAATCGATTTGCCTGTGACCGGCGATTTGTTATTTTATTCATAACCAGCGCCCCTTGCTGCGACGTCGGCTGGGTAAGGGTATTTTACCCGCCAGTGTCCGATTATGAGCATGACACAGGGCAACGCCCAACGCATCAGCCTCATCGGCCTGAAGATTTATTTTCAGACTCAACAGCATATTCATCATGTGTTGCACCTGCTCCTTGCTCGCATTACCAGTGCCTACCACCGCGCTTTTCACCGCTTTAGGGGTATACTCGCTCACCAGCAAACTGGCCTGGACGGCAGCACAGATTGCTGCACCCCTGGCCTGGCCGAGCTTTAACGCGGAATCCACATTCTTGTTCACAAACACCTGTTCTATCGCCATTTCCACCGGTTGCCACTCGACCACCAGTTCACTGACCCGGCCGAAAATATCACCCAGCCGCTCGGGCAGGTTGTCTCCCTTCACATAGATACAACCACTGGCAACATACTGGCTGTTTTGACCATCGGAATCGATAATCCCGTAACCGGTCTGGCGCGACCCTGGATCAATGCCGATGATTCGAATCACCGACTAGGCCTGTAACTGAGCCATGACTTCATCGGAAAAATCGGCATTGGAATGAACCTCCTGTACATCGTCCAGATCCTCCAGCGTATCGATAAGATTTATAATTTTTTCTGCATCTTCGAAGCTAACTTCGGTTTCGGTATCCGGTTTCTGGATAATCTCTGCCGATTCCGCTTTTAGCCCTGCCGCCTTCATGGCTTGCTTGACCGTCATAAATTCTTCGGGCGAAGTAATCACTTCAACGCTGCCATCCTCGTTACTCAGCACATCATCAGCACCAGCTTCCAGTGCGGCATCTATAATCCTGTCCTCATCCAGTCCTGCCGGGTAACTTAGAATACCGGTTTTTTTAAACATATAGGCAACTGAGCCATCAGTACCCAGATTACCACCGCATTTAGTGAAGGCATGGCGCACTTCTGATACGGTCCGGTTACGATTATCAGTCATGCAATCCACCATCACCGCCGTACCCCCAGGGCCATAACCTTCGTAACGAATTTCCTCGTAATTCGCATCATCCCCCTCGCCGGTACCACGTTTGATGGCGCGATCGATGGTATCTTTGGTCATATTGGCGCTTAAAGCCTTGTCCACCGCCAGTCGTAATCGAGGATTGGTATCCAGATCTCCCCCGCCGCCACCGCGGGCTGCAACGGTGATTTCACGAATCAGCTTGGTAAAAATCTTACCCCGTTTTTTATCCTGTGCCGCCTTACGGTGTTTGATATTGGCCCATTTACTATGACCCGCCATAACAACCTCATTTCGATTTTTTAAGCACTTCTCCTAACTATGCGAGAAATACCCTTGTTGGACATAAATATGCCGCACAGTTTAGCATTGTGCCGTGTCTAGGTGTAGAGATTGGAATACTGAAAAGAATGAAGCTCCCGCATCCTCGAGGATGCGGGAGCTTCATTCTTTTATTATTTTTTAACTTACAACTTACGACTTATAACTTCCAACTTGTTTTAACCCGTAGCGTCGAATAACAGGTTGGTCGCCACGTCCCCGAATTTACCCGCGCGCAAAAAGGTCACTACCTGGGTTGCAACTTCTTTTGACAACAACAGACCAATATGACTTACCGGCAGACTGATAAAATCGGTGGCACCTTTAAGCTGGGTTTCCTCTACCGATACCGTGCCGTCGTTTGGCCCATCCAGGCCACCCAGCATCAAACCCACGCCCAGAGGCAGGGTTCCGGCAATCACACCGAGATCTCTCCATTTCATCCATTTGGGTCTGTCTCCCAGTACGCCATTTTCAACACTGCGCCCGAGTAACCAACGAGTGAGCCGACTATGGTTCAGCTTTTGCGCCACCTGACTGCCATTTACAGGCGTTCCCAGGAGCACAATACGACCGGGTTTTTGAATGGGATACTTATCAAACAGATGCAGCAGCACCAGACCGCCCAGGGAATGACAGACAAAATGCTTTACCGGCGTCTTAATCGATTGCACAAAGTCATTCAACCGATCAGCATTTTGCTCCGGCGTGGCCCTCATACTGGAATATTTATAGACATGGCATTCATAACCGCAAGCCGTCAAATGTCGGCGTAACCGCCACATCTCGGAACCGGTCATCCAGATACCATGAATCAACACCACTGCTTCTTTCATGGTTTCAACATACCCAAAAGAATCAGAAGTATAAAGTGAATTGTTTATTTAATTTAAAGCGTTTGCCACAGAGCCGCAGAGAAAACGGAGAAAGAATAAATGAAGGTTTTTCAAGCAGTACCTTGAACAACTAAGAAAAAACTCTGAGATCTCTGTGTCTCTGTGGCAAAAATGCTCTCTGATACTTAAATCGATACTTCCAGCATGCGATCCAGCGCCGCTCTGGCGTGTTTGGCAACATCGGCGGGCACAGATACCTGGTTCACCACTTTGCCTTCCACCAGGTTTTCGAGCACCCAGGCCAGATGCTGGGGGTCGATACGAAACATGGTGGAACACATGCACACCGTGGGAGACATGAAATGCACCTGTTTGCCCTGGTCCCTGAACTGCTCATTAAGTCTATTGACCAGATTCAGTTCGGTAGCCACCAGCCAGCGGGTATTGGGTTCGCCATTGGCGATGGTGTTGATGATGTATTCGGTAGATCCGACATAATCGGATTTCTGACATACTTCGAACGGGCTTTCCGGATGAGCGATAACGATGGTTTCCGGGTATTTTTCCTTGAAGTTGTCGATCTGTTCCGGCTGGAACATTTGATGTACCGAGCAAAAGCCTTTCCATAAAATCATTTTGGCATTTTTAATCTGCTCCGGAGTAAGCCCGCCCATGGGTTTATCGTAATCCCATACTACCATTTCATCGAGATCCAGGCCCATGGTGTAGCCGGTATTACGACCAAGGTGCTGATCCGGGAAGAACAGTACTTTTTCACGTTGGCTGAATGACCAGTCCAGCACATGACGGGCATTGGTCGAGGTACACACGATACCGCCATGACGGCCACAAAAGCCTTTGAGGTCAGCGGCAGAATTAATATAGGTAACCGGGGTGATACTCTGATCGGGATCAAGTACTTCAGACAGTTCGCGCCAGGCTTTTTCAACATGAGCCAGATCGGCCATATCGGCCATGGAACAACCCGCTGCCATATCGGGCAGTATGGCAATCTGTTCGGGCCGGGACAGGATATCAGCCACTTCAGCCATAAAATGCACGCCACAAAACACAATATATTCGGCATTGGACTTCGCGGCTTCACGAGATAACTTTAAGGAGTCACCGGAAAAATCCGCATGTCTGAACACTTCATCCCGCTGGTAGTGATGACCCAGTATGACCAGGCGGTCCCCCAGTTTCTGTTTCGCCGCCAGAATGCGGCTCTCACATTCTTCATCGTCGAGTAAAGCATAGGGTTGTATGGCTACGGCATTCATAGGTTATTCAGCCCGTCGGTTTTTGACCAGAATTTCAATGGCCTGACTATTGGTCCAGGAGGAACATTGTTGCATGGCCAGATTACAGTCCAGCCATTCATATTTAATATGTTCATTGGGGTTGAGTCGGATTTTACAAGGCTTGTCCAGCTCAACCGCAAACAGGTATTCCCGGTTTTCAGTAACATCGGGATGATATCGACTTCGCCATTCCGACAATATCGGAAACTGGTTTTCTATTCGACAGTCCACGGGTATCAAATCCAGCCCGGTTTCTTCCTTGAGCTCACGCAGGGCGGCCTGTTGCGGATTTTCATCCCACTTAAGGCTACCGGTCACCGACTGCCAGAAGCCTTCCGGCTGGCGTCTATTCATTAACAGCACCTGACCAGCTCTAGTGTATACCAGTACCAGCACCGATTCAGGTCGTTTAAAGGATGTCTGTTGCATACCTGTTATACACAAATTTAACGATAACTCTGATGGATAAAAAAAGAAACTATCTCTGAATGGAGAGCCCTGCCTGGTTTTAAACCACAATGAAATCAGGGGCTCTGCTGCACTTTAGTATATAAAAACCTGTTAGCTAAGCTCTGATCAAGTCGTGATTATTTTATACAGGCTGAAAGTGCCTGGACTCAACCAGAGGTTCCTTAGTTTCATCAGGAATTTTCTACCACAGGCTTGCGAATACGAATATTCAGTTCCTTCAACTGGGCCTCTGAAACTCCGGAAGGTGCCTGAGTCAGCAAACACGCTGCCGTCTGGGTTTTCGGAAAGGCCATAACATCACGGATAGAATTGGCACCCGTCATCAGCATAATCATGCGATCCAGTCCAAAGGCCAGACCGGCGTGGGGCGGACAGCCATACTTCAGGGCTTCGAGCAGGAAGCCAAATTTTTCCTCAGCCTCCTGTTTACCTATGCCCAATATCTCAAATACCTTGTCCTGCATTTCAATATTGTGAATACGCACCGAGCCACCGCCCAGTTCACAGCCATTGAGCACCATGTCATAAGCGCGGGACAGCATTTCACCAGGATTAGCCGCCAGTTCAGCCGGATCCTGTGTACTGGGAGAAGTAAACGGATGATGCAGGGCATCCCAACGGTTTTCCCTGTCGTTCCATTCGAACATGGGGAAGTCCACTACCCACAGGGGTTTCCAGCTGCGTTCCACCATATCCAGGTCCTGGCCCAGTTTTACCCGCAGCGCTCCGATGGATTCATTCACCACTTTGGCATCGCCGGCACCGAAGAACAGCAAATCGCCACTTTCGGTGGCTGTGCGCTCAATAATTGCGGTCAGGACCTCATCGGGCAGAAATTTGACAATGGGTGATTGCAGGCCGTCACGACCTGCCGCTACATCATTCACCTTGATCCAGGCCAGACCCTTGGCACCATAACGACTTACAAAATCGGTGTAACCGTCAATTTCCTTACGGCTCAGCTCGGCACCCTTTGGGACTCTTAATACCACCAGACGACCTTTAGGATCCTGGGCCGGAGCAGAAAACACCTTGAACTCAACATCCACCATCAGATCACCGATATCCACCAGTTCCATGGAAATGCGTAAATCCGGTTTGTCGGAACCGTAACGCGCCATGGCTTCAGCATAACTCATACGAGGGAAGGGATTGGGCAGGGCTTCTTCCAGTACATGGGCAAACAGCTCGCGGATCATGTTCTCCATAACCGTCATCACGCCATCTTCATCCATGAAAGAGGTTTCTATATCCAGCTGGGTAAATTCTGGCTGGCGATCGGCACGCAGATCTTCGTCACGGAAGCAACGTACAATCTGATAGTAACGATCCATGCCAGACATCATCAGCAACTGCTTGAACAACTGAGGCGACTGCGGCAGGGCAAAAAATTCACCCTGATGGGTACGACTGGGTACCAGATAATCGCGAGCGCCTTCCGGAGTGGCCCTGGTCAACATCGGAGTTTCTATATCCCAGAAGCCCTGATTATCCAGGTAATCACGCAGGAAGCGAGTCACCTGAGAGCGCATGCGCATACGTTGCTGCATTTCATCACGACGCAAATCGATGTAACGGTATTTGAGACGAATATCTTCGTGCACACCCTGATCATCAAGCTGAAAAGGCGGAGTCTCCGAGGCATTTAACACTGTCAGTTCCAGCCCCAGCACTTCAATTTTGCCGGTTTTTAAATTAGCATTAATCGCACTTTCATCACGGGCTCTGACCTTACCCCTGACCCGTAATACATATTCATTACGAATACGTTCGGCTGTAGCAAACATTTCTGGCTTGTCTGGATCGAACACCACCTGCACCAGACCTTCACGGTCACGCAAATCCACAAAGATCACACCCCCGTGATCTCGACGACGGTTCACCCATCCAAAAAGCTCGACTTCCTGATCGATTAAGTTTTCATCGACCTGTCCACAGTAATGACTGCGCATAATAATAATCCGAAGTTAAATAAATAAGACATGGTCCGGTTACCCGAACCCTAAGGCCACATCTACTAATTCTGGATATGCCAGAATTAGTAGATGTGGCCTTAAACATAAAAAAAACGGGACATTATACTGAGTAACGCATAGATAAGTCTAACTTGCAGGCATTCGGGACTTCTATTAACAGTACAGGAACGGTATCCTGCGTCCTTTTATTTTAAAGAGATTCACCTGGATGAGTGCAGAAAAGAAAAGCATCCTGATTACCGGCTGCTCCAGCGGCATTGGCCTATGTGTGGCCCAGGGCCTGCAGCAGCGGGGCTACCGGGTGTTTGCCACGGCCCGCAAATCGGATGATGTGGAACATCTGGCCAGTCTTGGGCTGGAAAGTTTGCCCCTGGATCTAAATAATTCTGTGTCCATTAAAAATGCTGTGAACCGGGTTCTGGAACGCACCGGTGGCAAACTCGATGCCCTGTTCAATAACGGCGCCTATGGCCTGCCCGGTGCAGTGGAGGACCTGAGCCGGGAAGCCTTGCGTGCCCAGTTCGAAACCAATTTGTTTGGCTGGGTAGAACTCACCAATCTAATCATTCCCATCATGCGTAAACAGGGCCATGGCCGCATTATCCAGAACAGCTCGGTGCTCGGTTTCACCGCCATGGCGTATCGTGGCGCCTATAATGCCAGCAAATTCGCCCTGGAGGGTCTCACCGATACCCTGCGACAGGAACTGGCCGACACTCATATCCATGTCAGTCTGATCGAACCCGGCCCTATTGTCAGCCAGTTCCGACACAACGGCTTTAACGCGTTCCAGAAATACATCGATGCCGAACACAGTGTTCATAAACAACAATATATTTCACTAATTGACCGACTCAACAAGGAAGGTCCGGCGGCTCCGTTTACACTGGGCCCTGAAGCCGTACTGAAACGAGTGATTCACGCCCTGGAATCCAGGCGCCCTAAAGTGCGCTATTACGTTACTTTCCCCACTTATCTGTTCGGCTACCTGAAACGCCTGCTCAGTTACAGGATGATGGACCGCCTGTTATTTAAAGCCAGTGGCGGCGGAAAAAGATAGTAATAACAACTACTTAGAAACACCCCATTAAGATCTGAGGTTTTCATCACATAGTGGAATATTCACTTAAAATAAACACATTAGAATTTAATAATATTATGTTATAATTACGCAATATATGATTAACCACCCTGATTCTACTCCCTGCCCCACATTCCATTAGATCGAATCAGACCACATGTTTAAGAGGTCTTAAATGAACATATTAAATTCCACCAGCCGTACTCGCCTTCTGGCGCTGATTGGTTTAACCAGCTGGCTGTTACTGTCATCCCTGTCGGCCCAGGCCAGTAGCCTTAGCCTGCAATTAACGGATCTGGTCAACCAGGCCGATACCCTGGACATGCAACTGGCCAGCACCAGTATCACCAGCGACAACAGCTGTTCTGAACTGGCCATGGCCGATAGCTCCATCCAGGACCTGACCAGTAACATTGAAGCGGTTATCACCAGCCTGACAGGCCCTGTGTCACTCACCACGGAAGACCTGAACTCACTGGACGACC
Organism: uncultured Gammaproteobacteria bacterium; assembly: GCA_965368175.1. Lineage (GTDB taxonomy): Bacteria > Pseudomonadota > Gammaproteobacteria > SZUA-229 > SZUA-229 > CBDULX01. The sequence continues at coordinate 3,192 of CBDULX010000017.1, read as the reverse complement.
TGAGCAATTTGTCACGTTCCATGGCCAGCAGCATCACTGGCATGTCGCAGGACATCAGCGGCATAAGCGATCTGGCCGAACTGTTTGAATACCAGGCCAGTCTGGCGGCCATGCTGCAATTAGCCGATGACATCGGCACCATGGCTGATCGTATTCTGGAAATGGCCAATAAAATTCTTGTAATGGCGGACAACATTGGCCTGATGGCTGATCGTATTTTGCTGACCATGGTGTTGCAGAACAGCAATATCGCACTTACCCAGTCTTCCATGCTGACCACACAGCAGAACATGATTGCCCTAAGTGACAGCTTTAATACTCTGGGTTACAACCTGCTGCTGAGCAGCGTGCTTAATGACAGCAATATCCTGTCCAGCTCTATGGGTAGCCTGTTACTCAATGAAAACAACATGGCCATAGAACTCACGGCTCTGGAAACCAGTGTGGCTTCGGTCAACAGTGCCATAGACAGCATTTACGCCCAGATCATGCTGAACAGTGAAAAACTCAGCCACTCGATTAATGGTGACACTCTGACCCTGCTGGGTGACCTGTCGAATATCCACCGCGCACTGGCGCTGGCACTGGAAACCTATTCCAGCACCATCAACACCCTGGCACCCATCACCAGTTCAGCTGTGCTCAGTGATGCTACCGCCAGCATGCTGAGCTTAACCAGCGACATTGGTGAGATGTCTAACCGCATTATGGAAATGGTCGACAACATTATCATCATGGCCGACAACATCGGTGACATGGCTGGCCGCATAGTAGAAACCCAGAACATCCAGCAAAGCAATGTCACCCTGACCCAGAACTCATTAACCACAGCCACCACGGCCACAGTGAACGTAATTGCCGGGTACAACCTGTAATACAGGTGCGTATGAAACGAATGATTGAGACAAATACCATGAATATTCTAGTAAAACGACTCACCCAGAGCCTGGCCTTTGCCAGCTTAAGCTTTGCAATGATGATCTTCAGCAGCACTGCACAGGCCAGTCTGACCACCGACCTGCAGGGTCTGTTGAGTCAGGGTAATAGCCTGGATCTGCAGATGAGCAGCACACAGCTGACTGCGGACAACATGTGCAATGAACTGTTGTCCCTCAACCGTGCAACCAACGCTCTGATCGATAATATTGCAATAGTAGATCAGGGATTCACCGCACCTGTCAGCCTGGATACCGATAGCCTGAACGCTCTCAGCGATCTGTCCACGATGTCCGTGGCCCTGGCCAGTCAGGCACAGTTTTTATCCCTGGATATCAGTGCTATCTCGACTACCGCCAACATGGTTGATATTGCCGATGGTCTGAATGCCATGCTGCAGTTATCCAGTGATATTGGCACCATGGCCGATCGTATTCTGGAAATGGCCGATAACATCCTCATAATGGCCGACAACATCGGTTTGATGGCCGATCGCATTATCGAAACCCAGGAAATCCAGAACCAGAACATTGCTCTGACACAGGCCTCTATACTGACCACTCAGGAAAACATACTGACCCTGGTGAGTGTTGTCAGCAGCGACAATTATTCTCTCCAGCTGACCAGCCTGCTCAACTCGGGTAACTGGACAACTCTGGATATGGCCGCGACAGTGCTGAATGTACTCAATATAGTCCATGAATTCTCCACAGCAGCCAGCGATATTTCCAGCCTGAAGGACCAGTTCAACGCACTGAACGACGTCATCAATCTGGATGCCGCCAGCAATACATTTTCTATCAACCAGCAAAGTATCCAGACCCTGGCTGACATGAGCCTGATGCTGAATTCTATGGCCATAGTAATGGAAGGCTACGCCCTGGCCAGCGAAGGACTGGCTCCGGTCATGTCAGACCGAAGCCTGACATCCGCCATGGATAGCATGTTGCAAATGTCTGCGGATATTGGCGTCATGGCCAACCGCATTCTGGAAATGGCTGATTTGATCCTGGCCATGGCTGACAATATCGGGGTTGCCGCCGATAATATTCTTGCTGTGCAGCAATTGCAGAATATTAATATTGCCGCTACCCAGACAACAATACTTTCGGCTCAGACTATCTCTATCGGAATTATTGCGAGCCAGGGATTGTAAGCACGCATTAAACGACTCCACTCAAAAGCCTCCAGTAGCTGACTGCTCTGGAGGCTTTTTTTATGTCTGCGATGATATAAATTCCAGTCAACTCAGTTCAGAATAAATGTTTTGATCCAGGAACAAAAACATGCACAATGGAAAAAAACTTATTCAAGACCTGTGCCTGAATAAACAAAATAATTATCTGCACCCCGGGAGATAACCATGATTGGTAAAAAGAACATTGTATTTGGCTTTCTATACCTGGTACTGACAGCCGCATTGGGGCCCGTTATGGTCGACATGTACGAGGACTATGGCGCTGCCATTGGCGAAAAACAACAGCATGTTGGTCGATTGCAGGCCTTGCAGGAAAACGAATTTGAAGAAGATCTGGAAGCATTACCCGCGGAGGAGATTGCCAGGGCCAATACTCGTGGCATATTGAGCCTGAACAAACTGTTCAATATTGAGTCTTCCATCGACAGCATCAAAGGCGGCCCCCACGCCCATGGCAACCTGGAATCGGTACTCAACATCATTGTCGGTCTGGTGATTATTTTCCTGGCGGTTGCCAGCTGGCTAAAACAGCTGATCAGCTGGTTATTCATCATCGGCGCCATCATGCACTCGGGCATGCTGTATCTGGCCAATGTGTTCCAGTACAGCTGGGCAAACACCTTACTGGAAACCGGCATCGGGCCTATTTGCGTACTGGCGGGATTACTAATTACCGGTATTGCAGTGGCAATAGGCTTTACTACCGAACCGCAATAAGAGCGAAAGCTTAACAATAAGCAATATCCGCTCATAGCCATAAGCGGACTGATCAAAAATTTAAAATTTTGCCACAGAGTCACAGAGAAAACAGTCGTGGCTGTATTAGGGCGAACTTATAAAAACTCTGTGTTCTCTGTGCCTCTGTGGCAAATCTTTTGATTTCAAGTTAGCGAACGTCAGCTACAGGGTGTTTGGAGACATTTAGCGCAGGCTTGAATTGTCAGCTTAAGCCAAAAATTATTTCTAATGGGGCGGATCAGATTCAAGCAACAATGACTCAGACTGAGGTGACCCCGAAAAAATGGACACTTATATTGCCATCAAATAACGATCCATAG
>CBDULX010000016.1:0-26736 GCA_965368175.1 uncultured Gammaproteobacteria bacterium | reverse complement strand
GACATCACCATCAGCGGCTGGGCATAGGACCGAAATGGAATGGCCATCAGGATATAGATGCCCAGCAATGCCAGAATAAACCCCCGATACATGGCGTCTAACAACTCGTCCTGGTCTTTCTGAGAGCCGGACTTGCTCCAGCTGACCCCAGGATAAAAACGACCCAGAGACTCAAGATAATTCTGCTTCAGATCATCCATTACCTGTCCGGGTACTGCCTTGTCTTCTTCCACCCGCGCACTCACCTCGATCACCCGTTTACGATCGATACGTTTTATTTCCGCCGGTCCAAACCCATAATTCACGTCCGCGACCTCACTTAATGGCAATTCAATGCCATTGTCGAGACGAATGAACATGGTTTCCAGAAAATACAGGGATTTACGTTCTGCTTCCGGGTAACGAACGAACACCCGAACATCATCACGGCCGCGCTGAATGCGCTGAATCTCTTCACCATAAAAGGCCTGTCTAACCTGGTGTGCCAGCAATTGCGTATTCACCCCGAGGTTTTCAGCTTCTGGTTTCAGCCTCAGCTGAACTTCACGCTTGCCGGTTTCAAATGAATCCTGCACATCATAAAGCCCCGGGTATTCCTGTAGCCTGGATTTGAGATCATCCGCAGCCTTAGACAGTCGACCGATATCCGCACCGGTCAGCTCGAGGCTTATCTCTGGCCCGGAATCCCTCAGCGAGGCCTGGAATGTAAGCTGGGTTACCGAAGGAATCTCGCCCACCTTTTCTCGCCATCGGTTAATGATCTCAGCACTGCTTAAGCTGCGTTGCTCAGCCGGTGCCAGCTCCAGCGCCACTTCTCCCACATGGGCGCCCTCCTTGCCGGTACGACTCAAAGACTGGACCCCTATAATGGATATCAGGTTCTGAATCTGTTCTTCTCCGCTGCTAAGCTTTAGAGATTCCCGTAATTGCAGTGCCGCCTGCTCCAGTCGATCAACACCGGCTTCAGTAATTTCCACCGCAGTACCCTGAGGAAAACTGATGCTGGCAATGGCAATATCGCCTTCTACCCTGGGGAAAAACAGCACATGCAGCCAGCCTGCCGCCACCACTACAACAAAAATCAGGAACGCCGATATAAAACTGGCCAGCGTGAGATATCGCCAGCGCAGTACTCTGGCCAGAAATGGTCGGTAAATATGTTGTATCAAATGCTCGACTCGATCAGAGAATCTCTGCTGAAAGCGAGTAAAGGGATTGCTCATATTTGGTTCTGTATCAATCCTGGATAAATGGGCCGGCAGCACAAACAGGCATTCCACCAGAGAAAATAGCAGGGTTATGATTACAACCATGGGGATCACCATCCATAACCGCCCCTCGGGACCGGGCAGAAATAGAATGGGCATAAAGGCCACGACACTGGTTAACACCGCAAACACTACTGGCTTTGCCACTTCCTGGGCGCCGAGAATGGCACCCGATAACCCCAGGTCTCCTGACCTGTGTCGGGCATGTACATTTTCCCCCACCACTATGGCGTCATCCACCACTATACCCAGCACCAGAATGAATCCGAACATGGAAATCATATTGATGGAACCACCAAACTGAGGCAGTAACCAGAAGGCCCCCATAAAGGAAATAGGAATCCCCAGGCTGACCCAGAAGGCCAGTCGCAGGCGCAGGAACATAACCAGTATGATGAACACCAGTAGCAAACCCGTGGCGGCATTGCGCGACAATAACTGCATACGACTTTTAAAATAGCTGGACTTGTCCTGCCAGATATTGATGCTGATAGTATCCGGTAACTGTCTGCGCTTGCTGTCAATATAACTACGAATGTCATCAGAAATATCGAGTATATTCTGCTCACCCACACGGTACACCGTAATCAGAATTCCTGGTTCACCGTTAAATTCTCCTCTAAATTCTGCATCCTGAAACCCATCCACTACATGAGCCACATCCGACACCAGTACTCGACTGCCATCGGCATTGGCACGTAGCGTTATGTTTTCATATTGCTCACCCCAGTAAGACTGGCCCATAGTGCGCAGCACTACGTCTCCATTGTCGGTTTTCAGCAATCCTCCCGGCAGGTCCAGTGATGACTGGTTCAGGGCGTGCGAGACCTCATCGAAACTCAGGCCGAACTCCTTCAAACTGAACTCAGCCAGCTCAATGGAAATCTCATAGGGCCGCGCATTCACCAGTTCCACCTGGGTCATGGAAGGCAAAGCGGTGAGTTCATCTCGCACCTGTTCTGCCAGATGTTTTAATGTCACCTCATCTACCTTACCGGATACCACTACGCTGGCTACTGTGCTGCGAATACTGATTTCCTTAACCAGCGGTTGTTCTGTGTTTTTCGGGAAGCTGGTAATGGTATCGATACGTGATTTAATGTCGTCCATTACATCTCGGGTAACATAATTGCTGTCTATATCCGCCACCGTGACACAGGCATCCTCCCTGGCCCGGGTAGTCAGTTTGCGAATACCTTCGATATCGAAAATACTCTCTTCCACCCGAATACACACAGAGCGTTCCACCTCTTCTGGACTGGCACCCGGGTAGGGCACAGTAATACTGACCATATCCAGTGAAATATTTGGGATCAGTTCTTTGCGTGTTTCAGGAATAGACAGAATGCCAGCGACCACAATCAGTAACATCATCAGATTGGCCGCTACCCGGTTTTCGGCAAACCAGGCAATCATTCGGTTCATCGCACAACCTCGGAGACACCGGTGGCTGATGGCAATTGAGGATCCAGCTTCATGTTATCTATGGCGATATCCAGCGAACTGGTAATAACTCGCTCGCCAGGTTTTAAGCCTGAATCTATATAAACATGCAGTTTTTCCTTGTGCAAAACGCCAACTTGCCGTTTTAGCAATCGATTGTCCTTATCCACCAGCCAGATTTCACGCCCAAAACGCAATGCCGCCCGAGGTAAAACATACACCTGTTCCAGTAGGCGGCTCGGAATAGTGACTTTAACAAACAGGCCACTGGTCAGGGCAGGACGTCCGGGCTGTTCAGGGTCTGCCAGATTTGGCCGATCAATCTGTACCACGGCATAAACTATCCTGTTTCGCTCATCGATAACACCTTCGGTGCGGACCAGTTGTCCATTCCAGCGCCAGCTTTTACCGGCATAAACTGCCGTCACCAGAACCTGATTATCGGTCTCATCGAGACCATTTGGATCATTGACTGGTAGGCTGAGCAGAACTAACTGGTTCTGGGTGAGTGGCAGCCGCACTTCTGCCGTTTCGATGGAATAGATGTCCAGCAAGGTTCCCCCGGGGGCAACAAACTGCCCTACATCGACATATTTTTTAATCAGACGTCCGGCAAAGGGTGCCCGTATTTCGGTACGTTGCCGCTGCAGCGTTGCAATGGCAAGATCAGCCTTGGCCGCTTTCAGATTGGCTCTGGCTTCTTTCAGGTGAGGTATGCGTAAAGCATAGTCGGTACTCTGCGCCGGATCACGTCCCAGACGTTTCAGATCTTGCCGTGCCTGGTCCGCTTCTGCTTCGGTCCTGGCCAGCAACTGACCGGCGGCGGCAACCAGCGCTTCGGCCTTGGTGATCAGTAACTTATATTCATCATCGTCAATGGCTAGCAGCAAATCACCTTTACTGAAATAGCCTTCATCTCTCAGGCTCTCGGACACCCATTTGATTTTTCCGCTGACTTCAGCAGCCATAGTTATCTGGGTTCCAGCCTGGACATTGCCCTGAGATTGTACGGGTATGTGAATATCCTGTGCCACTGCCAGGTAGATATCCACCTGTGGTGGCTTATGTTCAGCCACGACCCGTTTGGCACCGGGTTTAAAAACCACCAGAAGGACAGCAACAGCAATGCCAAACAGCAGTACTGCAAGGACAAGAAGTAATTGTAATCGTCTGTTACGATCTTGATTTAATGCCATTAATCAGAGTTTCCCTGGACTAGTTGTTATATCGTTTTATCGTCCTGCTCTAATAATTCCACTGGCTCTTCCTGAAGCATTTCTACTTTTTCAATTTTCTCAAAACGACTACTAATTTTACGCGCAGAGGTGTTCACATCTTCAACATCCTTATTGGCCTGTGATATGTGTTTTGACAAATTATTCATACGTACCTGAAAGCGATCAAAATCCCTCGATAACGCAACCAGATGATCCTTAATAATATGTACCTGTTTACGTGTAGCGGAATCTTTCAGCACCGCCCTTGCTGTCGTCAGCACCGCCATCAAGGTGGTAGGAGATACCATCCAGACTTTGGCTCTTTGCGATTCTTCCACCAGATCGTAATAGTGAGCATGAATTTCTGCAAACACGGCTTCCGCAGGAATAAACATTACAGCTCCATCGGATGTAGTACCTGGAATAATATATTTTTCAGCGATATCCTTGATGTGTTTTTTTATATCCTGCTTAAACTGTCGCTCAGCCACCACTCTCTCTAGCTCCGGCAAATGGATATCGGTAATCTTACGAAAGCCTTCTAACGGAAACTTGGAATCAATGGCGATGTTACCGGTAGGCTCAGGTAAAAACAGCATGCAGTCCACCCGAGTTTTATTGGGCAGGGTATACTGAAATTCGAAACTGTTTTCCGGCATTACATTGCGTACCAGTGCCGACAGCTGAACTTCCCCAAATGCACCCCGTGATCGTTTATCTGCCAGCACTTCCTGAAGACTGACCACATTGCCTGAAAGTTCCGTAATTTTCTTTTGTGCCTCATCAATCAGGACCAGGCGTTTCACCACATCGGCAAAGGTTGAAGTGGTTTTTTCAAAGCCTTCGCTAAGGCGTTTTTCCACCTGCCCGGTGATCTCTTTCAGACGCAGATCCGTGGTGCCGGTCAGTGCTTCTACTTTTTTACCCAGCTCCTCACCATAACGGCCCAATGCTTCAGTGACCTGCTGGCGAACGGCATTCATCCCCTGAGTCAGGTTCTCCTGCTGAATTTTTAAGGTTTCCAGCTGTCGCTCTTCAAAGCCCTGTCGATGTTGATACAGAGTATTCTGAGTGGCCTCACTGAATCGTGAAAATCGTTCACCCTGTTGCTCTGCCATCTCCCCCAGACGTCGCTCAATCATCTGCTGCATCTCGGCTAATTGGGAAAACTGTTTTTCACGGCTACTAAACGAATCGTCTTTCAGGGAATTCAACAACTGTGATTGCAGTAAGGACTGGCTCTGTGAATCGGATTTAAGTTGCTTCATCTGAAACAGCAACCACAGCACCAGTAATACAAGACCAGCCAATGAGCCTAAAAGAATCTGTATAATGTCATTTTCGAACATAGAATAAATTTCGTTATCTGTATTTATCAACCGATTATGACATACTTCCGCCAGCAAAACTGACCCCGGATACCATGACTAATATTCTGCTCACAGGTATAGCAACGCTCGATATCATCAACTATGTTACGGGCTACCCGAATGAGGATGATGAGATTCGTGCCCTGGCCCAGGATTATCGTCGTGGTGGCAATGCGGCCAATACTGCAGCCGTACTGAGTCAGTATCCATACTCATGCACACTGGCATGCACACTGGCCGATGACCGTTCAGGCCAGTTTATCCTTGACGATCTTCGAAGCTGCGATATCACTTTTGATAGATCCATGCTGCTCCCGGGTACTACACCTACGTCCTGTATCACCCTGAATCAAAGTAACGGCTCTCGTACTATTGTGCATTATCGCGATTTACCTGAACTCAGTTTTACACAGTTTCAGGCACTGGATCTCAGCGTTTTTGACTGGTTTCACTTCGAAGGCCGCAATATCAATCAGACGTCATTAATGATGCAATATGCCAGACACTTCAACAAACCCATTTCTCTGGAAGCGGAAAAAGATCGACCCGACCTGGAACAATTATTCCCCCTGGCCGATATCATTATGTTTTCCAGGCCTTATACAATACTAAATGGATTCGATCACCCTGAACCCTTCCTAAAGCACATGTACCAGCATTTACACCAGCAAACATTGACCTGTAGCTGGGGAGATCAGGGTGCATGGGGGATAAATCATTCTTCCGTCCTCCACAGCCCGGCCTTCAGCCCGGATAAAATCATCGACACCATTGGCGCCGGTGACACCTTCAATGCAGGTATAATTCACGGCTTCCTTCAACAGCAGGACCTGAACGAGGCCCTGCAAAATGCCTGTCGACTGGCCGGAAAAAAATGCGGTCAGGCAGGATTTGAATTTTTGGTATAGCTATGACACATAGACTTTGTCACCAGAATGAACTGGATGACCCTGGTTCCAGAGGTTTTGAACTTGAACTGGATAATGGTGAAGAGCTGTTACTGTTCCTGGTAAAAAAAGACGGCCAGATTTATGGCTACAGAAACAAATGCCCTCATGGTGGTGTAAATCTGGAATGCCAGCCGGATGAATTTCTCAATCTGGATAAAGCGCTAATTCTATGCTCGATGCACGGCGCACAGTTCCTGATCGAATCCGGCCGATGTGTGAGTGGCCCATGTTTTGGTGACTATCTGGACAGTATCGAGCTGGAGATCGATGACCAGGGAAATATTTACTACTCAGCTGACAATCAAAATAAAATGGTGTCCGCAAATGAACGCGAATAAACGCTAATGTTTTGTTTGTGGGATCAGGCGCACAAACAAAATTATTTTTGCTTTTATTTGCGTGCATTCGCGTTAATTTGCGGACTCATGATTTTATATTCATTATCGACCACAACAATGCTTATATTTCTTTCCGCTGCCACAGGGGCAGGGTGAATTTCGACCGGGTTTTTCGGATGATTTCAGATCACCATCCAGATACAGCCATTGCCCATGTTCAAATACAAATCGACTGCGTTCCTGCACCATTCCGCTCTTCCCGGCCTGCTCAAATCGAGCAATAAACTCCACCACCCCCTGAGCATCACGTACCAGTCCTGCCTGGGTCTGTAAAATCTGCAGGCCCAGCCAGTTGACCTGACTGTTTTCCAGATTAAGTTCAGCCGGGCGGTATTTCGGATGCCAGCTTTTTAGCAGATACTCCGCGTTACCTTTAACATAGGCAAAATATCGCGACCGCATAAGTGCCTCAGCGGTTTCTGCTGGCTGTAACCCGTTTATCACCGCGCCACAGCAGGTCGCTTCTGGTCGTCCGCTACCGCATAAACAGGAATTATTTTCATTATCAGACATAGTCAAAAACACTATTTAATTCAGATATTTAAATAAACATCTAAATTAGTATATTACATTAATCTATATTACATTAGGTTAATTTTATTGACAGGACATGCTTATATACGTAATGTAAGTAAACGATCACTAACATGGTCTTTTGATTAATCATCCACATATTATTAGGAGAAAACTCCATGAGTTTTGATGCCGAATTAGATGCTAAAGGTCTGAACTGCCCTCTACCAATACTCCGTGCCAAGAAAGCTATTGCCCAGCTTGAAGGCGGACAGGTTCTGAAAATTGTTGCTACTGACCCAGGTTCAGTAAAAGATTTTGAAGCTTTCTGCAAACAGACTGGTAACGAATTACTGTCTAGTACTGAAGCTGATGGTGCTTTCGAATTCATGATCAAAAAATCTTAATTGATTTTTCTAGCAGGTGCCTGATACAGGCACCTGCTAATTTAATTCCCCTCTCGGTCTCTCAATATGGCTAAACGCCTGTCCGCAGAAAAAAGACGTGCCACTATAATCGAAGTCTCGAAACGCCTGTTTGCAACCAAGGGTTTTCATGGCGTATCTATCGACGAAATAGTCAATGAAGTCGGCGTCAGCCCCGCCATACTATACCGACATTTTGCCTCCAAAGAAGACCTGTACCAGTCTGTATTACAGGAGTTCGCCTGCACCCGTGAAAGTTATGTAGAAACTGTTGTCGAAGATGACATCAGTTTTGAAAAAGTATTGCGCGGCATGACCCGGGTGTTTGTTAACAGTATTGTCAATGATCCCGATTTATTGAAGATGGAAATGCACAGTCAACTGGAAGCTAACCAGGCAAGCCAGGATTTTTTCCTTAATCGCTGGAAAAGTTTCACAGATTATATAGAATACAATCTGTCTGAATTACAGACCAATGGCAAAATTGAAAGCATTAATGTGCAGGCTGCTGGTTTGATGTATCAGGGAATGATTCGTGAATTACTGATTCTAAAATGTTTACATTCCAGTGATCGATTTAAAGACACCAGCATTGACCAGCTGGTCAATCAGCTGGTCGACCTGTTTATGAATATAATCAGCATTAAAAGCTAAGGCCACTCCATGAAACAATTCATTATTACGTTTTTATTACTGATGACTGTTGGCCCATTACAGGCTGCCGACAAGCCAATGGTACTAATCGAAACCAACATCGGATCTATTGAAATCGAGCTCTACCCTGAAAAAGCCCCTATCTCGGTCACAAATTTCCTCAATTATGTCAATGAAGGATTTTATGACGGCACTGTATTTCATCGTGTGATTAAAAACTTCATGATCCAGGGCGGCGGATTTGAAGTGAACTATAATCGCAAGAACACACAGGCACCCATCGACAATGAAGCTTACAATGGCCTGCACAATGACCGCGGTACTATCGCCATGGCACGAACCAATGACCCACACTCCGCTACTTCACAGTTTTTTATTAACACAGCAAACAATGCATTCCTCAACTTTAAAAACAAGTCCATGCGAGGCTGGGGCTATACCGTGTTCGGAAAAGTAATCAAAGGTATGGATGTCGTCGACAAAATTCAGAACATCAAAACTGGACCGGCTGCTTCTTTCCCATCTGATGTACCACAACAACCGGTGATAATTACTAAAATGACACAGCTGAACTTACTGCCCGAAACGACTCAAGCTAAAAAAGAAAATATAGAAGATACTAATTTAACAAAGTAAGTGGGTTATTTATTTAAATAGATCTGGCAAAAAAAACTCACTAACTAATAAAGGCTTGTTACTGAGCCGAAACACCGATCGACGACCCCAGATATCCCGCTTTCCCTTAAAACCTGTCCAGCTATAGCAGGGGTGTTGATGATTCAATACCGTTACTTCTATCTGGCCACGCTGCATGGTTTTATCCGCAAACAGCACCGCCCCCAGTGGTTTGGTACCCAGCTTCACCAGTCCCTGTAAGGGACCACGTAAACTGGTCATTGGAATAACTGTCCGCGCATACACCCAGGGTGTATTGTCACAATACAGTAATACCTGACGAATAATGGCATGACTACGATAACGTAACTTAAGCGCCTGAATTTCATCCGGTGTTGGCGTAGATCGCTTCACCGAAAGTAATTTAACGCTGAAGCGCCCACCGCAGTTTGTTATTAACCGGGCCGTAAGGGATTCAGGGTCAAATAGCCATGAGGCAATATGTGCCGGGATATCCGCAGATATTGATTGCTTTTTATTTATCCAGCGGAGACGTGTGCGACAGCCTGACATGTGTAAAAGGACCTTCAAAATAGACTGACATGATACAGCGATTTGAGCATGAAATGAATGATCTTATGCTCAACAGATTCAGTATATCCAGCGCCTTAACACTTTTTTCATTTCCGCCATTTTTACCGGCTTCGGCAGATAGTCATCCATACCGGCATCCAGGCATTTTTCGCGATCTCCTTCCATGGCATTGGCGGTCATGGCTATAACCGGTATGTGGCGAATTTTATTTTTACTTTCCATCGCACGTATTTCACCGGTGGCCTCGTAGCCATCTTTCACGGGCATCTGGCAGTCCATTAATACCAGATTAAAATTATCGCTGGCCTGTAACTGCTCTATCGCTTCCTGACCGTTCGTGGCCAGCTCATATTCCAGACCAATTTTTTCGAGCATTTTCTTTGCTACTTCCTGATTGATCGGATTATCTTCCACCAGCAGCACTCTACCTGACAGACTGGAAATTTCACCTATACGTTCCGGCTGTTCAACCAGTAGCTGCGACTGATCCATTACTTCAAAACCAGTCTCTATCCAGAAACAGGAACCTTTTCCATGCACGCTGTCAACACCCAGCTGCCCATGCATCATAGTCACCAGTTGTCGTACTATGGCCAAACCTAATCCAGTACCACCATATTTTCGTGTCGTTGTTCCATCTGCCTGGGTGAATGACTTGAACAGCTTACGCTGAGCCTCATTGGCTATACCTATACCCGTATCCAGCACTTCTATTCTTAAACGGACACGCCCGGAATCCTGCTCTAACACGATTACTCTCAGCTTTACTTCGCCCTGTTCGGTAAACTTGATGGCATTAGTCAGAAGATTCGCCAGTATTTGACGCATCCGCACCGGGTCACCTTTGATAACCGCTGGCGTTTCCGGGGCAATTTCACAAACCAGATCAATTCCCTGGTCATCAGCCTTCTGCTTGAGCAGCATCATTAAATCGTCTATCAGATGCTTCAGTTCGAATGCAATATATTCCAGCTCAAGTTTGCCTGCTTCGATTTTTGAAAAATCCAGTATGTCATTTAACAGACTCAGCAGAGATTCGCCAGAATTATAAGCAATGTATACCAGTTCGCGTTGACTATTATCCAGCCAGGAATCCTGAAGCATTTGAAGGGTGCCCAGAATGCCATTCATGGGCGTCCTGATTTCATGACTCATGTTTGCCAGGAATTCACTCTTGGTCCTGTTGGCTGTTTCTGCCAGCTCCTTGGCTTTCTGCAATTCATTTTCTATTCGTTTGCGTTGCTCAATTTCAACCGCCAGCTCTTCATTCAGGTCCTCACTTTCATTGCGTGCATCGGTTAAAAATCGCACCAGGGATTCATTATGAAACCGCAATTCCAGTGTCGATAATATAGAACGATTAACTCGGAAAGCAGAGACAGCCATAAGAATAAAAAAAATAACAGTGAGAATACTGAGCGTAATATAGTCGCCACCCATGGTTACCAGCCGCAAACCCAGGGGCACCAGTAACAATAGAGCATATCCATAAAACAGGCTCACGACTGGCGCCAGTACCGGCACGCCTCCCGCAACCAGGCCGCTGATAATGATCCCTAACATCAGCTGATGAGCAGGATTTTCAGGGAACAGTGAATAACTGGCCACACCCCAGCCCGCCGCCGAAAACAGCACGGCAAATAAAAACCAGCGACTGTATTGAAGCCGATCATCCTGGTCCCGTGAGCTTTGTTTAATAATTCGAGCGGTGATTAATCGGACCAACGCCACCATAGACATAAAAATAAGCCAGCCTAACAGGAATAATTGTGGCTGATCTTTCCATATCGCCACTACAAAAATAAACGCCAGCAACAGGCTCATAATATTACTAAAAACGGCATTCTCAACCACCAGCCTGATCTGTTCCTTAGAGACTTTTTGCTGGTTATTGGTAATAGAGCGAATTTTGCTGGCTGGGTTATTCTTGAAGAAAGGCAGGAAGTTCAACATTCGAGTGAGGTATTTATTTATTCAGGTAATAATATTAAATAGTTTAGATTGTAATAATTAGCCAGTTATCTCCCTTTATGAGTGCTAAATATTTTATCCGACGCTTCCATAAGCCTGCTGCTGACCTAACCAGCGTCGAATAATGGGCTGGATGGATGCAGGCTGCTGCATGCCAAGTTTGTGCGCTATTTTCTTTACATCAACCAGCATATATTCATCACGCACCACATCAGCAATTCGCATCTGGATATTACCCGTTTGCTTTGTCCCCAGCACTTCCCCTGGACCTCTTATTTCCAGGTCTTTCTGGGCGATGTCAAATCCGCTGTTCGATTTACGCATGATAGATAAGCGAGCTTTTGCCAGCTCAGAAAGCGGATTCCGGTACATCAACACACAATGGCTGACATTGCTTCCCCGCCCGACACGTCCTCTTAGCTGGTGTAACTGCGATAAGCCCAGACGTTCGGCATTTTCAATAATCATCAGTGACGCATTGGGGACATCCACTCCAACTTCTATCACCGTGGTGGCAACCAGAAGGTCTATATGCCCCTGCTTGAATTGCCCCATGACCTGTTCTTTTTCTGACGCCTTCAGGCGGCCGTGTACCAGCCCGATCCTTAAACCCGGTAACTGGCCGACCAGCATGGCTGATGTGTTCTCAGCCGCCTGACATTGCAGAACATCGGATTCTTCTATTAGCGTACAGACCCAGTAAGCCTGCCTGCCCTCTGTGCAGCTCTGCTCCACTCGCTGAATCACTTCCTCTCGACGCTCTTCGCCAATAGCCACCGTGGTTACCGGTGTACGCCCCGGCGGTAGTTCATCAATCACTGAATAATCAAGATCGGCATAGGCTGTCATTGCCAGGCTCCTGGGTATCGGGGTAGCCGTCATGATCAGCTGATGGGGCACCTGACCTTCTGCCACACCCTTGTCGCGCAGGGCCAGGCGCTGATGTACCCCGAACCGATGCTGCTCATCGATCACCGCCAGTGCCAGTCGATTAAATTGCACTTCCTCCTGAAACAGGGCATGAGTGCCGACCACCATCATGGCGTCAGCTCCGATAATCATATCCAGCATCTGCTGGCGTTTTTTGCCTTTTAACTTACCCGACAACCAGGCCACTGTGATACCGAGAGGCTCAAACCATGCCCTGAAGTTCTGATAATGTTGCTCTGACAAAATTTCCGTAGGCGCCATCAATGCCGCCTGATATCCCGCCTCGATAGCTTTCAGGCAGGCCATGGCAGCCACCACCGTTTTGCCCGAACCAACATCCCCCTGCACCAGTCGCATCATGGGCACGCTATGTTCAAGGTCTTTGAATACCTCCTGATTCACCTTAAGTTGAGCCGATGTTAATTCAAACGGCAAAGACCTGATAAAGCGGTGCAACAGGTGGTTTTGACTATCCAGCGCGATGGCGTCGTGCTGACGATGCTGATCGCGCAAGGCCTGCAGACTCAGGTGATGGGCCAGTAATTCTTCCAGTGCCAGCCGCTTTTGTGACGGGTGCTGTCCAGCGGCCAGTTTATCCAGAGACGCGTTCGGTGGTGGCCGATGAACATAAGTAATGGCCTGCGTCAGTGTGGGCAGCTTAAATTCCTCTAACAAACTGGCAGGTAAATAATCTTCGAGTATCTGTCCCTGCTCCAGCAGCTGCAATGCCTGCTGGCTGATTTTACGTAATAAGGTCTGATGCACACCTTCGGTGGTCGCATAAATCGGAGTCAGGCATTCCTCGACTTTCGAATGCTGGCCTTCGGCCAGTACCGTATACTCAGGATGGATCATTTCGAGTTTGGCATTCCCCGGACGCACATCACCAAAACAGCGCAAACGTGTGCCGGCTACCAGTCTGGCCTGTTGCTGCTTGTTAAAATTAAAGAAACGTAACAGTATGCCGCCGGTGCCATCGGCCAGATAACATAACAACATACGCCGGCTTCGACCTCGGCGACTAAAGGCAATTTCGGCGTGTTCGATAACACCTTCAATCACCTGCCCGATGCTGCTTCGTAGTGAACCAATAGACACCACTCGGGTGCGATCTTCATATCGGTAAGGTAAATGAAACAGCACATCCTGTACGGTAAAAATGCCAATCTTCTGCAACTTCTCAGCAATTTTTGGCCCTATACCTGCCAGCTGGGTTAAGGACAGGGCCTCATCGTTGTGTTTGCTTACTTTAGATTCCGCCAATGCACCGTCCATTTGGTCTCATCCCTGACTTTGTTAATCAACTCAGTTCCAGTATGGCATCCATTTCAACAGCCGATCCTTTGGGTAGCTCGGCAACGCCTATCGCGGCACGGGCTGGATAGGGTTCATTAAAGTACTCAGCCATCACCTGATTCACAGTAGGAAAGTTACTCAGGTCGGTTAAGAACACATTAAGTTTGACCACATCGGCCAAACTGCCTGCAGCAGCTTCTGCCACTGCAGACAGGTTCTTGAATACCTGATGAATCTGCTCTTCCACACTGCCTTCAAGCAATTCCATGGTTTCGGGGATTAATGGTATCTGCCCTGACATATACACCGTAGTGCCTACTTTAACCGCCTGGGAATAAGTACCTATGGCCTGAGGAGCCTTATCAGTTGAAATAATTTTTTTGCTCATAGTGATTTTCTATATAGGATAAATAAATTAATGATGACGATGTATTTTCATTACCGAGTGGACCCGACGCAAGCGGCGCATAATTTTGGCCAGATGATCACGACCGTGGACCGTAATAATAAAACCAATGATCATGGATATACCATCCTTATCTTCCACTCCCACATGCTCGATATTAGCCCCTTCATCGGAAATGATGGTGGCCAGTCTTGCCAGAACACCTCGTTCATTGGTGACATGTAAATCCACCGCGCAGGAGAATTCGCCGGTCAAACTTTCTGACCAGTGCACATCTACCAGCTTGTCGGTTTTAAATCGCTCACTTTCGACATTCTTGCAACCTTCCTGATGAACCACTATGCCGCGTCCCCGACTTAGCAATCCTACAATATGGTCACCGGGAATGGGATGGCAACATTTAGCGTAAGACACCACCATACCCTCTGTGCCTTTGATGGCCAATGGGCTAAGGGTCATCATTTCCGATTTATGTTCAGACTCGTCGTCATTGCCTTCAGGGTATAATCGCCGCACCACCAGACTCGCCGGGCGGTTACCCAGGCCAATATCCTCCAGCAACTTGTTGATGTTTTTGAACCCATATTCTTCCAGTACTGGCCGGAAATCATCTTCCTTGAGATCTTCGAAGGTGATATTTTTATTTAGCAGACAGCGGGATAATAAACGTCGTCCCTGGGATATTGCCTCATCGGAACGCATGTTTTTCAGATAATGACGAATATTGGTTCGTGCCTTGGCGGTAACTACATAGTTCAGCCAGGAAGGATTAGGATGGGCCGCCGCTGAAGTGACAACTTCTACGGTCTGACCACTGTACAGGGGTGTATTCAAGGGCGCGAAGCGATGATCCAGCTTACAGGCCACACAGGTATTGCCGACATCGGTATGAACGGCATAGGCAAAATCTACCGGTGTGGCATCTTTGGGTAATTTAACGATATCACCGTTAGGGGTACAGACATACACCTCGTCTGGGAACAGGTCGACTTTAACACTTTCCAGAAACTCGACGGAATCACCCGCATTCTGCTGCATCTCAAGCAACCCGGTAAGCCACTCCCGGGTACGTGCCTGCACATCATAATTACCTGTGTCGCTGCTTTCCTTGTAGAGCCAGTGTGCGGCAATACCCGACTCGGCAAATTTATCCATTTCAGCGGTACGAATTTGTACCTCCAGCGGGATTGCGTGAGGCCCAAACATGGCCGAATGCAATGACTGATATCCGTTTTCCTTGGGTATTGCTATGTAGTCCTTAAACTTACCCGGTATCGGCTTAAACAGATTATGCACCACACCAAGCACCCGATAGCATTCATCCACGGAATCGACAATCACCCGTATACCATAAACATCAAAAATATTTTTGTAGCCCAGGCTCTTACTGTGCATTTTTTTGTACAGACTATAGGGGTGTTTCTTGCGTGCGCTGACTTCGGCGTCAATACCCATCTCATCTATGCGGGTACTTAAGGCATTGTGGATGGTTGTGATAATTTCCTTACGATGACCACTGGCGTGGGAAATGGTGTTTTCCAGTATCCGGTAACGCATCGGGTACATGGCGCGAAAACCCAGATCTTCCAGCTCAAGCCTTAACGAATTTATCCCCAGTCGACGTGCCAGCGGAACATATATATCCAGTGTTTCTCTGGCAATACGCCGGCGCTTTTCCGGCCGCATTACACCCAGAGTGCGCATGTTATGCAGTCGATCCGCCAGCTTGATCATAATCACCCGAATATCCCGGGCCATAGCCAGCAACACTTTCTGGATGTTGATGGCCTGCTTTTCCTGGTTACTCTTAAACTTGAATTCAGTGAGCTTGCTAACCCCATCCACCAGCTCAGCCACATCACCGCCAAAACGCTCTTTTACATCTTCTTTGGTAACAGAAGTGTCTTCAATCACATCGTGCAGAATCGAGGCAATAATACTCTTGGAATCCATGTGCATTTCAGCCAGGATTCGAGCCACCGAAATCGGGTGATAGATATAAGGTTCGCCGGTTTTTCTGAACTGCCCATCGTGAGCCTGGGCACTGTACAAATAGGCCTGATACACCTCCCGAACCTGGTCGTTATTCATATAATCTTCGACTATCCGGCAAAGATCGGAAATCAGGAAACGGGAGGGATCACTGTATAAATCCGTTACATCAGAAAGGGAGGTTTGATCAGGATTTATAGCCATAAGTTAACGATTTTAAGTCAGGATTAGATCTCCAGCCTGACTTCTTCCTCAGTAAAATCAGTATCCATTGCATGCTCCTGCGCAGATACTTCATCCAGGATGGATGGTCCTATGAGACCATCAGCGATTTCACGTAATGCCAGTACGGTTGGCTTGTCGTTATCCAGTGACACCAGGGCTTCGCCGCCCATGGCTATCTGACGCGCACGCTTGGCAGCTACCAGTACCAGGTGGAAACGATTATCAACGTGGGGTAAACAATCCTCAACGGTTAAACGGGCCATGCTTTTTCCTCTTTAAATTTTATTTCAATAAATCGATTAATAAATGCTCCAGTGTGCGCTCCTGACGCAACTGACGCAGACGATTTGCCTGGATAATACTCTTAAGATCATACAGTGCCTGATCAAAGTCATCATTCACCACCAGGAAATCAAACTCGGCATAGTGAGACATTTCATTCACCGCATCCTGCATACGACGATTGATGATGTTTTCGTCATCCTGCCCTCGACCTCGCAACCTCTGCCGCAGCGCCTCAAGGGAAGGTGGAACAATAAATATAGACTGACTGTCTTCAATCAGACGGCGCACCTGTCGCGCTCCCTGCCAGTCAATTTCCAGAATAACATCCTGGCCATTGAGTAACAGTCTCTCTACATGCTGTTGTGAGGTACCATAATAATTATCGAACACCCTGGCATGTTCCAGAAAGGCACTGTGGCCTGCCATGGATAAAAAAGTTTCCTGGTCGACAAAATAATAATCCTGACCATCCACTTCTCCGGGTCGCATCGCCCGAGTCGTATGGGATACAGATACGGCAACATCCTTTGTACTTGTTACCAGTTCACGAACCAGACTGGTTTTTCCAGCGCCTGAGGGAGCAGATATTATGTAAAGAGTGCCTTTACTCAACGAGTACCTCGAAAATTAGAGTCTAAGACCCTAGAATACCCTATTTAGTGGTAAATATGCAGTATATCGCGGGTTTTTTTATGCGGATCAAACGCTTACATTGAGGACAGACGAACAGGCATACGACGGGCACCCCAGTCACCGGGACAAGATTCGATAACTCCGGCGAGTTTGCTACCACACTGATTGCAGCATCCCTGGTCATCCAGATTCCATTCACCCAGTACATACCAGTCTCGCGAAATCAATTTATTACCGCACTGATGACAGTAAGTACTTTCTCCATCTTCATCATGGACATTCCCGGTATAGGCATAGTGCACGCCATTTTCAACTGCAATTTTCCGGGCACGGGTCAGGGTGCTGGCCGGAGTTGGTGGCAAATCCTGCATTTTCCAGTCGGGATGAAAAGCGGTGAAATGCACAGGCACATCCGGCCCTAAATTTTCTACTACCCACTGGGTCATCTGCTGGATTTCTTCATCGGAATCGTTTTTGCCGGGTATCAGCAGAGTAGTCAGCTCAAACCAGACACTGGTTTCGTGTTTGAGGTAAACCAGGGTATCCAGCACCGGCTGCAAATGACCACCCGTCAGTTTGTGATAAAAATCCTCGGTAAATGCCTTGAGATCAACATTGGCTGCATCCATCGCGGCAAAGAACTCCTTCCTCGGCTCCTCACAGATATAACCGGCGGTGACCGCTACGGTCCTGATACCACGAGCATGGCAGGCCGCTGCCACATCAATGGCATATTCATGAAAAATCACCGGATCATTATAGGTAAAGGCCACACTGCGACAATTGAGCTTTTGAGCCACTTCGGCAATTTTTTCCGGTGAAGCACTATCGGCCAGAGTATCGATTTCCCGAGATTTACTGATATCCCAGTTCTGACAGAATTTACAGGCCAGATTACAGCCTGCGGTACCAAAAGACAGTACCGGAGTACCTGGCAGAAAATGATTCAGCGGTTTTTTCTCAATTGGATCAACACAGAAACCACTGGAACGGCCATAGGTGGTCAAAACAATCTGATTATCCTGATTGGCCCGCACAAAACACAGGCCTCGCTGCCCGTCCTTCAACTTACAGTATCGAGGACATAAATCACACTGTACCCGCCCATCATCCAGAGTATGCCAGTACTTTGTCGCTACAGTATCTATATTCATCGTTGAATTATATGCCTGATCAATTGAACATTGCTTGACCCATTACAATCAGCATCAAAATAATCCCAAACAGCTAAATTAAGCCTTATTTTTAATCTCAGACCGAACTCTATCTATAAATAATACCCTCAGGCAAATATCCAGCTTTTATTCCTCCAGGACGCGGCGTAGTATAATCAGTGAATCTCTGATTTAGCATGGCTGTACCAGGCTGCAATGAATGCCCATGTTTTCACGAAATGAGGCGAAACAATTATTCTATTGCAACGGACTTCTGGAAAAATCTGGACGCTCAGCCATTATAAAACAATCAGGACTTCATCAGAGGCTCCCTGGATGTCGCTTCATTGATAACGGAGGTTAACCATGAACACCACACGACCACCCGCTGTAGCTGGTATGTTTTATCCAGCGGATCCGGATCAGTTGCGCGAGGATATCGAACATTATCTGGCAAAAGCCACTCCGGCCAGATACACACCGAAAGCCATCATAGCCCCCCATGCCGGTTACATTTATTCCGGCCCCGTAGCGGCCAGTGCCTATGCCAGTCTTAAAACAGCACATAATAAAATCAGGCACGTGGTTCTTTTAGGGCCAGCACATCGGGTGCCCTTTGTTGGCCTGGCCGCACCCTCGGTAGGCAGTTTTTCCACGCCACTGGGTAAAATCCCGATTAATAAGTCACTGATCCAGCAATTGCAACGCCTTCCACAGGTTGTAACCATGGATGCGGCTCATGAGCTTGAACATAGCCTCGAGGTACAGCTCCCTTTCCTGCAGGTCATTCTGGATGAGTTTGATTTATTGCCGCTGGTGGTGGGCGATGCTGATATGAATGCAGTCGCGGAAGTACTGAACATTGCCTGGGGTGGCGACGATACCCTGATTGTCATTAGCTCAGACCTTAGTCATTACCATGACTATATAACCGCACAAAATATGGACCAGAACACCTCCAGGGCTATTGAACAGTTACAACCAGAACACATCCATCACGATATGGCCTGTGGCAGAAACCCGGTTAATGGACTGTTAACTTTAGCCCGAAAAAAAGGCCTCACTGCCAGCACTCTCGACCTGCGAAATTCCGGCGATACCGCAGGACCCAGAGACAAAGTAGTAGGGTACGGCGCCTATGTCTTTCACTAAACTGAGCAATAATGAAAAACAGACTTTACTGGATATTGCCAGCCAGTCCATTCGTTATGGACTGGAGCACCACAAACCTCTACCGGTAAATAGCAATGAATATTCATACATGCTACAACAACAGGGCGCCAGTTTTGTCACCCTTCATCTCAATCAACAGTTACGAGGCTGTATTGGTACCCTTGAGGCCTATCAGCCCTTGATCAAAGACGTCGCCGATCACGCATTTGCCGCTGCTTTCCACGACAATCGCTTTCCACCTTTAACTGCGCAGGAAGCACCTGAACTGGATATTCATATTTCCATACTCACGCCAGCCACTGCTATCGACTTCAAATCCGAAGCCGACCTGCTTCGCCAATTACAGCCTGGCATCGATGGTTTAATTCTGGAAGCCGATTATAAAAAAGGTACTTTTTTACCCTCGGTATGGGAAAGCCTGCCTGATGCAAAAGATTTTCTTAATCATCTGAAAATGAAAGCGGGCCTGGCGGGAAATTACTGGAGCGATGACATTAAAGTAAGTCGTTATCACACCATCACGATTCCGTAATTTCAACCGTCCTTGCGAGTGGAGAGGACTCGCGAATCAATCGTGCGAAGCACACTATTTAAAGACTAAGTTTCTTAACAGGATGCATTTGAGAGTTTTACTCTGACCGCAAATTTACGTAATTTCAACCCGATTTCGACCATTATCCTTAGCTCTATAAAGTACAGTATCGACTCGCTTTAATATACTCGATTCACCCTCATCCTTTATATATGCCGCTACTCCAAAACTGCTACTCCTGTATCCGACCACAGGAAACTCATAAGACGAGATTTCATGTCGTATTTTCTCGGCCAGTCTTGCAGCCCCCTGAAGATCAGTGTCCGGACAGATGACCATGAATTCCTCTCCACCCCAACGTCCAGCAGTATCAGTATTGCGAACAGCTGCTTTGCTTATAGCAGCAATAGCGACCAGCACCTCATCACCGACTGGATGCCCATAATTGTCATTTATATTTTTAAAGTGGTCTATATCAAACAGGATAACCGACAAATCATTCTGATAACGGTTTGCTCGATCTACCTCATAGCTGAGCACTTCATCCAGTTTTAAACGATTATATAATTTAGTTAATCGATCAGTAATTGACAGTTCTTCGATACGTTTTTTATCGGTAATATCCTGACGAATAGCCGCATAACCGATAATTTCATTGTCTTCAATAAACTTGGGCTCGATATTCACATCGACCCAATAAGCACTGCCGTCACTGGCTTTATTTTTTATTTCACCACGCCATAGCAAACCCTGTTTTATAGTGGCCCACATATCTTCATACAGTGATTTTGGCATATCGGGATGACGCACTATATTATGCGACCGTCCCACCAGCTCTGTTTCTGAATATTTTGAAATCTGGCAAAAAGCTTCTGATGCATAGATAATTATGCCTTTGGAATCAGTATGAGATGCGATCACATATTTGTCGACCACATCAAAATAGCGCTGCAGCTCATCTTTTGCAAACTTTAGTTCTTTGGTTCGACTTTCAACTTTTTGCTCCAGATTTTGATGTGACTTCCTCAAATTTTTCTGGATAATTCGAATACGACCGATAACCACATACGACAGGAACATGACCACCAGCAAAATAACACCTATAAGCCATTTGCTATTTTTTTTCATTTTTATGGCGGATTGACTGGCCAATCGTGTCAGCTCTGCAATTCGTTGCTGTTCGATTAAAACCATTTTACCAAACGACTCGATCATCTGACCCTGCCCGGGCAAAACAACTTCATAGAGAATTTTTCTGGCCTGCTGCACTTCATTATCGCTACCACTCATTGCCAGCTCAACAGCTTTACGCTGAGCCGGCAAAATAACCGGAACAATCGACTCATGGAGCACGAGAATTCTTTTCTCTTCTTCACTCAAATCAAGCCCAAGCAACTGTTGTCGCAGTGATGAAAACCGTCCCGCATAAGACTCTAACTGGACATTCAACTCATCCTGTTCAAATGGATCCTGAGTATCGATAATCTGAGATGTTAATCGAGTGCGACCACGCGCCAGCTCCATAAGCTCACTGTTCAAATGCATCTTATAACTTTCAACTTCTCCTGTTACAACAATATCTTCAAGCTCCTTAAGATAATAATTATAGTTATAAGAAAGTACAAACAGGATTAGCATGAAACTCACGAATGTCAGCGTCACAAGAGAAACGGTATTGTCTATCTTTTGAATTTTATTTTGATTTTTGAATACACTCATTTACACCACTGCAGCTTGCATCATAATTTAGTCGAACGCATTGACATAGAAAATCGCCAAACCATTACGACTTAAAAAAATGTTATTTCCCCAGTCCTGACACCTGAACACATAAAGTATCAGTGTAGCAAAGACTTTAGCTTTTTTTCTCCCAATTTGACCATTCGCTTTTAATAACGCAGAGATATGCACTGATAAAATATCAAGGTGGATGTAGCATAAAGAGATAAAGATGAAGCCTTTGAAGCTGATGGCCAGAGTGACAAATTCGAACTGCACTTGCGGGTGTGGGAACCCGCAAATCATACCGTGCCGAAGGCACACAGTCCGCCTTATGTTTTTGCTGTTTAATAAACATGTTCGGAGTGAGAGGGCGAATGGCGGGATAGGAGCCATGAGCGCGAGGCACGGAAGCCGAGCAGGACGCTGCTACAGGGAAGTAACGAAGCGCGTTTAAAGATGATGTTTGGTCGGAGTGAGAGGATTCGAACCTCCGACCCCTACGTCCCGAACGTAGTGCTCTACCAGGCTGAGCTACACTCCGATATTCTGTTTACTGAATACATATCCAGTGTAAAACACTTATATCATCTACCAGTAAATCTAGAAAGAGCGATCCACTGAAAATTTTGCCAGTCCAATCAACGCTTCTTTGTAAGGTGAATCCGGCAGATGCACCAGTTGCCTGATAGCCAGTTCTGATTCTTTTTTTGCGGTTTGCTCGGTATAAGCAATGGCGCCAGTAGCCGCAATGGCTTCCATCACCTGATCAATATACTCCAGACCGCCTTGCTCAATGGCCTTACGGACAACGGTTGCCTGTTGTTCTGTTCCATTTCGCATAGCATAGATCAATGGCAGAGTAGGTTTGCCTTCCGCCAGGTCGTCGCCAACATTTTTACCCATCTCTTTACTCGAGGAGCTGTAATCCAGCACGTCATCGATCAGCTGAAAAGCGGTGCCCAGGTGCATGCCATAATCCGCCATCGCCTGTTCTTCCACTTCCGGTCGGTGGCTAATCACCGCTCCCAGACGAGTTGCCGCTTCAAATAACTTGGCCGTTTTGGCGTGGATCACATCCAGATAACGCTGCTCGGTAGTGTCCGCATCGTGGCAGTTCATCAGCTGCATGACTTCACCTTCGGCAATGATGTTGGTGGTTTCAGCCAGAATCTGCATCACTTTCATGCTTTCGACCTCCACCATCATCTCGAAAGCGCGTGAATACAGAAAATCCCCCACCAGCACACTGGCCGCGTTACCAAACAGGGCATTGGCGGTTTCCCGACCACGCCGCAGATCCGATTCATCCACCACATCATCGTGCAGCAGGGTAGCGGTATGGATAAACTCGATGATGGCAGCCAGGGTGAAATGAAACTGCCCTTCATAGCCATAGGCACGGGAGGCGATAATACTGAGTAAAGGTCGTAAGCGCTTGCCTCCGGAATTGACGATATAATGGCTGAGCTGATTCACCAGAACCACATCCGAGGCCAGCCGCTGCTGGATTACCAGGTCTACATCCTGCATGTCATCGTCGGTCAGAGTCTTGATCTGTTCTATATTCATTAAGTATGGGTTCTGATAAAATGTGCCTGAATTGGAGCGCAATTATCCGGTATCCAGGGTCTTCCCACAAGACAGGCGACAGAAAATCAGTTTTTTTAGTCTAATCTGGCAAAAAAGCTGAAAATAACCTGCTTCAGCCCTTGTGACTTCTGCCACAAGCCGCTAGAATTCACGCCCTTTCCGTAAATCGAATTTATTTGGAGTTTTCCGGTCATGTACGCTGTAGTCAAAACCGGTGGTAAACAATACAAGGTTGCTGAAGGCCAATACCTGAAAGTCGAGAAACTCGACGGCAATGAAGGTGACAGCATCACGCTGGATCAGGTACTTATGATCGCTGATGGTGACAACCTGAAAATCGGCAGCCCTATGCTTGAAGCTGGCAAAATTACTGCCAAAATCAAGTCTCACGGTCGTGGTAAGAAAATTGAAATCATGAAATTCCACCGCCGCAAACATCATCAGAAGAAAACAGGCCATCGTCAGTCTTACACTGAAATCGAAATTACCGCTATAAGCGGTTAAGCGCCTGTTAGTAAAGAGGATATATAGATGGCACATAAGAAAGCGGCAGGTAGTACACGTAACGGTCGTGAGTCACAGTCCAAACGACTGGGCGTGAAAAAATATGGTGGTCAGGTAGTACTGGCTGGCAACATTCTTGTTCGTCAACGTGGCACCAAATTTCATGCCGGCACTAATGTAGGCATGGGCCGTGACCACACATTGTTTGCGACTGCTGAAGGTCGAGTAATTTTCGAAATCAAAGGCAAGCACAACCGCAAGACTGTGAGCATAGAAACAGCCTGAGGGCACAGCAGAAAGCGACTAAAAAGCCCTGTCTCTAGACGGGGCTTTTTTTTGTTTGTTTTTTATTATTTACATAGAGACACAGAGGCGCAGAGTATTTAATTTATATATACTGCTGCAAAACCAGATAGATGAACCATGAATCAAACCATTAACACGCATTACATCTCTATGCCTCCTGGTCTCCGCGCCAGTCTTTTACTCCGCGGAGGCTCAAATGCGCTTTGTCGATGAAGTTATAATTAAAGTCATTGCCGGCAATGGTGGGAATGGCATAGTCAGTTTTCGTCGTGAAAAGTTCATCCCAAGAGGCGGCCCCGACGGTGGCGATGGTGGCGATGGCGGCTCAGTTTATCTGATCGGCAGCCATGA
Organism: uncultured Gammaproteobacteria bacterium; assembly: GCA_965368175.1. GTDB lineage: Bacteria > Pseudomonadota > Gammaproteobacteria > SZUA-229 > SZUA-229 > CBDULX01. Next base: position 2,219 of record CBDULX010000016.1, on the reverse strand, counting down.
CCTGAATACCCTGTCGGATTTCCGCACCATTCGCACCTATACCGCAGAGCAGGGGCAGAAAGGCGCAGGCCGTAAAATGACCGGCAAGAGTGCCGAAGACCTGTTTATACCGGTGCCAGTAGGCACTCTGGTTTATGATGTCGATACAGAAGAGCTGATCGGTGACATAGTTGAAGACCAGCAGGCCTTGCTGGTTGCCCAGGGAGGCTTTCATGGCCTGGGAAATACCCGGTTTAAAAGCTCCGTTAACCGCACACCACGCCAGTGCACCGAAGGTAGCAAAGGTGAGCGCCGCGATCTGAGACTCGAGTTAAAAGTCCTGGCAGATGTAGGTTTACTGGGCCTGCCCAACGCAGGCAAATCCACTCTTATCCGTGCCGTATCTTCCGCTCGACCAAAAGTGGCTGATTATCCTTTCACCACACTGCACCCAAATCTGGGCGTAGTGGATGTTGATGCACTGCGCAGTTTTGTGATCGCCGATATCCCAGGTCTCATAGAAGGGGCTGCTGAAGGGGCCGGACTGGGTATTCAGTTCCTTAAACACCTGAGCCGAACCCGTATTCTGCTGCATATCATCGACATCGCACCATTTGACCAGTCTGACCCGGTGGATAGCGCCAGAAAAATCCTTCATGAGCTGGAAAAATTTAATCCTGCCATGCTGGAAGAACCTCGCTGGCTGGTGCTCAATAAAACAGATTTACTGCCCAGAGAAGATGCCGAAACTGTCTGTCGACATATCATTGAGCAACTCCAGTGGACAGGCCCGGTATATGAAATATCGGCCATCAGTGCTGAAGGCACCAAAGAGCTGATATTCGATATCATGAATTATCTGGAAGAGAACGATGAAGACGCGTCAAGAGCTGGCTAATTCCAGACGCTGGGTGATTAAAATTGGCAGTTCTCTGGTCACCGATGAAGGCCGTGGTCTGGATGCCAGTGCTATTGCCAGCTGGGCTGAGCAAATTGCGCAGTTAGGTAAACAGGGCAAGGAAATCCTGCTGGTCTCGTCCGGTGCCGTGGCCGAAGGCATGGCACGCCTGGGCTGGCATAGACGCCCCCACGCCGTCCACAAGCTTCAGGCAGCGGCCGCTGTTGGCCAGATGGGCCTGATACAAAGTTATGAATCCTGCTTTAAGCAACATGGCCTGCACACGGCTCAAATTTTACTTACCCATGATGATCTTAGCAGCCGAAAACGCTATTTAAATGCTCGCAGTACCCTGCGCACTCTGCTCGATTTAGGCACCATTCCGATTATCAATGAAAACGACACTGTGGCCACCGAAGAAATCCGCTTTGGCGACAATGACACTTTAGCCGCCCTTGTCGCCAATCTGGTTGAAGCCGATGTGCTGATCATACTTACCGATCAGCAGGGACTGTTCACCGAAGACCCACATAAAAATCCGGATGCCGAACTGATCTCACAGGGTATGGCCAACGATCCAGACTTCCAGAAAATGGCCGGGCCCAGCGCCGGCCATCTGGGTCAGGGCGGCATGAGCACCAAAATCAGCGCGGCACAAAGAGCCGCTCGCTCAGGCACCGCCACCCTGATTACCAATGGTCGCACCCCGAATGCACTGATTCGAATCGCCAGCAATGAAACCCTGGGCACTCTTCTGCTTCCCGACCGGGAGCCTATTGCGGCCCGTAAACAATGGCTGGCCGGACACCTGAAAACCGCTGGCAGCCTGCAGCTGGATGAAGGCGCAAGCAAGGTGCTGAAACAGTCCGGCAAGAGCCTGCTTGCTGTGGGCGTCACTTCGGTCACGGGCAATTTCATTCGTGGCGAAATGGTCACCTGTCTGGCACCGGATGGTACTGAAATCGCCCGCGGCCTGGCCAATTACAACGCCATCGAAGCAGCCAAAATCAAAGGCCAGCCGAGTAATAAGATTGAGTCAATCCTGGGCTATATTGATGAACCTGAACTGATTCATCGGGATAATCTGGTTATTTTTTAATTTTTTGCCACGGAGGCACAGAGGACACGGAGTAAATCTTAATGTTTTTTAGATTAAGGTGACATTGCTCTATGGCACGTATTGTATTGCTGGCCATTAACAATCTCTGTGTCCTCAGTGCCTCCGTGGCAAAAAGCCATAAAAAAACCGGCCTAAGCCGGTTCCGGTATTCTTTACGCGTCTGAATCAGCTTATGACATTGCTCGGATAGCTGAATTTAAACGACTCTTGTGGCGTGCTGCT
>CBDULX010000015.1:0-27180 GCA_965368175.1 uncultured Gammaproteobacteria bacterium | reverse complement strand
AGAAATCGTTACGGATCATGATGAATCTGTCGAAATGTCGGAACAGATTGATAGTACATATATAAATTTCAGTGAGTCCGATGTTCTTGCTGCTGATGAAATATCGGTTGATGAGGATGCCGCACAAAACGAGCAGAATGTTGTAATTGAAGCCAGTGAGTTTTCTATTGATTCTTTGAATGAAGAAGCGGTTGCCGATATTGAAATTGCTGAAGAAATTTCTCTGGGAGATTTTTTCGGCACAGACGAAAACCACAAAGAGCCCCCTGATGATGCAGCTGAACCTGTGGATATGCATGATATACCGCAGGCAGTAGAAAATTCTGATGGTGACATCGACAATGAATCTGAGAGCGATGCAATTGAGCATGGAAAGCAATCTCAATTTGCGCAGTCAGTGGACACCATTGAGCTTGATGAATCAGTATTGCAGGAAATTGACAATACACCACTCACAGAAACGGATGAGCTGGCTGAAGAATATACGGTAGAACAGTCGTCCGCAGATGCTGGGTTAAATGATAACCAGCAGGAGCTGGTCGATCTGGTGCGTGCCGAACTTGCAGAAATAATTGATGAACGAGATGAATTACGCAATGTTCTTACACAAGCTCAGGATATTGAGACTCAGACTCATCATTTGATGAATTTATCTGAACAGGCTGAAAACATCAGCAACGCAGTGAGACTCATTGGCCTGGAGGGTATGGGAGAATGTGCAAACCAGATTTCTGAAAATATTAGACTGCTGGCGGAACATCAAACAACTTTGACTGCTGATCAGATGCAGCTTATGCATGACTGGCCAGTTTATATGCTAGGTGTATTACAGAATATTTACGCGAACGAGCCGGCTGAGAAGCTTGTTAACTTTCTCTCTAATACTCAGTGGCAGCAACCACTGTCCAGTGACAGGCGCAAACAGGTACTGGAAAGCCTGCAAAATCCAGATTTCGTTGAAGAAGTAGTCGAACAACGACAACAGGTGGCAGAAGCTGAAGATGTTACTCTGCAATTGTCTGAAGAAGTGAACATGGAGTTACTGGAAGGTCTTTTGCAGGATTTGCCGGCCCAGACGGAGGAGTTTTCTGCATCAATACAGGGATTAGCGGAAGCAGGGGGTATTTCTCAACTGGATGTGGCGCAACGTATCGCTCACACCTTGAAAGGCGCTGCTAATGTTGTAGGCGTAAAGGGTATTGCCAATCTGACCCACCATCTTGAGGACATCCTTCAGGTGCTAACCAAGGCTGGCAAAAGACCTTCAGCGGAACTACAGGATGTACTCATGGTAGCTGCTGATTGCCTTGAGGCCATGTCTGAAACACTGTTGGGAGTAGACGTAGCACCGGATAATGCACAACAGGTTTTACAAGATGTACTCGACTGGGCTAACCGCCTGGACAAAGAAGGGCTTAGGGATGAGTATACCGAGGCTTTTGATACTGGCCGCGGTGCACAGAAGAAACAGGCTACAGATATACAGCAGGGAGCTAAAGAGAGTGAATCGATTTCTACTGAAAATGTGCTCAGAATCCCTACCCGCCTGGCAGACGATATGTTGCGTCTGGCCGGTGAAAATCTGATCTCCAATGTGCAGGTACAAACCCGTATCAAAAACACTATGGATCGCCAGGAAGCTCTCAAACTGCATAATCTGTCTCTGCAAGAACTCTCCTCTGACCTCGAGCATCTAATTGATATACAGGGCATTACTTCCAGTCTGAATGTTTCGGATGAAGACGAATTTGATCCACTGGAACTGGATCAATATCATGAGTTACATTCTGTCAGTCGACGACTAATAGAAATTACCGCCGACTCTATACAGCATGCCAATGTACTGGAGCAGGAACTACTGGATCTGAAGAACCTGATTATTGCGCAGAACCTGCTGCATAAGGAGAACCAGGAACTGGTATTACGCACACGCATGGTACCTATCAAGACTATTACACCACGGGTGAAACGTGGGGTTCGTCAGGCCTGCCGTTTAACTGGCAAAAAAGTCGATCTGGTGGTGATGGATAATGACACCAGCATGGATAGTGAAGTGCTAAATGGACTGATTGAACCTCTGATGCATTTGCTGCGAAATGCGGTAGACCATGGTATAGAGTCGCCGGAGGAGCGCCAGCAGCTGAATAAACCGGAAACGGGGCAGATCCAGCTGGACTTTACCCGACAAGGTGAGCAAATCGTAATTTCTGTTCGAGATGACGGTCGCGGACTGGACACTGAACAAATTCGAATGCAGGCAGTGGAAAAGCAGCTGATCACCAGTGATCATGAGATACAAAATGAAGAGATCAATCGACTGATTCTGGAGCCAGGATTTACTACACGCCAGGGAGTTACACATGTGTCAGGTCGTGGTATCGGGCTAGATGTGGTGAATGTCAAAATTCGTGATCTGAAAGGCTCTATTGCTATCAAATCGATCCTGGGTAAAGGTTGTAGTTTCGAGCTGACCTTACCCATATCATCATTCTCTACCCATTCATTGCTAATACGTGTGCGTGAGTTCTTATATGCAATTTCAAGCCGCGGTATTGTAGAAATCCTGTACCCCGGTGCCGGGGAAATTTCAGATGTCGGGGATGAAACTGTTTATCAGCTAGGTGACCAGACCTATCGGACACTATTGATAGATTCTGTGCTTGGTTTACCACATGATCGTCGTCGGTTTGAGCGCCAGTCTCGGCCTGTTATTCTGGTTCAGGAAGAAACGGGTGCTAAAACAGCCATCATGGTGCAGGAGGTTATCAGCAGTATTGACGTGGTAGTGAAACCGATGGGGCATTATTTGCCTAAAGTTAAAGGTATAGTGGGGGCGACCGTGCTGGGTGATGGTAGTGTGGCTCCAGTAATCGATTTACCTGAAATGCTGTTCGAATCGACCTACCGTCAGAGCAATGAGAATGTTGAAGAGGAAGCTGGCTTATTAGCTGCCAGATTACCTTATGTGCTGGTTGTGGATGATTCATTAAGTGCTCGTCGATCACTTGCTCAATTTATTGAAGACCTTGGTCTCGAGGTTCGTACCGCTCGAGATGGAATGGAGGCAGTATCACTGATCGAGGTACGTAAACCGGACCTCATTCTGGTAGATATGGAAATGCCGAAAATGAACGGCCTGGAGCTAACCAGCCATATTCGAGCGTCTGACAGTATTAAGAATTTACCTATTATCATGATCACCTCAAGATCAACAGAAAAGCATCGTAAAACTGCTGAGCAAAAAGGCGTCAATCACTTTATGGTTAAGCCGTTCGCTGAAGATGAGCTGGCAGGTCATATCCATTCATTACTGGAGGCTGGCTAAAATGCTGCATGCGGTCGAAAATCAGGCAGATATAGATAAAAGTTCCGTTAAAAGACGCAAACTCATGAGTGTTTGCCTCGATCAGGATGAATTCCTGGTTGACCAGGATGAGGCACAGACATTTGAATCGATTCCTGAACTGGACAGTCGCAATAAACCCAGGTACTCCCTTGGTACGTTCAGTGTTAATGGCCAGGAAACACCGGTCTATTGCCTGTCAGATGAGTTAGCACTGATTGATCATATCCCGGAAGGACGAGAATCATGTGTGGTGCTCCGAAAGGGAAACCTGAGAATTGGCCTGTTATGTCGTGAATTCAAGGACCTGGATTATATTATGTTTAATATTCATAATATGCCTGAGTGTATGGCACAAAGTGCAAGCCCCATTAGTGCTCTATGTGTTTACCAGCTTAAAGACAGCATTCCAGCTATTGGTAAAATGCTCACAGCTGATGCAATTGACAGCTATATTCGACTATACTAAAAAGCAGGTTGCCGTCAGAGTGGTATAAAAAGAGTAGATACAGGTAAATCAAAATGAGTGGTGCAACAGCCTGGGTTATGCAACTTGATCATCAAATGTCTGCCGCAGTTGGACAGATGGAGTTGATACATATTGTAGATAACCCTGAATTATATAAAATACCTAAAGCGCCGACTTATTGTGGCCATGTCATTCTATGGAATAACAGAATTATACCAGTGATGGATCTTTCTGCATGGTTAAATGATTCAACGGTTGTATATAGAAGAAGCCTTATTGCTATTGCAGTATACAGGGATCAGAATAATGAGTTGAAATACGGTGGTATTCACCTGTCTGATACTCCCGCCACGGAAACGGTAAATGATGAGCAAGCATGCGCTTTACCTTTAACATCCAGTAAATGGAGGGAAGTATCCATTTCCTGTTTCAGAAGTTCCGATAATAATCCGGTACCAATACTCGATGTGCCAACTATTTTCTCCGCGGCGTTGACTAAGAGTGTGTAACACAATAGTGAATTTCTGACATGGATTCTACGACTACAGAATCGAATACAGATCTGCTGGTACAAAAAATTTCAAAACATATTGGTCATGCCAGTGGTGATGAATATTTTGATCGACTACTTGATACTGCCACTACCTCTTTTGGTATGAGGATCGGTAGAATTTATGAATTGTTGGGTGATAATAAACATACACTGAAGTTATTAGTAGAAATCTTTGAAAAAAGGCCAAAACTGCTAGAAGAAAATGAATTAAATCCATCAACAGTAAATTATCTGTTAAAAAGGGAAAAATTCACTAACAATAGTGGTACTCAAAACAAATTTTCATCTGATAAACTACTGACTCAGCTGAAAGCAGAGTCCTGTTTATCACTGGTTATAAGAAACAACGAAGATGAGCCTATTGGTCTGTTGTTTTTTGCAGGTGATAAGGCTGAAACTAAAACAGCGGAATATGGTGAGATTTTAGATCTCTTACACGACCGATTGAGCGCGGAACTGGAGCGGTTCCAGTTAAAAAGATTACTAAAGAAAAGTGAAGAAGATTATATATATCTTCTTGAAGCCTCAAAAGACTTTATCTGGGAAATAAATGAACAGGGAGTATTTACTTACGTAAATAAGTCTGCGTTACAGATTTATGGTTATCGGCCAGATGAAATGCTGGGTAGCCGATATACTGATTTTATGTCGCGTAAGGCGTCGGCTGATTTTACAGAAAATATAGCTCAGGTAATGGAAGGCTATAGTATTAATGACTGGGTTGCTAACCATGTCACAAAATATGGCAATCTGGTTCAGATAAAATATTCAGCTAAACCTAAATATAATGAGTACGGTGATATTGTAGGTGTTTCGGGAAGCTCTACAGATATTTCTGAATCGATAAGGGCACAAAAAACAATTAAAAATAACAGTGAACTGTTTTCTGTTATTTTATCGAGATTGCCGGTTATCTTTTTCAGAGTTGACAAGAAAGGCTATATTGCAGATATTCGAGGTAACGGTCTCAGGCGTATGGGCGTTACGGATATGGAGTGGATAGGTAAGCCTGGATATGGTCTGTTTGTCGGGATGGATGCGATGATTGACTCAGCCTTATCAGGACAGACAGTCATATTTGAAAGTAAAGGAAATTTCAATGGAGAACCCTGGTGGTTTTTAACTTCCATGTTCTTTGATAGCTGGACCAGTTTTGGTGCTGTAGGATTCGCAGTTGACATTACTGAGCAAAAACAGAGTGAAGAACAACTGGTGCATTTGTTAAATGATAACCGCTTATTGGCACAGCGACTGGTAGAAGTTCAGGAAAATGAACGCAGGGCGCTAGCAAGAGAATTACATGATGAGCTGGGTCAGACCATTACTGCAGTAAGAAGTCTTGCCACAGCGATTAAAACCAAGGCTGGCGAGGATTATTCGGAAATAAGGAGTCTGGGTAATTCGATCATTGATTTGTCAGGAAGTTTATATGAAGTGGTCAGCAATATAATGCGCCGACTACGTCCCGATATACTGGATAGTCTGGGTTTTGATGCCGCCATAAATAATTGTATTGAGCAGTCACAACTTGAAATGATGGGTATGAATTGTTTCGTTGATTTTGAGGGTGATCTGAATAGTCTGTCTGAAGTATATAAAATTACTATTTACAGAATAGTGCAGGAATGCCTGACTAACATTTCAAAATATGCGATGGCTTCAAATGTATGGGTAATGGTTAAACGAGAGCAGGTCGAGGAGAATGATCGCCGACTCACTAATACAGAGCTGTATAATAACAATGGGCTTTATGAATATGTTCTCAAGCGAGATATTTTAACGATTTTTATAAAGGATGATGGTGTCGGTATGGATCTGGAAAAAGATACTAAAAGTACTGATATTGAAAGCAAGATGGGTTTACAGGGTATCCGGGAAAGAGTCACTGCCTTAAATGGTGAGGTAAGCATTGAAAGCAGGCCTGGAAAAGGTGTTGAAATAAATGCAGTACTGGATTTAAATTCGAATTTAATTAATGAAGGTGCTAATCACTATGATGAGGCAGAATATGAAGCAAGATAAAATTAAACTATTGCTTGTTGACGACCATGCAATTGTGCGTGCCGGTTTCCGTTATCTGCTTGAGAGTGACTCAGATTACGAAATCAGGGAAGTGAGCACAGCAGAAGAAGCCTGCAATATTTATGGTGAATATAAACCGGATGCGGTCATAATGGACTTGATGATGCCTGGCATGGGTGGTCTGGAAGGCGTCAAACATATCCAGGCTAAAGACAGTAAAGCCAAGGTCCTGGTACTGAGTATGCGTGATGATCATGCTTATGTTAGCCGCGTTCAGAATGCAGGTGCAAAAGGTTATGTGACCAAACGTAGTGCCCCTGAAGAATTGACACGTGCAGTGACTCACATAATTAAAGGCAAGAGTTATTTAAGCGCTGATGTAATGGATGTCAAAGCAGATGGCGCGATGACTAGTGATGAAGATAAAATTAAATGCCTGTCAGAGCGAGAGTTTGAAGTTTTTTGTTTATTGGCAGATGGGCGTACTGTTGTTGAAATTTCTGATGATTTGCATCTGAGTCCAAAAACGGTTAGTAATCATCGAACACATATTATGCATAAACTACAGGCAAAAAGTATTGTTGATTTAACTAGACTGGCAATTAGAAATGGACTGATAGAAGCCTGAATAAGGCTTCTATCAGTTTTTTCAAGGTTCGTTATATAGATTTAAGGGACTTCCTCGGAGGCTCCTTAATTTATATTGAATCAACTGTCTGTGGACGTAGGCCAAATAATGCTTTGCTAAGTCGGCTACGGCGATTGACTTCAATATAGGAGTGTTCCTCCAGGTATTTGATGATTCTGTCAACCGATTCATCAATGCTGAGTTTGGAGGTGTCAATTTCGATTTCTGGGCTTTCTGGTTCTTCATAAGCCGAATCAATGCCAGTAAAGTGTTTTATTTCACCTCTACGAGCTTTAGCGTAAAGCCCCTTAACATCTCTTTGTTCACATACATCTAGCGGACATTTAATATAAATTTCTAAAAATTCAGTTTCATTAACAATTTTTCGGACACTTTCCCTGTCAACCCGAAAGGGTGAAATGAAGGATGTAAGTACAAGGACTCCCGCATCAATAAACAGTTTGGACACTTCGCCAATTCGACGGATGTTTTCTTTGCGGTCTTCGTCGTTAAAGCCAAGATCATTGTTCAGACCGTGTCGAACATTATCGCCATCCAGAATATAAGTTCGAGCATTGAGCTTGTGTAAGCGGTGCTCAAGGGCATTTGCAACAGATGATTTTCCTGATCCTGACAAACCTGTAAACCAGAGGATAGCCGAGCGTTGTTTATTCAGGCAATTGCGTTTTTCTTTGGTGATTTCTGTGTTGTGCCATACGACATTGGAGGATTTTATAACTGACATAATCTCACCTTTTTGAATCATGAAACGAATAAATCGGTTAATATTTTTCCAACTGATTTAATTACATCTTAAATTTAGCAGAATTTGCGATTAAGTTTTATAGGGCTATTTCCCATATCCCGTTCGTCAGTCTAAGTCTGTGTTTTTTGTGAGTTACTTCACAGTAGTATATGAGCGTATATTAATCTTTGACCAATAAATGTGGATGGGGAAATTTCCTGTATTTCAAAAATAATGCAAAAAATGTCATATTCCCGACTATAATTTTGTGGATGTAATGGGTATGATCAGTCACACAACATGTACATGGCCGTTTTAGCTTTTCATTGGATGAGTGGTATTTGATCAATTGATCAATAATTAGGTTTACGTAGTATTAACAATGGCTAAAAGTACAGAACAGGGCACCGATAAGGGCCTTTACTCCTATTTTGATTTATTCTGGACATTCCTGAAAATTGGCAGTACAGCTTTTGGCGGCTTTATGGCGCTCATATCTGTTGTGCAAAATTACGTTGTAGACAGTAAAAAGCTGATAACTCATGAAGATATGCTAGATGGTATATCCCTGGCCACAATTTTACCGGGGCCTGTCGCTGTTAATGTCGTGGCCTATGCTGGTTATCGTATTCGCGGTGTGATGGGTGCTCTGATCTGTGCTAGCGCCGTTATTTTACCCTCTTTTATCTTGTTACTGGTATTAAGTTATATGTATTTTTCCTGGGGAGAAATACCAGCAGTTAATAATCTGTTCAAAGGTTTTCTCCCTGCTGTAGCCGCGATAATTATAGCTGCAGCATATAACATGGGTAAAAAAACACTTAATCATGTGACTGAGTACATTATTGCCTTAACTTCAATGGCTGTTTTGATATTTATTGGTGGTTTTTTCAGTACTCTTGCAATCATTATTGTATCTGGTATTGCTGGCTATGTTCTGTTTAATAATAAATGGCAGAGTCGCTTTAAGCGAGCAATAACACCCGCAGTGATGCCAGCTGCAGAACATACTGCAAAAGTAAAAGCAAAATCTAAAACAAAACATAAAACTAAAACTAAGCGTAAGTCAAAAAGGAAATCATCACGTAGTCGCCTGAATAGTCTGGCCGCTTTGCCAGTGGCTGTGGTGTCGGTTCCTTTGCTGAGTACTAATATTATATTGATTGGCAAGTTGTTTGCTACCTTCGCTGGTATGAGTCTCATGTTATTTGGTGGCGGTTTTGTTTTTATTCCACTTATGCAGGAAACTGTTGTAGATGCATATGGATGGGTATCATCTAAAGAATTTATAGATGGAATTGCTTTAGGTCAGGTCACACCTGGGCCAATACTTATAAGTGCAACGTTTATAGGTTTTAAAGTGGCAGGTCTATTAGGTGCAACAGCTGCAACAATTGGTATATTTATGCCTCCTGCTATATTAATGCTGGTTTGTACTCATTATATGGAAAAATTGAAAACGTCTGAAGGCATCAAGGCCACACTAAAAGGTATCCGTTGTGGAGTAATAGGGATGATTGCTGCAGCCTCCTATGTCGTGATTTTATCTTCCGAGCAGCATTGGGCGAGCGTACTGATTTTTGCTGCAGCTCTATTTGCTTTGGTAAAAATTAAATTAGAAGTAGTCTGGATCATTCCAGTTGCAGGCGTAACAGGTTTCTTGCTGTATTAGAATATTTAATTTTCAATAAATAATATAATGTCTTAGTTTTATAGGAGCTTATAGATGACACCGGTATTTATGATAGGTACACAGCGTTCGGGTTCAAACTTGCTCAGGTTGATGTTGAATCAGCTTAATGATCTGTCTTCACCTCATCCCCCTCATATACTCGATCGAATGTACCCTTTATTGGGTAACTATGGAAACCTGGATGATATTAATAATTTCAAACAGTTAGTGGATGATGTTTGTCGGTTGGTAGAGCTCAACCCAGTAGCCTGGGATGGTGTAGTGCTTGACCGGGAAGATGTGCTATCAAGATGCAGAAACCACAGCCTGGCGGCGGCATTTGGTGCTGTTTATGATGTTTGTGCTGAAGTACAAAATGCAAAAACATGGTGCTGTAAGAGTCTGGCTAATATTAAATATGTTGATGATATTGAAGAGTATTTTGAAAAACCAAAATACATTTATCTTTTTCGAGATGGACGTGATGTAGCACTTTCATTCAAAAAAGCAGTGGTAGGAGAAAAGCATATATTTAATATTGCTACAAACTGGACCCAGACGCAGGAAATTGCAATTAATCTAAGAGAACGCATTGGATCAGACCGTATTTTTAGTGTTAGTTATGAGCAATTGACTGCTGAACCAGAGAAGACTGCAAGAGCTATCTGTGATTTCCTGGGAATGGAATATACGGATAATATGCTTGAATTTCATAAAACGAAAGAAGCTGAAAATGCATCAAAATCAAGTGAGCTCTGGAGCAATGTAACCAAGCCAATTGATAATAATAATAGTCGTAAATTCCTTAAAGAAATGTCAGAGGATGATGTGCGTATTTTTGAGTCTGTGGCAGGACATGTACTGGATAAATTAGGCTATGCAAGAGAATATGTTATGCAGGGGCAGGAACTTAAATTGAGCAAAACCGATATTGAAAAATTTAACGCTGAGAACAGGCGCTTGAAAGATTCTGTATTTGCAGGTGTAGATAAGGAAGATATGGATCGTCGCAATCGTCAGGAGCAATTATTAAATGAGATCAAACAACGAAGTGCAGCATAATTATCAAGGTATCTCTGATTAAGTCTGGTTGTTGCAGGCTGCGATGAGTGTTTATTTTTTTCATGAAGTGAGGTGGAATAGTAATCATATTACAATGACCTCCTCGGAAAATCTGGACGCTTCAAGCCAGCATAAAACAATCATAACTTGATCAGGATTCCCTGAATTTTCTGCATGGCTTCTCGAATACAGTGAATAATTCAGGAGTATTAGCAATGACGAAAAAATGTTTAGGTATGCTGGCCCTAATATTGATTATTACAAGCTACTCAAACAGTGCTAGATCCGATTATATATTCACTGCTCCACCTCGCGAAAGTCAGGAAAAAGGAATTGAAATATATAAACCTATCGCCGATTATCTATCCAAGGTAACTGGCGAGAAATTTATTTACAAACATCCAGGCGACTGGACAGAGTACAGTAGGGCCATGCAAAATCATGAATATGACCTGGTTTTTGATGGCCCACATTTTGTAAGCTGGCGTATAAAAAATATCAGGCATGATGTTGTTATTAAGCTTCCACAGTTGCATATTTGGCGTGTGATAGTTAAAAGTGATAATGATAATATAAATTCAATGGATGACCTGGTAGGAAAAAAGATATGCGCACCCAAAGCACCAAATTTTGGCATGTTAACAATGATGAGCCATTACTCTAATCCAGATAGAGAGCCAGTACTTGTAGTTACTAAAGGCTGGAAAGATGGATTCAATGGTGTCATTGAGGGAAAATGTGAAGCAGCTGTGTTGCCTAAAACAAACCACAGGAAGTTTGATCCGGATTTTATAAAAACAAAGTCTATACATACGCATTTGCCTTATCCTAATCAGGCATTTACATCAGGGCCTAAAATATCGTCTGAATTAAGAATTAATATTAAGAAAGCTTTATTATCAAAAGCAGGACAGGAAGCTATGATCAAGTTACGTGAACGCTTCAGCCAGGGTGCCAATCTTGTAAGCGCAGAGAATGATGAGTATGAGGGTATAAGTCTCGTACTTAAACGTGCAGAAAATTTCTTGAGCGCAAAAAATAGTCTATAATTAAAAATATATTTTAAATTTATGAGCCATATCTTGTGTGATATGGCTTTTTTATTTATCCGCTTATAAAATTCTGAAATAAAAGCTTTTGAAAATTACTGGTCTGGATATTCTATATATAGAACCCAGTGGGTTATCGGTAATATATATTTATATATGCTGAGATACTTTCAATCGAAACCTTTAGGAATTATCCCCATAAACTATGCTTTCCTTAGGGGTTGTTTGTAGTTAAAGGTTGTCCATTTATCTATTTATTGTCTTAATACTAAAACCTATATTATTGATATTATAGTATTTTTTTGAGTTTTTCATAGCTGGTATTGTCAGTGTAATTGCCTGTGGTCTATAAATATTCAGGGCATTCTGTTCCGCAATTGAATGTTTAATAAAAACTTTCGATACTGGCATATTAATAATTCAATGCTGTAAAAATACATGAAAATTAAGCACTTGGATGTGATGCAGAATTCAACGCGCGTATAAGTCGACTATTAGTCTGTTAGCGGGAAATATCCCTATTGTTACTAACAGGAAAATAAACTATTGACTATAGACTGGGTTTGAAATTGCCCTGCTTTATCAAGGAGTGGATTGTTATGCTTAAATCTCGCATGATTCTCGCAATCGCAAGTTTAATTGGCCTGTATTCACAGGCTGTATACAGTGACTTTATCTTTACAGCGCCTCCCCGCGAATCCCTTGAAAAAGGTATCAAGGTTTATAAGCCAATTGCTGACTATTTAAGTAGCCTCACTGGAGAGCGTTTTGTTTATGAACACCCGGAAACCTGGGCTGAATATTCAACTAATATGCATGCAGAAAAATATGATCTGGTTTTCGATGGGCCTCATTTCGTTGACTGGCGTATCAATAATCTAGGTCACAATGTACTGATAAAATTACCACACATCTTTCGTTGGCAGATAATAGCCCGTAAAGATGATACTTCAATAAATGATATACAGGACATAGTCGGTAAAAAAGTCTGCGCACCCGGTTCCCCAAATTTTGGCATGTTAAGCATGTTTAGTCATTTTACCAATCCGGAAAAGCAACCCCAGCATGTAAAAATCAAAGGCTGGATTAATGTATTTGATGGCGTAAAAAATGGTCAGTGTGATGCGGGAGTTCTACCAAGAACGAATTTAAGTGTTTATGATAAAGACAGTAAATACGTCAAGATCATACATACTCATTTACCATATCCAAATCAGGGTTTTACTGCAGGTAAACGTATTAGTTCTGAGCTTCAACAAACAATTCGCCAGGGGCTATTATCCCGTGATGGCCAGGAGGCGTTGGCTAATTTACGTAAGCGGTTTGCTGCGGACGCAAAACTGATTAGAGCAGATAATGAAGAATATGATGGCGTACGTATTGTATTGAAGCGCGCCGAAAATTTTACTTATAAAAAAGAATCTTTAGTTAATAACTAGTGAACCTATGGTCAAATAAACTCACATGATATAGATAATAATATTATGTGAGATATGGAAGCCGTTATCTCGGCTGAGCAAATATATGTTCAGGAGGAAGTCTGATTATGAATAATAAAATCCACCCTCGTCCAGTACTAATGATACCGCTAAGACGCTGTGGAAGTCATGCATTACGTTTGAGATTAAACGCGAATAAAGAGTTCTATGCGCCGTATCCCTTGCACATCGTCGATTTCATGCCTCTGGTTGATCTCTATGGTGATTTAAATGATGATAACCACTACTTTCAGCTGATTACCGATGTCATCGGGCTGCAATCCAGTTTGATGGTTAAATGGCCGGGAGTTACATTTGATCCTGTCGATATTTTTGATTCTATTCAAAGTGAATCTCGAAGTATCCATCGTGTTGTCTGGGAAATGCTATTCGAGACCGGACGAATTCAAGGTGCATCAGTGGTAATGGATAAATCACTCGACAGTATTCATTACGTCGACGAGTTGCTTGAACTTTACCCGGAAATGTTGTTTCTTAATGTGGTCCGTGATCCACGTGCACAGATATCAAGTATGAATAGAGCCATAATTCATGACTTTGACATCATGCTCAATGCCAGGACCTGGGTACGTGCTAATGATGAAGCAAGAGCTCTGATACTAAAATATCCAGAAAAAGTATTAACTATACGATTCGAGGATTTTATCGTCAGTCAGGCTGAAATTATTCCTAAGATCTGTGAGTTTTTTGAAATAAAATTTTCAGCAGAGATGCTGGATATAGATAAATCTGAAGAAGCCAGGTCTATATCAACACGCTCAGCTTTATGGGAGTCTAATAGCTCTTCACCAATAGCGGCTAATGTGGATAAATTTAAGAAAACATTAACAGATCAGGAAATAGAAATGATTGAAACACTGGCAGGTGAACATATGGATTACTATGGTTACGAGCGTATGAGTCCTGCTAATGCAGAGGTCAGTTTATCGGCATTTACCGAGGCAGAAAAACGTAGTGCCAGCAACAGGGAAGAAGCCTGGAAAGTACTCAAAATAAATGATCCTCGTGATTATATGTTACGAAAATTCAGGGGTGACTATATTGAAATGATTCGGTGCAGATTAACCCGTGAAAAAGAGCTGTTTCAGAAATCAGCCTGAAAGATAAAGCCAGGACATGTTCCTGGTTTTATTTAGGGACACACTGAATAAGTCATTCCTGAGAAGACCGGTATGACAATAGATGACTTGATCAGAGGTTCCTTAGAAATAATAAGACAGATTAAATTGAACATAATCATCGTTTTGTATGGATTGAAAATAACTATTACTGGCGATGTGCTGAAAGAAACGAGCTTCTAATTCTAGTTTCCACTGATCGCTGAGTCTACGACTGGCTTCCAGTGAGAGCATGGATTCTCGGGTATTTCTGTCTATAATCACGCCAAGAAGTGCTTCGGTAGATTGGGTATCGTTGAGTGTCAATCTAAGGCCTGTCATCAGATCGTCCTCAAAGGGTGTTGTGGCAGCTTCATCTCTATCATCATACAGATACTCGACCACCAGTCCGATATCGGCATTGCTGTCAAATATACCGATAAAGCTATACTCAAAACCAGCGGTGAGCGCACGAAAGTCTTCGACTTGCCATTGTCTTTGAATCAGTTCCAGTTTCCATAGCCATTCATCGGTGGTGGCCTGCAGATCCAGGCCAAACTGTTGCATCAGCACGTAATAAGGTACAGCAACCAGTTCAGAATTGCGTGAACCTGGCTTAAATAAGGGGTCACGACTGGTTCCTGTAAAATAGGATAGACCAAGGTCCCAGTCACCCAGTGTCTGAAACCATCTCAGGGCATAATCAATATGCCTGTCTGCATCGGAAGATTCATAAAATGCCTGTTCAGGATCTATCACCGGGTCTGTTATCAGCCGTCCATCTACATCACTGAACGTGCGTTCTCTGAAACCCGGCAATATAAAAAAATCAAAGACACCGTGGTTATTTTCAGTGCTGAGCTTAAGCATGGGCTGGCCCAGTTTGTCTTCACCGTCAATGTTTTCTACAGCATCGGTCTGGTTAATAACATCTACCAGGTGCTGTGATTCGGTAACCCCCCAGAAAACTTTACTAATGCCAATCCTGAATTCCCAGTTTTCCAGTACTCTTTGCCAGTGTAATTCACGTATATCGCCATGATTTCTTCCATCATCATTATGAGTGAGTCGAAAAAAAGGTGTGAAAGTGAAACTTTGCTGCTGATCATCCCAGCTGTGGTAAAACTCAGGTAATCCGGATAATGAAAAGTAGTTATTTTCCTGTGGAGTATCTACTAATTCCGGGTCATGAATGAAACTACGCGACTGGATAGAAAAATTTCCACTCCATTCATTTGCTAAAATTACAGGGCTTGAGAATAATAAAAATAAACAAAGAATATTTTTAATCATGGGGCACTCGAGCAGCGGTTAACATTGAAATTTCTTCAGGACATGCAGGAGACTGGTTATCGTAACCCAGTAGTTTAATTACCTTGTCTGGATTTAATGTTCCTTGAGTCGAGTTAAGAAGACCTTTAATATGTCCAACTGCTATTGTTTTGTTTTTGCTGATGAATATCTGTTCAAAATAGGCCCATTTATTATCCCAGCACATCAGTCGTGTGTGTAATTCATAACTTTGAAATAGGTTAAGCGGTCGGTAGAAACTTATTTGTGCCTTTCCGACTATTGGTGCCCAGCGATGTCTGATCATATGTCCAATCAAGCCACGTTGCTTAATTAATTCGATGCGCCCCAGATCCATTATACTAAGGAAACGTCCATTATTCATATGGAAGTTAAAATCCAGATCATTTGGCAGTACTCTCAAATGCAGTACTGCTGTTTCAAGCAGTTCTGGTTTTTGTTTCATTTTTCTTTTAAATAGTAAAAGTAATAGTCTTAAGTACAGATTCATCGTGTTGCCTGTTTATTATTTTGCACGCTTTAGACTGTTGCGGTTGAAGTCTTTGTCGCTGAGGCCTGTTTTGAATTCATAATTTGTCCATGTAAGTAATGTCGACTTTCCAGTCTGGTGATTGATCATATGCATTTTTTCAGCACGCCAGAATTGTCCAAGATATTGCTTGTAATCAGAGTAAGTTAAGGTTTTCAGGAGACTGTTTTTTCGGTCGTAATAAACTATTTTTTCAGGCCGATATTCCAGTTTATTTATCCATGTTATCTGCTTCGTGTAACCTGAGTGTTCGTAGGCTGGGTAACGTTCAATTACAAAACAGTCATTGCCATTTATTCTTTCATCGCGCAGATATTTGTAGGTGTACTTATCCAGTTCCTGTGAAGATATGTCTTCATAGGCAAATTCACTACCCATGAAAGGGCCGGATTTGTTTTTTGAATTGATACGTTTAACGCGTTTGATGGCCGGTAAATACAACCATTGCTCATCCGGTGTAGTGGCATGAGAAAAAGTTAAAAATGCAGTGCCTTTAATATCGGCTGGCTGATCAAATATCGACATACCTTTGTCTCCATCGCCTTTAACTTCCAGGGTTCTTACTCTTACATGTCTGACACTAACCTGTCCCTGTTTGTTTTTGAGCTCCATAATCAGGCTGGCGCTGGAATCTACAAATCCTGTATCTTGCTTGTCTGCTTCCTGTGCTATTTCGAAACCTTTCTGTTCAGCGGTATTGGCCTGGCTGTTAATGCTCAGCAGGAGACAGGTTAAAAATGTAAAAGATTTATGTTTTGATATTTTCATATGTGACTATCCTGTGGGTCAGGTTTATCAATGTATATAAGTAATGTGGGTAACAGGAAAAGGTCGAGTATCAGTGCTATGGTAATAATCATACTGGTCATCATACCCATGCCTGAATTTAACTGGAATGCAGATAATGAAAGTATCATAAAACCACTGACTAACACAGCGGATGTTACCCAGAGAGCAACTCCAACATTCTGAAATGCGAAACGAACAGCATCATGGCTATTCAGATTTTTTTCTTCTCGTGCCCGGATGTATTTGCTAATAAAATGAATAGTGTCATCGACCACTATGCCCAGGGTCATTGCTGTTACTACGGACAATGCCAGGCCTACTTCACCAACAAACAATGCCCAAAGCCCGAATGCACATCCCGCAGGAAACAGGTTGGGAATTAAACTGATCAGACCATATTTAAATGAGCGTAATGCGATAATCAGAATACCTGAAATCAACAGCAGGGCAATAGTAGTACCGGTAAGCATACTCTCGATATTTCTTCGGCCGATATGGGAGAACATGATGGTTGGGCTGGCTCCATCAGTAACCAGGTTAGCTGCGTTATTCTCAAGCCATTGTCTGGCTCGTTGCTCCAGTTTCAGTATTTGATTCGATGAGATTGTATCAAGTATAACGCTGACACGTGTAGCCTGTTTTGCTATGTCAATCTGATTATTCAGATCCAGCCCATAGGGAAGGGATAATTCATAGAGCAGTAAATACTGGGCAGCCAGTTCACGTGTTTCCGGTAATTTATACCAGTTATCATCATCCCAGTGCATGTTTTTGTTAAGCCGTTTAAAGGTATCGCTAATGCTGCTGACATGTATGACTTCTGGCTGAGCTCTATACCAGTCGGTGAAACTGGAAATCTTTTTCAGAAAATCCGGGTTAGTTACAGCATTTTCTTCGCCACTGTCCAGAGAGTAATCAATATTATATGTTCCGGTCAGGTGCTTTGTTGTAAAGTCGGTATCCTGTCTGAAATCAACTGATTCATCGAAGTAATTGACAAAAACATCATTGAGTTCATTTTTAGGAATCAGTGACAGCAGTAGTACGACCATAATGCCCATAATCCATAGCAGAGCTTTTCTTTTGCTGACGACCCAGTCACCGAGTAAGTGCATGCTTCTGGTGCCAATCACAAAATGTCTGGCTTTAATTGGTAACATGTACATGATTGCAGGCAGGAAAGTTACAGTGAGTAAAAACGACATTACGACGCCAAATGCAGAAATATTACCCAGATCTCGAAAAGGTGGTGCATCACTGAAATTAAGGCTGAGAAAGCCCAGCATGGTGGTGAGACTGGTGAGGAATATGGGCATTAAATTGACACGCATACTTTCTGTAATAGCATCATGTTTAATCGTGCCTCGATGAATTTCCTGAAGCATGGTCACCAGCAGGTGGACTGCACCAGCAATGGCAATGGTTAGAATTATGATGGGTGATGCGGCCGATGGAGGTGTCAGATTGATACCTGCCCAGCCAGCAGTTCCCATTGCAGCAACAATTGAAAACAGTACCAGTACGACCGTTGAGAATGTACCGCTCAAGCCGCGTAGCAGGAACAGCAACATGGCGGTTATAGTCAGAAAGGCAAGTGGTATCAAGCTCATGCCATCCCGTTTAGTGGCTTCAGGAAAAGCATTATTCATCATCATGATACCGGATAGTCGAATTTCCACATCCGGATAAGATTGCGATAATTCCGTCACCATTGTCCGCGCATAACTCACCACTGCGGGTGTTTCTGCCATGAGATTTATTCCAGGCATCTGGACGATTACATTAACCCCGGTATAAGCAGCATTCGGAGAAACCAGTCGGTTGACCAGCATAGGTTCGTTCAGTGCTACTCGTTTGGCATAGTCCAGATCCTGCTCACTCATCGAGGCTGGGTCGCTGACAAGGTCATCGACAATAAGCTCATCCTGTTCTGCATAGGTATGCTGAAAATTGGTAATTGAGTCGACGCGTATTGAATAAGGGATTTGCCAGGCCTGCTCAGTAATTGCCTTTACTGCAGCCAGAGTTTGTTTACTAAAAACAGTTTTATCTTTTGGGGCGATAACAAACAGTACATTGTCATTTTTAGTGTAAGTGTTTTGCAGGTTTTCAAAGGCACTGAGCTGGGGATTGTCCTTGCTAAAAAACACCCGGTAATCATTGGAAAATTGTAAGTTCTTCATACCCATACCCAGACTTAAGGTTGCCAGGAGGGATAAACCAACGATTAGATACCGCCATTTTAAAATCCATTCTGTGTATCTAATAATCACTGTAGGTCCTTTATTCATAATTATTGTTTTGCGATCCTGTTCAGTTGTGTGATTTCTTCATTGAATAGCCGGTGACAAATTTCGAGGTATTTTTCAGTAGTGTCGAACTGGTTACTTAAGGGTTGCCAGTGATAGCTGTCCAGTAAACGCTGGCTGTTATCCCACATAACCTCCAGTGGATCACACATATCTATCTGCTTGAAAGGAATACCCGATGTACTGAGTAGATTGGTGCCATAGCCCATACTCCATAGACCCAGGACTATGCCGTCTATAGTAGTGCTGTCTTCATTGGGGAGTTCAGCGGATGCAATACCATCACTGACAATATCAATGACTATTTTTGTGATCTTTTTTTCTAAATGCAGCACTTCAGCTTGCATGCCTGCAGAAGCTTTCAGGCGAATGGTCTGTGATTTGATCATCTGCATGTTTTGTAATTCAATCGGATTTAATTGTGCGTACAGGCTGTGTGCAATGACGACTGCAGAGATACGGTCTCGACTGGGCGCGGGATAACTGGTCGCTCGTATAAACAGGTCCAGCAGATTATTCATGCAACGTACACCCAGTGCAGCGATGATGTCTTCCTTGCTGGAAAAATGATTGTAGACCGTACCTTTTGAATACTCGATATCTGTAGCGATTCGCTCCATAGTCAGTCTGCTAAGGCCTTCCTGGCTGAGAATGTTTTTTGCGGTATCCAGTATCAGTTGTTGCCTTAACTGGCGTTCTCGTAGTTTTCGGTTCTGGGTAGTCATCTGGCGCTAATTATGACGTTGAGTCAAAATATATCAATATGCCATTTTCCTGTTTGCTGCTTGCAGGGAATGACTCACTATACTCTGATGGCCTTCAATCAATGGTTGACCGGAACAGAATTTGTACTTAAGGTCATCAGAATTTTCTTATTTATGGCCAGGTTCTCACCTTTGTATTTATTCAGTTCCTTACATCGCGCCTATGGGCAGCCATTATCCACCGGGATCATTAAAACTCAGGATGAGGATTTCAGAGTCGATGAGATTATGCCTGTAATTCCTTCCGGAGAAGGAGAACATCTGTGGCTACAAATTCAGAAAACCGGTTGTAATACCGACTGGCTGGCCGGTCAACTGGCTAAGTGGGCGCAGGTTAAAGCCATGGCCGTTGGTTATGCCGGATTGAAAGATCGCCATGGTGTGACCACTCAGTGGTTCAGTATCCACCTGCCAGGGCTGGAGGATCCAGATTTATCCAGTTTGAGTATCGAAGGTGTCGAGGTTTTACAGCACAGGCGCCATGATCGTAAGCTGAAACGTGGCACACTTAGTGGAAACTGTTTCAAACTATGGATTCGAGAGATCAGGGGCGACAGGAATGAGCTGGAACAAAGACTGGCACATATTTCACAGGCTGGAATACCTAATTATTTTGGTGAACAACGCTTTGGTCATGATATGGCCAATCTGGAGAAGGCCGAGCGCCTGTTTCAGGGGGGGGCAGGGCGCATGAAGAGACACCAGAAAAGCCTGTATCTATCAGCTGCCCGTTCCTGGTTATTTAATCGGGTTTTGAGTGAACGGGTTGGGAGAGGCGACTGGAATCATTTTATTACTGGCGATGTACTGATGCTGGATGGTAAGAGCGCATGTTTTTCCGACGATGGCAGTGCCGACCTGAAGGCACGGGTAAGGTCCAGAGAACTGCACCCTACTGGACCATTATGGGGTCGAGGGCGGTCTATGGCAGAAGCTGATTGTGTATTGCTGGAACAGAGTATAGTCGACCAGATGCCTATATTGGCGCAAGGGCTGGAAGCTGCCGGTCTGAAACAGGAGCGACGGGCACTGAGGCTAATACCCGATCAATTGAAGTGGCAATGGCAGGATGAACAGACCCTTGAGCTGCAATTTTGCCTGCCTTCCGGCACATATGCCACCATGCTGGTCCGTGAACTGGTGGATCAGTCACCACAGGATAATAATTAATGAAGTGTCCTCAAACATGTTTTGTACATGAGGGGTTTGGGGCTATAGGGCACCTCTATTAATTGGTGAATAAGCATCTTGAGTTTAAAAATCGTCATATCTACGTTGCACGCCACTACTGTGCATCTCGGTAACTGAGTCTCTGCGGGCTATCCATGCCCTCACGAGACACTTGTTATTCCTTTAACATCGTCCTGCGTTACTCTACTTCCCTACATCCCTGTAGGTTCCTGCACCCGTGGCATTAGTATGTCCTATGCGTTATCTTCGCAATAGCCTGCTATTACGTGCGGTCTGGCCGTGATCTGACGAATTTTAAATCTCAATCTGGTATATCCAGAATTAATAGAGGTGCCCTAAATATTAACAATTTCGGTAATAGTTCATAAAACATGCCTTTAATATCTTGGAACCGGTGCGAGGGCGCGTTATCATTGCCGTTCAAAATGCTGAGCAAGCTTAACCGCATAAAAGTAGTGGCCAGATAATATAATGAATCCAAATTTTCTTGATTTTGAACAGCCAATTGCCGAACTTGAGGCCAAGATAGAAGAATTACGTTTTGTGGGGGATGATACTGAGATCAATATCAGTGATGAAATTTCCCGCCTGCAGGATAAATGCCGCAGTTTGACGGAATCCATTTTTAACAAACTGACACCCTGGCAAACTTCCCAGTTAGCTCGTCATCCACAACGCCCTTATACCCTGGATTATATTGATCGGATTTTTACCGATTTTCAGGAATTGCACGGTGACCGTGCGTTTGCCGATGATTACGCTATCGTGGGGGGAATTGCACGCCTGGATGGTCGTTCGGTGATGATTATAGGTCAGCAGAAAGGGCGTGACACCAAGGAAAAAATCAAACGTAATTTTGGTATGCCTCGCCCGGAAGGTTATCGTAAGGCACTGCGTCTGATGAAAATGGCGGAGCGCTTTAAAATTCCGGTAATTACTTTTATCGACACACCCGGGGCTTATCCAGGTATAGGGGCTGAGGAGCGAGGTCAGTCGGAAGCCATAGCCCGTAATCTGTTTGAAATGGCGGCACTGAAAACCCCCATCATCTGCACCGTTATCGGTGAAGGGGGCTCTGGGGGCGCACTGGCTATTGGTGTCGGTGACCGGTTAATGATGCTGCAATACAGCACCTATTCGGTGATATCCCCCGAAGGTTGTGCCTCTATCCTGTGGAAGAGTGCCGATAAGGCTCAGGATGCAGCTGAAGCCCTGGGTATTACCTCATCCCGCCTGAAAGAGCTGGAGCTGATCGATGGCATCATTGATGAGCCTCTGGGCAGTGCTTATCGTGATGTGGACGCCACCGCCAGTAACATCAAGCAGAGCCTGCTGGACAGTCTGGAAAATCTGGATCAGATGGGACTGGATAAACTGCTCGAAACCCGTTATCAGCGGCTCATGAGCTACGGGCACTATAACGAAGTTTCCTGATGTTAAATTCCGGGACACTGCTTGAGTTTCTGGAGCGGTTTCCGGCTGCAAACTCCGTCAAAACCTGGTGGTTGGCCTACAGTGGTGGTGTCGACTCCCAGGTTTTGTTACATCTGATGGCCCAGAATGGGCTCAATTTTCAAGCGGTGTACATCGATCATGGCCTGCAGGCCGAGTCAAAGGACTGGGCTGTGCACTGTGAGAGCAGTTGCAGGGCCCTGAACGTTCCTTTTCGGGTGATAGCCGTACAGGCTCACCCTGAGCCAGGGGAAAGCCCGGAAGCAGCAGCCCGGATGGCGCGATATCAGGCACTGGCCAAACTCATTGCTGATGAAGATTGCCTGCTTACCGCGCAGCACCAGGATGATCAGGCTGAAACCCTGTTATTGCAGCTATTTCGTGGTACCGGCGCCGCCGGTCTGGCTGCCATGCCGGCGGTGACTCAGTTTTCTAATGGCTGGCATGTCAGGCCATTGTTGGGTGTCAGTCGTAAGAGCATTCTTGCCTATGCAAAACAACAGGGTTTGAGCTGGGTGGAGGACCCCAGCAATCTACATCATCGCTACGATCGTAATTTTCTGCGTCTTCAATTAATGCCTGTGCTATATCAAAGGTGGCCGGCCATTAACCAGACTTTAGCCCTGGCAGCTGAACAGCAGGCGGAAAACAAGTATTTACTGGAGCAGCTGGCCGAACAGGATCTCAGACAGTTAACAGTGAAAACAGCCGGTTTAACCGTTGGTGGCCTGTCTGGTCTTAGTGAAGAACGGCAGCGGAATCTATTGAGATACTGGATTAAGCAGCATCACTTGCCTACACCTTCCCGTCAGGTTCTGAATCAGATGTTGAAACAGATGTTGTTTTCTGCGGATGATGCTAATCCTGAAGTACACTGGTCGGGGGCTGAAATGCATCGTTTCAAGGACCATATTTATGCCTTTATCAGCCTTGATCATGATCATACACTGACGCTGGAATGGCCGATCAACCAGATGATGGAAATTGCCTCTTTGCAGCAAACGCTAGTGATGAAATCATACACTGGCCTGGGACTGGATAAAAAACGTATAGAACCAGGCTTGCAGGTACGTTTTCGTCAGGGCGGTGAAAGAATTTGTCCAGCAGGGCGCCAGGGCCACCATTCCCTGAAAAAACTGTTTCAGGAGGCTGAAGTCCCGCCCTGGCTTAGAGATCGGATTCCCCTTATTTATCAGAACGATGATTTAATTGCCGTGGCCGGTTACTGGGTGGCGGATGAGTACAAAGTTGCTGGCGATGAAGCTGGGCTGTTTCCTGAACTGATCAGTCTGGAATGAAAAAGCCTCAGGCTTCCAGGCAAGAGGCTTTGATAGATTAATAATTAACCGGGTATTCTGAATAACATAATCTTGTAACGCTTCACTCGTTTGAAGTGCTCGGAATCCAGCAGGCTGATGTCATCATTAAACTTATTGACCTTTTTCTTTAGCAACCAGCTCAGAATACCATACAGGCGAGGGTGCTTGAGCTGGAACGAATAGGTGACCAGATCCAGACTGGGTAATACGAAACGTTCAATCCAGCTCCTGGCCAGATCCAGGCTAATGGCCGCTTTTTCAGTAATGTCTTCTTCCCTGAGTAATTTAAAGTCGAAAGAGTTCGCCATTTGAATGAACTCTTCTATGTTATGGCCGCTGCGTGACATGGCTGTGTTATCTGGATTGCTGATAAAATAATCGTTGATTAGCAGATAACCGCCAGGTGTGCAGGCCATGACATTCCTGAACAGACCCTCCAGGGGAATGTACTGGCAGGACTCACTCATTAATACCAGATCGTACTTTTTCTGCGGTTTGAATTCCTGAAATTTCGCCAGGTGGAAATCCACATTGCGGTTTTTTTCGAACAGATACTGTTGGTAGGGGTCAGGTGACAGGGCCTCAACATTATAGCCTCTGGCTTTCAGTTTTTCTGATGTGGCTCCGGTGCCGGCACCCACGTCCAGTACTGTTTTGACTGACTCCGGGAAGTAGGAAATCAGGTGATCACTGTAACGCTCCTGGGCAATTTTAAGGCCATCCATATCGAAGGCGTCATTTTCCCAGAGGCCATAATGTAATTGATCCAGCCCTAGAATTTCATGATAAAAACGCAGTGCTGTATTGACTTTCAGACCATTTATTTCGGTTAAGCTACTAGATGAAGGCATATTAAATTCCTGTTATATATTAATTCATTTTTGTAGTTGCCATCTGGGCGAAGTTTTTAGTATTTTGCATAACCCAAATGCATACGCCTCCAATGTTTGATTGAAGGCGTAAATAATATAACAACACTTGATATAAATGATAAGTTTAGTGGCGAGATTTATTTCGTTTATTCCACATGGCTTCTGCTTTTTCCATGGCATCGGCTGGAGAATCGGCTTTAGCCATAAGTTTTAGGGCTATGGCTGCGGTGGCCACTGTGGCAGCTGCGCCGTATTCATTGATTTCCTCTCCTCGCCAGACAGAAGCCAGTCGTTGAGGGTGCAGATTTTCTTCTTTCATATGGCGTTTTTCGAACAGTGGTGGCCACACTTCATCAAACATTTCCTTACCATATACATACGAGACGGTGCATTCAGTGTCCGGATTGCGTTCTACCTCACCCGCTTCACCTTTGAATACTGCAAGGCTGGATTCACCCATGATTTGCGCAGCTTGCTGGTGTACCTTCTGGTAGCCGGGATGGAATATGGCCTGAATGCAGCAGGGTGCATGCAGAGGATTGATCATACGGCCCACAGTGTGAACAGGCGAACGTAAACCGAGAAAAGGTCGCAACTCGATGATGTCCTTGAGGCGTGTACTAATGGCGTCCAATGGCATATAACAAAAGTTTTTTTCATTAATATGCTCTACAGCCTCATCCAGTGTGCTGGCAACACCAATTCCCAGTGGAGTGAGTACTTCTGAAGTGTAAACCCGGCCAGCGGTGTGTCCTTCTGCGCCATGCATGCATACCCGTATGCCATTTTCCGCCAGCAACAGCGCGCTCAGTACATACCAGGGTGAGTGGCGTCGCTTGCCCGCGTAGGAGGACCAGTCGAGATCTGCTTTGGGGGAATCGGGGCTGTGGATGAAATCACGTATGGCCCGTACAAATCCAGCCACCTCTTCTGCCGTTTCTTCCTTGACTCGAAGCAGCATGAGGAAGGCACCCAGTTGTTCAGCAGTGACTTTGTCTTTCAGAATCATAGTCATGGATTCATAGGCTTCTTCCAGGGTAAATCCGCGTGAACCGCGTTTGCCTTTACCAAGGATCCGAATATAGGGGGCAAATGGATGTTCGTCTTGCATGGGGGGTCTCAACAATAACAATTGCTGAGCAATATAAAGGCAGGCGGCAAAAATTTAAACCCAGAGAACTCCGGGAATTAAACCATCATGATGAGTAAAATAATAAAGCCGATTACCGCCAGAATAGGAATGATAAAGCCCATCCAGTCCTGCGCAGAACCTTTAGGCGAGTTTTTTACCGCTTCTCTCATGCGGGGGAAAATGAATACCATCATAGCCCCCAGAAATAACGCACTACCGATTTGTATCCAGTCCATATTTTTTACCTTCGTTGAGTTACATAAAAAAGCCCCGCATAACGGGGCTTTTTACACTGATCAATCCAGTGAATTAGTCATCAGAAAATGCACCTAGCAGGTGTAACAGTGCAGTAAACATGTTCAGCAGTGACAGGAAAATGCTGGCTGCAGCCATGATGTAGTTGGTTTCACCGCCATGGATGATAGACGATGTTTCATACAGGATGAAACCACTCATCAGCATAATGACGACTGCATTGACCACCAGGAACATAACCGGCATTTGCAGGAAAATGTTCAGCAGGGCAGCACCAAGCACTACCAGCATACCCACCATCAGGAAACCAGCCATGAAGCTGAAGTCCTTACGAGTGGTGAGGGCATAACCAGAGAGGCCCAGGAAGATAACACCTGTGCCACCCAGTGCCGTCATCACGATGCTTGGGTTAACTGCGAGGTAATGAGCCAAAATCGGCCCCAGGCCTATACCAAATAGACCGGTGACGGCAAAAATAACAGGGATGCCGGCAGCGGAATTGGCCGTGCGAGGTAATACAAACCATATCATGGCAATAGCTGCAATATTTGCAATTAATGCAGCACCATGACCAAGACCCATGGCAATACTGGCATAGGCTAGTACGGCACTAAAGAGCAGTGTCATGGACAGCAGAGCATAAGTATTTTTCAGGACTTTATTAGTAGCAAGTACCGATTCCTGAGAGCGGCTAAGGGTAATGTTCTGATCGTTCATAGACCTTCCTGTTCATATTTGTTAAGTGCAAAAGAGAATAACACATTCAGAGACCAGTAAAACACTATATTAGTTCCAAATATATTGAATCAAAAGTCTGGTTTTGATGAGTGAATTCATGTATTCTAGCGCCCCTCAACGCGACGCGATGAATCTGGAGAGATGGCTGAGCGGTTGAAAGCACCGGTCTTGAAAACCGGCGTAGGTTTATCCCTACCCAGGGTTCGAATCCCTGTCTCTCCGCCATACATAAAAAAAGGGGTCCCCTGACAAGGGGGCCCCTTTTTTTATGTATGTTGGAAAGACAGTATTTGGTGAGAACCAGTTTCGAAAAAAGTGCAGGAAAGCACTTTTTGACGCGGACGCTTCTTCCGCGCCCCGCAGGGGTGGCGCACACGACG
>CBDULX010000014.1:0-29281 GCA_965368175.1 uncultured Gammaproteobacteria bacterium | reverse complement strand
ATAGCATTATACTTAATCTGACAAGTCAGAACTATACTGAATGACTCTAAACACCTGAAGCTGACGTTTGCTAACTTGAAATCAAAAGTTTTGCCACAGAGTCACAGAGCGCACAGAGAAAACAGTCGTGGCTGTATTGGGGTGTATTCATAACAACTCTGTGTTCTCTGTGCCTTTGTGGCAAAGTTTTGAATTTTTGATCAGTCTGCTACTGGCTATGAGCGGGTATAAGTAACTGTAAGCTCATATTGAGGCTGGTTGCTCAATGTGTTTTATCAAGTCCTGATGAATACACTTTAATTGATCTGCACATAGTGTAAATGGGAAATGTGGGTAAATAACAGGGCCGCCTTAATAGTTTTATCTGGCCAGATCTGTTTGAGTCCGTCTGCATACAGCTGTAATTGTTGCTGATAAGTGTCGGCCAGTGCCTGCAGGCCATCGATACTTATCTGCTGGTGACTTTTGTAATCAACCAGAGTGACTTCATCATCACCGACCAGCAGACGGTCGATAATGCCGTATACCGTTTTATTATCACGCTGATAGTGCAGGGGTAGTTCGTTATAACACTGGATTGCCGAGTCGGGTTTGAATATGGCTTTCAGTGTGTCGTTCTCAATTAGAGTGCCAGCTTCGTCAATGACCCTGGAAATCAGAGGATCATGCAGGGATAAGGATAACTCACTAACCAGAATTTGTCTGATGCGGTCATTTGAGTACAACGGATTTCCGGTCATTAATTCCAGACAACGATGGATAGCAATACCTCGGGTTAAACCATCTTCATCGCCGGACAGGTCGGCGGATGATTGCACCGCTTTACTGGGTGCGATGATACTGGTACTCGCAGGTAAATTTTTCGGCCTTGTAAGCAGGCGGGGATCAATATCCGGTAACAGGACGTGATCCAGTGACGGGACTGTGCTTGCGGTTTTAAATTCTCCAAACGAAAATTCAAGCGAACCATCGTTCTGTTCTTCAGTGATGTTTTCCAGCCCCTGTTTGATAGTGCCATACCAGTCATGTCTTTGTCCTTTATCTGCCGGTTCGGTGGCACTGATAAACAGCATTTGTTTGGCCCGTGTCAAAGCAACATACAGCAGATTGGCGTCTTCTTTATCCTGGTGGGCTTTTTGTTTGTCCAGCATACCCTGACTGATACTGTTGTTCTGAGATTTGGCCGGTAACAGCTGAAACACCTGTGGTCGTGCCTGCTCCTCTGGCCAGTCGACCAGGGGTGTTAATGCCGATCGGTCTTTGCTGGAAGTGAGGGTATCGGCCAGAAACACGATGGGCGCTTCCAGTCCTTTACTGCCATGTATAGTCATGATGCGCACCCTGGATTCTACCGTTTCTACCGGTGCTTCATCGGGCGCGTCATCGGACAGTCGTTTCAAACTTCTCAAATGTTGCAGAAAGTGCATCAGGCTGGGGTAACGACCACTGTCCAGATCCAGTGCCAGTTCAATAAAACGATTGAGGTTGGCCTTTACTCTGGGTTTCAAGGCATCTGGAATGGCCTGCATGTAGCGCTTGAGTACATCGGCTTCGGAGTAAATACGATCCAGCAGGTCATGTACCGGAATTTTATCCGCCAGGCTCTGCCATCGATTCAGGCATAGACAGGCTCTGTGTACTGGATGGTCAGTCGCTAAATCACTGTGCAAATCATTGATTCGTTCCAGCCACAGGGGGCTTACATTATGTTCTGCTATCAGCATTAAGTGATCATCACTGGCCGAAAACAGCGGTGATTTTAATACCTGAGCCAGAGCCAGATTATTGAAAGGTGTTAATAAAGTGTCCAGCAGGGCTTCCATATCCTGTATTTCCAGGCAATCCAGAAAGCTTCCCTTGTTCGCGCCCAGGTAGGGGATCCCGGCATCCCTTAAGGCTCGTTCGTAATGGGCCACATGGCTGCGCTTGCGTACCAGAATAAATATATCGTTGTAATCGATGGTATGGGCAGCGGCACCATCATCGATTTCCAGCTTTTCCGTGATCAGCTGTTGTATTGTCCGGGCAATCTGATTGCCTTCATTCAGGTAAAGGCTGATGTTGTCGACCCTGGCCTGTTGCAGGGGATTACGAAAGTCCAGATCAACTTCACTGCGGTCTTTCTCAGGCTGTCTGTTCAGTGGAAGCAGGCAGACTTTTCCCGGTAATTGTGAACGATGGGTGTCGTGAGAGTTGAAACCGGGCAGCGTAGAGTTGAATTGATCCTGCTCGAACACCTTGTTTACACATTGAATAATGGCGGGAGATGAACGCCAGGACTTGTTCATCGGAAAGGACTGTGCCGCTACTTGCTGTTGCAACCAGTGAGCCGCCTGCGCAAGAAGTTCAGGTTTGGCTCGACGAAAGCTGTAGATGGACTGTTTCTCATCGCCCACCAGAAAAATGCTGCGTTGTGCTGATTCAGTGCTGGCTGCCATTTCTTCCAGCAACGGCAGTAATAGTTGCCACTGAGTGGGGTTGGTATCCTGGAACTCATCCACCAGCAGGTGTTCGATACGTTGATCCAGTTTGTACTGTACCCAGAGTGCATTTTCCGAATGCTGAAGCAGTTGATAAGTTCGCCATTCAAGATCGGCAAAATCCAGAAGTCGTTGCTGACGTTTCAGTCGTTGATAGTGATCTACAAAGGTCTGACCGCAGATATACCAGAGTCGATTGAGCTCATAGGTTTGATGACGGTTGATCCGATCTATGGTGTTTTCTAGCTCAGTTGTCAGGCCATCTTTTAGTTCAAGTAGTCTATCGGCATTGTCATCACCCATTTTTTTACGCAGGGCTTTAGAGTCTTTACGAACGCGAGCGGTGTTTTTGTCGGTGAAAAAACAGCTGTAAATCTCAGCAAAAGTGGTTTCATTATGCTGATCTGTAGAGAGAGTTATGGCCAGACGCTGGGCGAA
The DNA here is from genome assembly GCA_965368175.1 of uncultured Gammaproteobacteria bacterium. Lineage (GTDB taxonomy): Bacteria > Pseudomonadota > Gammaproteobacteria > SZUA-229 > SZUA-229 > CBDULX01. Next base: position 26,363 of record CBDULX010000014.1, on the reverse strand, counting down.
TTCCAGGTTGGTTTTTGTATCATGCATGGCCAGCAGGCGGGTGAATTCGGCAAGTTCATCGAGAGTTCGGGGCCTGAAGTATTCAGCCAGTGGATCAGTACCACTTTCTATTTCCAGTTGTTGTGCCAGGGTTTCAGTAGCAAAGTTGACTGGATCTTCCGTGGTTTCTGTAAAGGCCCACCAGTCACTGCGTTGATGGAGAAACCCCAGTAATACCTTGTTCAGGTTGGATAATCCATTGCAGGCATTAAGTAGTTGTGTCAGTTGATGCGATAGCTTGCCATCCATATTCAGAGCCGCTTCAGTCATCAGCGCATCTCTGGCCTGTTCGATTAATAAACTGCTGCTGTCCAGCAGGTCGAAGCCCGGAGGTACATCGGCCTCGAGTGGAAAACGAGTCAGTACGTCCTGACAGAAGGAATGAAATGTCTGGCTGCGCACCGGAAAATGACAATACTGGTGATGTTCATATAACAGACGAGCACGTTGTTTTAGCTCGTCACTGGCGTCCAGACCAATCTCAGACAACATGGCTTCGAGTTTTTTGTTGTCTACGGTGGCCAGTTCACGTAATCGTTCGGCCAGCCGTTGCTGCATTTCACCGGCGGCTTTGCGGGTAAAGGTGAGGGCTAATATGCCCCCGGGCTCTGCACCTGCCAGTAGCAGGCGTAGTATGCGGGTGACCAGCAGCCAGGTTTTGCCACTGCCTGCGGAGGCGGCAACGGTGGCATTGATGGCGGGATTAGCGGCTTGAATACTCATTCGCATAGCATAAGGGGTATTTTGTGAACCGCCAAGATTCTATTTTGTAGTAAGGCCATGTATAGTTCCTGCGCAAAGTTTAAATAATGGGATTGTGTGAATGAGTTCATATGACGCTTCAGCCATTGAAGTCCTGACCGGCCTGGAGCCGGTACAGAAACGTCCGGGTATGTATACCGATACCACCCGGCCTAATCATCTGGCACAGGAAGTGATTGATAACAGCGTCGATGAGGCGGTGTCTGGCTATGCCAGTCGTATCGAAGTTACTCTATATAAGGATGGCTCCCTCGGTGTGCTGGACGATGGTCGCGGCATGCCCGTGGATATTCATCCGGAAGAGGGTGTTCCTGGTGTTGAGGTAATACTGACCAAACTGCACGCGGGTGGTAAATTTTCCAACAAAAACTACCAGTTTTCCGGAGGTTTGCACGGGGTAGGTGTATCGGTGGTCAATGCCCTGTCCAAACGACTGGAAGCGAATATCCGTCGTGCTGGTAAGGAATATTCGATAGCCTTTGCCCATGGCGAGAAAGTGAGTGATCTGGAAGAAGTCGGTACTGTTGGCAAGAAAAACACCGGTACCTATATTCGATTCTGGCCTGAGGCGAAGTATTTCGATTTCGCAAAATTTTCTGTATCCCGTTTACAACATGTCCTCAGGGCCAAGGCCGTGTTATGCCCTGGCCTGCAGGTGGCGTTTACTGATGAAGCCAGTGGTGAAAGCCAGGAATGGTTTTACGAAGATGGTTTACAGGATTACCTCACTGAAGCGTTGAAAGGTTACGAGTTATTACCGGCGGAACCCTTCATTGGAAGTCTGGCCAGTGAACACGAAGCGGTAGACTGGGCTTTACTCTGGTTGCCGGAGGGTGGCGAAGCAATCACTGAATCTTATGTGAACCTGATTCCCACGGCCCAGGGTGGCACCCATGTCAATGGCTTGCGGACGGGTTTAACCGAAGCGGTGCGCGAGTTTTGTGAATTTCGAAACCTGCTACCCCGAGGCGTTAAAATCAGTCCCGAGGATGTCTGGGACAGAGTGAGTTATATCCTGTCGGTGAAAATGGATGACCCACAGTTTTCAGGTCAAACCAAGGAACGTTTGTCATCCCGTGAATGTGCGCCATTCGTATCTGGAGTAGTTAAAGATGCTTTTAGTTTATGGCTGAATCAGCATACCGAGGATGGTGAGCGTATTGCGCTGCTGGCAATTGATAATGCGCATAAACGTCTGCGAGCAGGCAAGAAAGTAGCCCGTAAGAAAGTCACTTCTGGTCCCGCCCTGCCAGGAAAACTGGCGGATTGCAGTGCCAGCGATCTGGAACGCACTGAGCTGTTTCTGGTGGAAGGGGATTCAGCGGGTGGTTCGGCAAAACAGGCCCGCGATAGACAATTTCAGGCCATCATGCCTTTACGCGGAAAAATCCTGAATACATGGGAAGTGGATTCTGAGCAGGTACTCGCTTCGCAGGAGGTGCATGATATTTCGGTGGCCATTGGTGTGGATCCAGGTAGTTTGAATCTGGAAGGGTTACGCTATGGCAAAATCTGTATCCTGGCGGATGCCGACTCCGATGGATACCACATCGCCACCTTATTGTGTGCGCTGTTTCTTCGTCATTTCCGTGCCCTGGCAGAAGCAGGACATGTTTATGTGGCTATGCCACCGTTATTCCGTATCGATGTCGGTAAGGAAGTGTTCTATGCACTGGATGAAGCTGAAAAACAGGGCGTGCTGGACAGGATCTCTGCAGAGAAGAAAAAAGGCAAGATACAGGTAACCCGCTTCAAAGGACTGGGTGAGATGAATCCTCTGCAGTTAAGGGAAACCTCGATTGCACCGGACACTCGCCGACTGGTGCAACTGGTGGTGGAGCCTGGTGATAATAGTAACAAGATGATGGATATGTTACTGGCGAAGAAGCGAGCCTCCGATCGTAAAGCCTGGTTAGAGAAGAAAGGCGACCTGGCTGAAGTGTAAAAGCATTTGCCACAGAGGCACAGAGTTCACAAAGTTTAACGAAATAAAAGTCTCTGTGTACTCCGTGCCTTTGTGGCAAGAAGATTTATATTAAATGGTAAAAATTTAATGTCCGAACAAGACGATTTAAATTACGAAGGCATAGAGCGCCAGCCGCTGGCGGATTTTACCGAGAAGGCGTATCTGGATTATTCCATGTACGTTATCCTCGACCGTGCATTGCCGTTTATCGGTGATGGTTTAAAGCCGGTGCAGCGACGTATTGTGTATGCCATGTCGGAACTGGGCCTGAATGCTTCGGCCAAGTATAAAAAATCGGCACGCACCGTGGGTGACGTGCTGGGTAAATTTCATCCCCATGGTGACAGTGCCTGTTATGAAGCTATGGTGTTAATGGCCCAGAGTTTCTCATATCGTTATCCTCTGGTGGATGGACAGGGTAACTGGGGCTCCCCGGATGATCCAAAGTCCTTTGCTGCCATGCGTTATACCGAATCGCGACTGGCGAAATATGCTGAAGTCCTGTTAGAGGAGCTGGGGCAGGGAACCGTTGACTGGGTGCCTAATTTTGATGGCACTATGGAGGAGCCCAGGTCATTACCGGCCCGTTTGCCCAATGTGATACTGAACGGTTCGACCGGCATCGCAGTGGGTATGGCCACCGATATACCACCCCATAATTTAAAAGAAGTGGCCACCGCCTGTATTCGATTGCTGGATGAACCCAAAGCCACAGTGGAAGATCTTTGCACCCATATCCAGGGGCCGGATTATCCTACTGAAGCTGAAATTATTACTCCGCGAGATGAAATTCTCGCCATGTATCACACCGGTCATGGCAGCATTCGGGCTCGAGCAAAATACGAAAAGGATAACGGAGAAATTATTATCACCGCTTTGCCTTACCAGGTATCCGGTAACAAGATTCTGGAACAGATAGCTCACCAGATGACCACGAAAAAATTGCCCATGGTAGAGGATATCCGCGATGAATCGGATCATGAAAACCCGACCCGTCTGGTTATAGTGCCTCGCTCTAACAGGGTGGATATTGAGCAGTTAATGAATCATCTGTTTGCCACTACTGACCTGGAGCGTACCTATCGAGTCAATATGAACATGATTGGCATCGATGGCCGTCCAGCAGTGAAAAATATTCGAGATATTCTCAAGGAATGGCTGAAATACCGAACCCAGACCGTGCGCAATCGCCTGAACTGGCGTCTGGATAAAGTGAATAATCGCCTGCACCTGTTAGAAGGTTTGTTAATTGCCTTCCTGAATATTGATGAAGTGATCAAGATTATTCGGGAAAATGACAAACCCAAGCCGGTACTGATGAAACGGTTTAAGCTGACAGAAATACAGACCGACTACATTCTAGATACCCGGTTACGTCAGTTAGCAAGACTCGAAGAAATTAAAATCAGGGCTGAGCAGGAAGAACTGGCGCTGGAAAAAGCCAAACTGGAAAAACTGCTCAGTTCCGAGCAGCGACTGAAAACACTGATAAAGAAAGAAATCCTGGATGACGCTGAAACCTATGGCGACAAACGTCGTTCTCCTATCGTTGCTCGGGAAGCGGCTCAGGCTATGGATGAAACAGCGCTGATTCCCAGCGAAGCCATTACCGTTGTATTGTCGCAAAAAGGCTGGATACGTTCCGCCAAAGGTCATGATGTCGATGTCGATAAACTGAGTTATAAAGCCGGTGATGTTTGTCAGTCTTCGGCATGTGGCAAGAGTAATCAACTGGCTGTGTTCCTGGACAGTACCGGCCGTGCTTATACTTTACAGGCTCATACCCTGCCATCGGCCAGAGGACAGGGTGAACCGCTCACCGGACGATTTAATCCTCCCCCAGGTGCCACTTTTATGTCGACCTTAATCGGGCAACCGGATGAGCTCTACCTGTTCTCTACCAGTTACGGTTATGGTTTTGTCTGCCGGCTCGGTGATTTGCATTCCCGCAACAAGGCCGGTAAGGCATTCCTCAAAGTCCAGCCGGGTGCTAAAGTATTGCCACCGGTTAAGGTGCGCAGCCTGGAAGAAGACTGGATCGTGGCCATCAGTTCAGAAGGACACATGCTGGTAACCCCACTAAATGAACTGCCGCAAATGGCCAAAGGCAAGGGCAACAAAATTATCAATGTGCCGCCGGCCAGGTTGAAAGCTAATGATGAATGGATTGCTGTGGTTGATTTGCTCCAGGATGGTGAAAAACTCGCTGTGTATGCAGGTAAGAAGCATAAAACCATGAGTGCCCAGGAAGTTGATGAACATGCGGATGAGCGCGGTAAACGGGGCCTGAAATTACCCAGGGGTTATCAGAAGGTGGATAGCATCGAAGTGATCCGAAATGACCAGGACTAAAAATATTTGCCACAGAGACGCAGAGTTCACAGAGGTAATTATTTCTCCTGGTATGCTGGCAATAATAACTGCAACCATCTCCTGATAAGGTGCTCAAAAACATAATAGCCTATTAGAGTCAAAGGGTGTGATGCTTAAAACCAATAAAACTCTGTGTTCTCTGTGCCTCTGTGGTAAAGCATTAAGTTTATTTAAAATATTTACTTGATCAGAGGTACCTTTGGTGTTGAATCTTCTGCAAAAGCCCATATTTTAGGGCTAAAGATAATTAACCATTAGGTGATTTTTATGTTTGGACGAATTGGTCTTTTCTTAATGACTAACCTGGCAGTGCTGTTTGTACTCAGTATTTCCATGCGCTTACTGGGTGTGGATCAGATGCTGGCATCCAGTGATACCGGTATGCATATGACCGGGCTGCTGATCATGGCTTCAATCATTGGATTCACCGGGTCCTTTATATCTCTGGCTATTTCGAAATGGATGGCTAAAAGATCTATGGGTGTGGAGGTTATTACACAAGCCCGCAACAACCAGGAAAAGTGGCTATTATCCACTGTACAGCGTCAGGCTCAACAGGCTGGCATAGGTATGCCCGAAGTGGGTGTGTTTAATTCGCCGACTCCCAATGCTTTTGCCACCGGTATGAATCGCAATAATGCACTGGTCGCTGTCAGTACTGGTCTGTTACAGAACATGTCCAGTGACGAAGTGGAAGCGGTTCTTGGGCATGAAGTGAGCCATGTCGCCAATGGTGATATGGTGACCATGGGCTTGCTGCAGGGTGTGTTAAATACCTTTGTTATTTTTTTCTCGAGGGTGATAGGTACTCTGGTTGATCGGGTAGTATTCAAGAATGAACGTGGTTATGGGCCTGGTTACTGGATTGTTAGTATTATCGCCGAAATAATACTGGGTATACTTGCCGCCATTATCGCCAGCTGGTTTTCTCGTCGGCGTGAATTCAGGGCTGATGCCGGTGGTGCCTCACTGGCCGGGCGACAGAAAATGATCGCAGCATTACAGCGCTTACAAAGTCTGCAACGGGAAGAGTCGGGAATGCCCGGTACAATGGCCGCTTTTGGTATTAATGGGGGCCTGAAACATGGCTTGAGCCAGCTGTTAACGACTCATCCTCCACTGGAAAAGCGCATTGCAGCACTACAGGTCAGTTAGAGTTGTTGTATTTTGAATTGCGGATAATGCCAGGGATGGCTGCAGGCGAATTTGACCTGGGTGCCCAAATGCTTCATCTTGGTTTTTCTCTTTATTGAATCAAATAGTTGATCTGCTTAACATTTCTTTCAGCCTGTGGTTTCATGTGGCTGCAGATAATGCGATATTAACAATACAAAATTAACTTAAAATTTAATTGCATAAGGATTTTCTATCTATGTCGTTCATGACTTTTATACAAGATATACAACAAATAAAGCGAATCTTCGTTACCATTTTAGTCACCTTAGGTTCTTCCATTGCTGCCTATCACCTGTTTGCATTCAAAGGGGATAAATATGGCATTTACTATAGAGATGGTGATCAATACTGGCTGGCTTTCGGAGTAGGCATGGTAGTACTGGGCTGGTTCATCAAGAACTGGAAATCCACTTAAATTTGATCAGGTCAGGTTTATAGCCTGACCTGATTCGTCGGTTCAACCCCCTTCCCGTTTTCCCAGACAATTAGTACGCACATTGGGAAACTCTGATTTTGGCCAGACCTGGTTAATTCCCTGTTATACTGATATTTTCCTTCAGTTACCGGTAATACAATGATCCAACATGCCAGATTTAGAATTGGTCAGATCATCCACCACAGATTATTTGATTATCGTGGAGTGATTTTTGAAGTCGATCCCGAATTTTCACTCACTGATGAATGGTATGATCAGGTAGCCAGGAGTCGCCCACCCAGGGACGAACCCTGGTATCACGTTCTGGTGGATGGAGCCAGTCACTCAACCTATGTTGCCGAGCAGAATCTGGATGATAGCTCTGATCTGGCTGAAATCAGGAACCCGGCCGTAGCTGATTATTTTTCCGGGTTTGAGAATGGATATTACCTGTCCAGACAACGTTCTATGTAATATTTGTTAATACTCTCTCTAATCCAGTTAGAGGACGAAGAAACCAGGATGCAATCCTCAACCAGATACCGCTTCAGAAACCTGATACATTCCTTATTGTTACTGTCAGCTATGTCAATATTGCTGGGGCTTGTAGGCTGGTTGCTTGCGGGTGAGGCGGGTCTGTTCTGGGCGATTAGTACGGGTTTATTGTTATTATTTCTGGGGCCTCCCTTCAGTGTGCAGATGATCCTCAAATTCTATAAGGCAGGTTTTATACAACCAGAGCAGGCGCCTGACCTGTATACCCTGTTGCACTGGATTGTTGAGCGAGCAGGGCTCAAAACCTCTCCTAGTTTATATTATGTACCTGGCCAGGTAATGAATGCATTCACCCTTGGTAGTGGAAATAATATTGTCATCGCAGTTAGTGATGCCATGTTGCGTAAGCTCACAGTGCGTGAAATGGCAGGGGTGCTGGCCCATGAAGTCAGTCATATTCGGAATCGTGACTTATGGGTGATGACATTTGCCGATGTTATGAGTCGTTTGACCAGTTTAATGGCAATGGCAGGCTATCTATTATTGATGTTCTATCTTCCCGTTATGCTTTTTACACAACAGCCGGTGCCCTGGTCTGGTCTATTAATATTGGTGATGGCGCCTAATTTGAGTGCTTTATTTCAACTGGCTTTATCTCGCACTCGTGAATATAACGCAGATCTCGATGCTGCAGAAATCACCAGTGATCCGCTGGGTCTGGCCTCAGCACTCAATAAAATAGAACATTTTCAGGGGCAATGGATAGAGCGTGCCTTATTCCCCAATAAACGAGGATCAGAGCCTTCACTGCTACGATCCCATCCTGAATCAGCAGAGCGTATTAAACGATTGAAACAGTATGCACTGGAACATCAATCAGGGTCTGCCAAGCCAGCCGAGTTTGATCGCTTATGGCCGGATTCATTTATTTATAAAAAAAACTAAAGTCTTACTGATTACTCAGGGAGCCTCTGATCAAGATAAATTTTATGTGAGATATAACAATAGATTGGGAATTTTTCCCGATTTTCATCTGTTTTATATTTTTTGGCTTAAATGCTTAATTTTTTTCAAGTCATTGATATATCGATTAAAAAATGAATGTTTCTTTGGATATACTGGTCCAGGGATTATGCTGTAACCCGTTCAGGTGATAGTAACAGGCAATGTATTTGTTTATATTTTTTTTAGATATAGGTAAATCAGTTATTTGAGTGGGTGTTTGCTAGCAGGATAGTAAAAAATAGATGAGCTCAAAGATTGTTAACGATATGGAACATTACAGAGATTATTTCAGGGTTGAATTTCCTAAAACATACTATCCCGTCATACATCTGGAAGATGGGAAGTATGATGTAATGGATGTTTCAGAGGGTGGTGTCCGTTTTAAAATAAATAAGGGCAAGGATTTCAGGATACGGGAAGATCTTACCGCGATCATTCAGTTCCCGGATGGGGATATCTATGATTGTAGTGGTCAGGTTGTTCGAATTAACGAACAGGCTGTTAGTCTGGTATTGTCTAGCCCACTGCCATTGAAAAAAATCAGAGCTGAACATATCTATTTACTTAACCACTTTCCGAGCAGATAAGTAGTAATTAAAGTTTACAACCAGGCGAATTTCATAAAATTCACAGGTATAGAATTTTGTGGTGTATGTAACGGAGCGGTATGAGTTTAATGGCTGAGCAACGACGAGAGTTTTATCGAGTAGAATTTCCTGAGCATGAACGCCCGGTGTTATTTCTTAATGAGATATTTTATGAGGTGCTGGATATATGTGAGGCTGGGTTACGCTTCGAAGTAGATGATGTAGCATCCATAATCGGTAATGGACGCATAGATGCACAGTTGCGTTTCAGGGATGGCGCTATGGTTGATAGCAGTGGTGATATTTTACATCAGAGGGACAATTCTATAGTTGTGATTCTTGATAACCCTATCTCTCTCAGGCGGGTTCGGGCTGAGCACTTATATTTAATAAACAAGTATTCTTCAACAAAATAAGCGATATTCCTGAGGAACCCCTGTTAACTCATGGACAGGTGAAAATCAGACCAGCGATCCTTCATCCAGGTGTAGATACCAGCTGGCGATTTGGTCAATCATGGTTTCAGTTATATTGCGATTGCTGAACAAATGATCGGCATCTGGGTAATCAATGATTTTGGCCTTATTTCGAGTGTACTCCATTATTTCATCAGCATCTCTGGCATTAACCAGTGTATCCCGACCTGCGCGTATGGCCAGTAGTGGAATGGATAGACGGTTAAGCATATTGTCGACGGCATAGCCTCGAACATCATGAATAAATTGTGGTTTGACAGGGTAATGGCTACCAGCGACTTTTATCTCAGATGCACGACCGGCATCCAGCTCAGGCATGGCTGATCCAAAGTGATGTAGAACATGTTCTGGAGTACTGGGTGAGGCAATAGTAATGACGGTTCGGCAGGATGGGATCTCAGCTGCGGCTACTAGTGAAGCCGTTCCTCCCATACTGTGTCCAATTAGCATATCCGGTGCCTGATAATGATGCTCCATAAATCGTGCAACGGCTTCAATGTCTTCAACCATGCTGGTGAAATTCGAATCGGCAAATTCACCATTGCTCTCACCAAGGCCGGTGAAGTCAAAGCGGGTGACAGCAAATCCGAGTTTAGCCAGTCCCCGACTGATTCGTGCAGTGGTCAGTGTTTCTTTGCTGCAGGTAAAACAGTGACTAATGATGGCATAGCCGAGAATCCTGTTGTTATCAGGCATATCCAGGCGAGCCGATAAACGATTGTCGATTGCCAGATTAAGTGATTTTACAGGCATGGGGTCATAAAAGTGTGGGTGCAGGAAGGATTAAGATTACAGGCATTAAGAGTGTAGTGCACGGGAAAATTATGGAAAGCATGGTGTTAAGGTTTGTTATAATTATCGCTGGCTCCTGAAACAGAATTATAAGTGAAGACTGATGCTGATTGTAATTTCCCCTGCAAAAACACTTGATTATAGAACACCGCCAAAAACCAGAACTTTCACCATACCGGATTACCTCGATCAGTCACAAATACTGATTGATCGATTACGTCAGTTATCGTCGCTGGATATTTCGGAGTTGATGCATGTCAGCAGTAAAATTGCGGATCTTAATTTTGATCGTTTCGAGGCCTGGCAAATGCCTTTTAATCAGGACAATGCAAAACAGGCCATATTGGCATTTAAGGGTGATGTATATACCGGTCTGGATGCTGATAGTCTCAGTGCAGAGGATTTAAAACATACTCAAAAACACCTGCGCATCCTGTCCGGGCTTTATGGCCTGTTACGTCCACTGGATTTGATGATGCCTTATCGTCTGGAAATGGGAACTCGGCTAGACAATGATCGGGGTAAAAATTTATATGAATTCTGGAACATGGAGATTACCGAGGGTTTGAATAAACAACTCAAGGCAATGAAATCTGAATTTTTAATTAATCTGGCATCCAATGAGTATTTTAAATCGGTAAAACCCAGGCAGATTAAAGGGCAGGTGATTACTCCTGCATTCAAACAATACAAGAATGGGCAGTATAAAATGATTGGGGTGTATGCTAAAAAGGCTCGAGGTATGCTGAGCCGTTATATTATTGAAAACCGGTTATCAGATCCCGATGATATCCGTACATTTGACTGGGACGGCTATGTTTTCAATTCCCGCCAGTCATCCAGTGAGCAATGGGTGTTTACCCGGAAATAGCCCATAAAGACAGACATTTATACTACAATTTCAATGATAGTATTATCACACCAGGGTGAGACACCAGACGTGGATGACAAACTGACAGATCATGCGATGGACAATGAATCGGTTCTCAAAATGGGCCGAATTATCAAGCTGGATGACGATCTGGCTGAAGTTATTGTGGATGAAGCTAAGATCATCGATATGGAGATGGTCAGTGAATACCATGAATGGATTCAGAACAATCTGAGCAATCCATGTATGTTGCTGATTAACAAGATTAATCCTTATACATATACATTTGAAGCCCAGAATGAGATTGCCAGCCTGGATCAGATTCAGGCTATGGCAGTGGTTGTCTACAGCCACATCAGCGAAGTTACTACCCGTGACCTGGCATTATTTCCTCGTGAGCATGAATGGTATCTCCATATTTTTGATAGTCGTCATGATGCATTATCCTGGCTGGAAGCTCAGAGAAAGTAAAATTCAATTTCATTCTTTTCAGTAGAGTTTCTGTTAATGTTTTATATTTGTTAAATAAGCAACGACTGAGTATTAATGTTGATGTTTCTTTTGGTATTTAATTAAACAATTGAAAATATTCATTAAATTAGAATTGTTTATCGTAAATTCAGGTGTTTTTTCCTAGGAACTCACCCATTTGGGTGAGGGAAGATTGGGAAAAATTCCCAGAGACTCACCCATTAAAAAAACATACTCTAAGCATAACTTATGAGGTATATTTTAATGGTTAAGTCATTGAAGGTTGATAATAGCACTGGAACTGTTTCAGAAACTGCTATCTCAAGGCGAAACCTGTATTTAAGTAATTTGCTAAGCTTTGGTTTTCGTAGTTATTCTCGTCCAATAAAAAAAATAGCGACTGAAAAACCAGATTTAGAATTACAGTTAGACGCTGTTCTTGATGCTAACGGACGAGTTACTGAAATAAGCATTAAGCATTAAGCATTTATCTATACCCACAGCAGACAGTAAAAAACAAAAAAGCCTTCTTTGTGAAGGCTTTTTTTGTAGTATTAGCCTGCCATTTCGGTGAAATCATAATCCAGGTCTGGTGACGGTTCCTGCAGGAAGTTACCCTGAATAAAGTTGATGCCTATACCCCAGAGAACGGACAGACTGGTGGCATCCTGTACATGCTGAGCAATAGTCAGTTTATTCATTTCCATTGCCATTTCTGTAATCTTCTTAACGGCCTCCTGGTTTTCCTGGCTTTCAAATAGATTTTCCATAAAGGAGCGCTCCAGTTTGAGGAAGTCAGCCGGGATGTGTTTTAGTAATTCGAATGGATTCTGGCCGGTACCAAAATCATCCAGGGCAAAACTACAATTTAGAGCTCGTAACTGCTTGGCCAGATCCGCAGTGTATTTCAGGCTAGTGACAGCAATGTTTTCCTTGACCTCAAAGATCAGGCTATTTTTAGGCACATTGAATTTTTTTATCTGTTCTTTCAGCCAGTTCATCAGGCTGGTATCTTTCAATGAGGTGGCCGAGAGTTTTACAAAAAACAGTGTGCGTTTGCCGGCTTTCCAGCGTTTGACCAGGGTAGTAATGGTGTTCAATAATATCCAGCGATCTATAGCCATAGACATACCGGTTCGTTCGGCAGCCGGCAGGAAATCATTGGGCATAATAATATTGTCATCCTTGTCTTTCATTCTGACGAAGACTTCATAACGTTCGTCGGTGTCTCCATGCAGGCTAACTATCGGCTGGAAGTAGAGTACGAATCGGTTGGATTTAACCGCATCTTTAAGATCTGCAACAATTTGTGCATCGACCTCTTTCTGCGTTAGTTCACCTTCTTTAGGTTGATACAGAACGATATTATTGGGGCCTTTGGCTTCGGCTTCGGTAACTGCACGGTCAGCCCTTAACAGAATTTCATCCGTGTCGGGAGCGTTTTCGTCAATGATGCTGACACCAATGCTACAGGTTGAGTTAATAGAAGTGTTCTTGATATTAGCAATATAGTTCTGTGTCGCCTTTTTGATTTTTTCGGCATAGGCTGTAATTGAGGTGGAGGTCTGTCCCATGGCAATGATAGTGAATGTATTGCCTTCGAGGTGTGACAATATGTCCTTGTCACTAGTGTTTTTTTCAAAGCAGCGCGAAATTTCATTCAGGTACTGGTCGCAAACTACAACCCCGGAACTCTGTTTGATATCGGCATAATTATCCAGATGCAACGTGAGTACAGCAGCATGTTGTTTTTTCTGTTTAGCTGCAGCGACCACCTGATTCAATGAGTCAACAAAGTACTGGCGATTATAGAGGCCGGTGGTGGTGTCTTTCTGACCCATTAGAGTGAGCTGTTTTTCCAGTTCTTTGTTATCTACCTGATTGCGGATGATAAGCTGAATACAGGGTTCACCTTCGATACTGGCTGGAGAGAATTCCATGGCACCGGAGAACTCTGTGCCATCGGGATTGCGCAGGTTGAGTTCCAGTTTTTCGTTTGCGCAGGTGCCACCTTTGCAATTGGTCATCAGGAAGCTTTTGAATGTGGTGCGATGCTCCATGCCTACCATATCCAGTATGGGCATGCCTTCCAGTTCTTCAAACTCCTTGAAACCAAACAGTTCCAGATAAGATTGATTGGAATAAACATGCATGCCTTCATGAATATAGGCGATAGCATCTCGTGATGAATCAAGCAGGGCCTCACAACGTCTTTCGGTCTCCTTGTTAGAATTCTCCAGTATGGAAAGTTTTTTAATGCTTTGATGGGCTTCCAGCTCACGTTTGATGACCAGTTCCAGATGAGATGGATTGTCGTAGCTGGAAATGTCTTTGGCACCGGCCCGCATCGCCTTAACAACATCCATTTCTTCGTGGCCTTTGCGGTTGATGGCTAGCACAGGGATCGGTTGTCTGGAGTTTTCCTTCAGGCAGGCACAGGTTTGTTCAAGTGTAATAAGCTCCATGCCGACACCATACAATAAAATATCCGGAGTAGTTTTTTTCAGGGCTTCGATCAGGTCTTCGTCGTCTTCTACCCGGGTGGTGTGAGCAGCAAATCCTGAGGCACGCATAACTTTGACGACTTTCTCTTCGTTGTTAAATGAATCATCGATTATAAAAATTGTAATTTTATTTTCTGCTGCCACAAGTGGTTCCGTAAATTATTATTGGGTTAAATGGATGACCAGACTGAATCAAAGTCATCAGAGTTTGAAGATCGTGATTTGCCGTCATCTGGATTGCCTTCATCGCCAGCCAGGGTAAACTGGAACTGTGTGAAGGAACCGGTATGTTCTCGTATTGTGCCCAAATTTATTTCCATGTCCTGATTCTGAACCCGAATCTTTAGTTTATTGCCTTTTCTGAAAGCATAGGCTGGCACCAGCAGGGTCGATGGCTGTTGCATGGGTTTGACTTCGGGCAGTAACAGGCATTCAAATGGGGTCTCTTCTTTGCGTTCAAGTCTACGTACGGAGCATGCGACTACATCGGGTGCCAGCACCTGGACACCAATTTCAAGTCCTTTATCCTGAGTGTATTGCATCCAGCGAATAACACCGATTCGCCAGTGTGATGTGTTGTTGGCTAAGCGCTCGTGGATGGCAATCAGTTCACCCACCTGGGCACGGGAACTTGAAGGAGAATTCCAGTGTAAACAATAACCACCGGCACTGACATTAGTAATTGCCCAGTGGAGATCCGGAGCTTCCTTGTTGAGCGCGCCCATTTCCTCATCGCTTCTCGTCAACTCGTTGGCATATCCTTCTGTCAGCGCTCGACCTTTGGAGATCATGTCCCAGGCTGTTGAGCCACTAATGTCGGATGCTTTCATATTCGGTTGTGTAATGAAAAACTCAGGCTTATCTTTCTCGGGTTTGGCGCGATCAGCACGGTCACTGTCGGATATTGCACCCAGTGAGAACATTGAGGAGGTTTTTTTAGGGCCCCTGACTTCTCGTTGTGTGTTCTGTTCTTTGAGCGCTTTATAAATGCCGCTCAAACCGATTGAAGCTTTGATATTGGCTGGTTTCTCGGCCCTGGAAAACCGGCGTTTTGCCCACATGCTCCATGAAGTGAACAGGGTTTTGATGGTTTCCTGGGAAATTTCATCACTAATGGATACTTTCTGGTCAACTTCAGTTGATTGGCCAATTCTATCTTTTAATTTTGCAACCAGTTTATCCAGTTCCAGACAGCGGAAGTTTTTGAGATTTCGTAAGTCCGCTTCCGAGACAGAATTGGGTGGTGCGTCGCTTTCGAGCAGGCTGCAAAAGTAACGGCTAAGATTATTTCTGGTTGGTTTGGTGGTGAGTGTGGTGAGTTTCGTCCATTCAGCCAGTGCCCTGTGCACACGTTCAGCATCACTCTGGCGTAAGGCATTGGGGCGGGCCAGAGAAAATAGTAAAATTTGTTTGTAATAGTTTTCGATGGTGATGGTTTTCTGAGGCAGTTCCAGGTCTTTGATTTTTGTCTGGTGCAACTTTTTACTCTCAGCATAGGCATAAACATGGTGAATATCCCACCAAAGGCCTTTTGGTAAGAAAGAGTATACCTGGCTGGCTCGCAGTAAAATTTCGTCCATATAGTGGAGTGCTCTTTCACTGGCAAAGATTAAAGATTTATTGTTGACTTTGCCCAGATTGTTAGCGGATTCGGAGATGATAATTTTGTAACCAGCGGCCATTTCACTCAGGATGGCCTGGTTCAGGGTAATGATCTTGAGACTCTTGTCGGGCAGGGGCAGGCTGCGGTTGATAAAATGTTTATGCAGCTGTTTAAAGATCTGCCGAACCGGTTCACGGATCAGTTCCATGTTTTCCAGCCGTTGTTTGGCGGGCATGATCTGGCGGTTAAGTTGAGTGATACCTTTGTAAACGGTTCGGGTATATTCGCCCATGTTGGTCTGTGGCAGGCCTGCCAGCCATTTTTTTATTTTTCTGGGATGATTGGGGAAATCATCCTTAGCTGCGGCTGTCTGTTCTGGAATGTTTAATTTCATATGCGCTTATATCACAAAATCCAGGCATCCTTATGCGCTGTAACTTGAATCGCCTGTACTGCGATTTACAGCAATATAAGTTTATCCATTTTTCAAAGTACCCGGCAATAACAATAAAAACAACAACATTACACGATGTTTTAAATTTAATTCAGGATGATATTCGTTTTTATAGCCCAATTATCGGTAATTTGCTTCCTTTACCCGCAATTTCTTCCACCAGTCTGGGCAGTAGATATCCGGGTAATCGTGATTGTAGCTCGTTCATCAACTCGATTGCTTTGGCTTTGTTCACATTAAAATGAGCCGCGCCGCTTACAGGGTCGAGATAGTGTAGATAATAAGGTAATACGCCACTGGAAAACAGTCGTTCACTCAATTTTGATAGTGTATCCACGTCATCATTTATTCCTGCCAGTAACACACTCTGGTTGAGCAGGCTTATATTGCATGAGCGAAGTTTGTGCAGGCTGTGTATTTCCGATTCCTGGATTTCGTTGGCGTGGTTGGCGTGTATGACCAGGCAGCAGTCCAGTCGGGAGCTGTCCAGTCGCTGGCACAACTCATCGCTAATGCGGTCGGGGAGTACCACCGGGATTCGGCTGTGGATTCTCAGGCGTTTGAGATGAGAAATGGATTCCAGCTTATCCAGTAGATCGGCCAGCTTCTGGTCTGATAACAGCAGCGGGTCGCCACCACTGAGGATAACTTCGCTGATCTCTGTATGCTCAGTAATATAGTTTATGGCTGATTGCCACTGATCTCGGGCCGGCTGGTTATCTGTATAGGGGAAGTGTCGTCGAAAGCAATAACGACAGTGTACAGCACAGGTTTGGGTGGCAATTAACAACACTCGGCCGTGGTATTTGTGCAGCAGCCCTGGGGTCGCCGCAGCGTTCATATCACCTACCGGGTCAGTGGAATAGCCGGCTACCTGTTCGAGTTCCTGCCCCGATAACATAATTTGCCTGAGCAGAGGGTCATCCGGATTGCCCGGCTGCATTTTGTCGACATAGCAGTGGGGTACTTTGAGCGGGAAGTTTTCACCTGCCAGCTGACAATCCGGGAATGCAGAGTGGGGTATACCCAGTTGATCCAGCAATTGCATCGGGTCTGAAATGGCCGTAGCCAGCTGTTGCTGCCAGCTGCCTGATAAATTACGGATATTATTCACTACAGATTTTGGCATTTTTCCGGTAACCGCGTATCATAAGCCCAGTTTTTTCAGTACAGGCGATTCAGGCTAAGGTTAAACAGATGGCATCATACAGTACAAGTGAATTTCGAGGTGGACTTAAATTATTGCTGGACGGTGATCCAGTTTCCATCATTGAGAATGAACTGGTTAAACCGGGCAAGGGCCAGGCATTTAATCGGGTGAAATTACGTAATCTCAAAACCGGTCGAATGATCGAGCGTACCTTCAAATCTAATGAATCGGTGGAAGCTGCCGATGTGGTTGATGTGAATATGGAGTTTTCCTACAACGACGGTGAATTCTGGCATTTTATGGATCCCGATACCTTTGAGCAGGTGGCTGCGGGTGAAGCGGCCATGATCGATGCTGCAAAATGGCTGAAGGGCCAGGAACTGTGCACTGTGACCCTATGGGATGGCGCCCCCCTTATGGTAAGCCCACCTAATTTCGTTGAGCTGGCGGTGACTGAAACCGATCCGGGTTTGAAGGGTGATACCGCTCAGGGTGGGACCAAACCCGCAACGCTGGAATCCGGTGCAGTAGTAAAGGTCCCTCTGTTTATAGAGCAGGGCGAGATATTGAAGGTGGATACCCGGAGTGGTGAGTATGTCTCAAGGGTCAAAGAGTAACTGGAGACCCTCCGCCTCTATTGAGGTGCTTAAAACACGGGCCCGTATGCTGCAAGGTATACGGGCTTTTTTTGCTGAGCAGAATGTGCTGGAAGTGGAAACACCCTGCCTGGCACGAAGTTCAATTACCGATCCCCATCTGCACAGTTTTCAAACCGGCTTTGCCGGGCAAAGTCTTTATTTGCAGACCTCGCCGGAATTTTTTATGAAGCGCCTGCTGGCTTCGGGTAGTGGTGATATTTACCAGCTGGCCCGGGTCTTCCGGGACGATGAATCGGGCTCCAGGCATAACCCGGAATTCACTCTACTGGAATGGTACAGGCTGGGACTGGATCATCATCAACTGATGGAAGAGATTACTCAGTTACTGATTCAACTGGTAAAACAACTGGGTTCCAGGGTTAATACAAATGATATAAGGCGTTTGAGTTATCGACGGGCCTTTGTAGAAACGCTGGATCTGGATCCCCTGGATTGCAGTGCAGAACAGTTGCATCAAAGGGCAGTGCAATATGGCATAGAGGTTCCGGTGGGGATGGTTCTGGATGATAAGGACATGTGGCTGGACTGGTTGATCAGTCAGGCTGTGGCTCCAGGATTCGTCAAAGATCGTTTTACATTCCTTTATGATTATCCTGCTTCCCAGGCCGCACTGGCCCGGATTAGTGAGCAGGATGCGCGGGTGGCCCATCGATTTGAGTTATTTTATGGTGAGCTGGAGCTGGCCAATGGTTTTTTTGAACTTATCGACGCCAGTGAGCAGCGTCATCGGTTTGAGCAGGAAAACCGACGTCGCTGTGACCTGGGTTTGTCTGAAATTCCTCTGGATGAACATCTGCTGGCTGCACTGGAACAGGGAATGCCGGATTGCTCTGGTGTTGCTATTGGGCTGGATCGCCTGCTTATGGTGTTACTGCAGAAAAACCATATTTCAGAGGTGCTTGGCTTTCCCCTGGACCGAGTCTAAGCTCGGGCGGTACTGATAATCTCAGTCAGAGCTGTAGACAGGGCCAGGATTTCATCATCGGTGCCAATGCTGATGCGCAAAAACTCTTCGATTCTTGCCTGTTTGAAGTGGCGGACAATAATCGCACGTTGTCTTAATTCGCTTGCCAGAGTGTCGGCTGCATGTAGCGGGTGGCGAGCAAACACAAAATTTGCTGCCGATGGTATCACCTCAAAATCCAGCTGCTGCAGGTGAGCAATGAGTGTATTCCGGGTATTGATGATTTTTTGTCGGCAGTGCTCAAAATAATCCTGATCTTTAAGGGCTGCCACTGCGGCCGGAACCGCCAGGCGATCCATGGGATAGGAGTTGAAACTGTTTTTCACTCGCTCCAGGGCTTCGATCAAATCCACATGCCCTACTGCATAGCCAATACGCAGGCCGGCCAGGGAACGGGATTTCGAGAAGGTTTGAATGACCAGTAAATTGGGGTATCGGTTGACCAGTTTGATGGCTGTCTCACCGCCAAAGTCGATATAGGCTTCATCCACGATTACCACCGATTCAGTGTTGCGTTTAAGCAGGCTGTCGATTTCATTGAGGGCCAGCAGGCGACCAGTAGGCGCATTGGGATTGGGGAAAATGATGCCGCCATTGTCGGCTGGATAATCCGTAAAATCGATTTCAAACTGTGGGTTCAGCGGGACTGTTTGGTATCTGATGTCATATAAACCGCAATACACAGGATAGAAGCTGTAACTGATGTCCGGGAACAACAGGGGTTGTTCATGTTTAAGCAGCGCCTGAAAGCTATGGGCCAGCACTTCATCGGAGCCATTGCCGATAAATATCTGATCCGAGTTTATGCTGTAATAGTTTGCAATGGCCGCTTTGAGTCGATCAGAATCAGGGTCGGGGTAGAGTCGCAGGCGATCATCCAGATGTTCCTGGATGGCGTCCATAACAGTCGGTGACGGGCCATAAGGATTTTCATTGGTATTGAGTTTGACCAGGTTGTTTACCCTGGGCTGTTCACCGGGTACATAGGGTGTCAGTTTGTGTACCAGCTGGCTCCAGAATCGACTCATGCTCAGGTATCCGTAACGAAATTCGAAATTATGCGGCTTGGCAAATGATGGTTATTATAATCGAAAATGCGAATTTATTAATTAAACCGTGCCAGTGCCTGTCCTAAACGAACGCTGTTGCCATGCTCAATCAATTCATCCAGTTCTACATTCTCGCCCAACAACATGATGACTGTTGAACCCAGGTTAAAGCGACCCATCTCAATACCCTTTTCGAGCTGAACTTCGCCTTCTTTATAGCGAGTGTGGATGATTTTTCGTTTACTGGGTGGTGTTACCGTTCCGGCCCAGACAGTGTCAATGGCAGACACGTTCACCGCGCCCACCAGAATCATGATCATCGGGCCTGCCTGGGTGTCAAAAGCACAGACCAGTCGTTCATTGCGGGCAAACAGCCTGGGTACGGTGTTTACCGTGTGCGGTGCCACGCTAAACAGTCGCCCGGGCACATACACCATATCGGTAAGCCTGCCTGTTATCGGCATATGAATGCGGTGATAGTCTCTGGGGGATAAATACAGGGTGGCGAACTTGCCGTTCTGAAAAGGCGCGGCCAGTTCTTCGATGCCACCCACCAGCTCCAGCAGACTGTAATCATGCCCCTTGGCCTGAAACACTCGGCCATCTTCAATAGCACGGGCCTGGCTGACAGCGCCGTCCACCGGACACAAAAAAAGATCATCACCTTCGGCCATGGGGCGGGCGTCTTTTTTCAACGCTCGGGTGAAGAAGGCATTCAGGTTTTTATAGGCAAAAGGGTCTTCCTGTTCGGCTTCTGACATATTGACCTGATGCAGAGACAGGTAAACTTTCAGGCTTAGCCGTTTGACCGGCGCCCATTCAATGCGGGCCAGATGAAAGATTAGCCAGGACAGGGTATGGTGAGGAAAGAAATAAAACGGCAAAGATTTCAGAAAATCCGGCATACAACGGCTCTCATTTAAATATCGGGTTGGATTTTTGGTTAAATCGCAGGGTTAATGATTACTGTGGTCCATCATTTTCATAGCGGATTTTTTCACAAAAGCTTTGACAGTAAACCGATTGCCATCACTCATGAGTATATCAATGGTGGCGGTATCACCCGATTTCAAGGCTTTTTCTGGATTGAACAGCATCAGGTGGTAACTGCCTGGTTTTAGTTCCAGTTGACCCTTTGCTGGAACAATAAGCTGTTTCTGTGGCAGCATTTTGGCAACGCCATCGATTATGACGGAGAGATGCATTTCCACCCTGTCAAAATCTGGACTGCTGATTTCAGTGATGTTCACATCTTTATCAGAACGGTTTTGAAACACCATAAAAGCGGCCATGACTTTACTTACCGGTGGTGCTTCAGGAATCCAGATGTTTTTAACCACAAGGTGATGGGCCTGGGCGATGCTGGAAGTAAATACCAGAAGCAGGATTACAGCGAAGTATGTGACAGGATGGCGCAAGATGATTCTCCCCAAAAAATATGGTTGGGATTATATGCAGCCTCGTCTATCATGAAAAGCCATTTAATGGCATGTGAGAAATCCATGGAAAAAATCGAACAGGTTGCCGAACAGCTTGAAACGCTCAGGGACTGCATCCGCTGGGGGGTGAGTCAGTTTAATCAATCGGATCTTTTTTATGGTCACGGGATGGATAATTCTCTGGATGAATCGGTGTATCTGGCCCTGTTCGCCCTGCATCTGCCCCATGACTTTTCCGTAGACTACTTCGAAAGTCGATTAACCTACCAGGAAATGCTGACGGTGCTTGGGCTATATCAGCAACGTATTGAAAGCCGAAAACCGGCTGCTTATCTGACCCATGAAGCCTGGTTTGCCGGTCTGAAGTTTTATGTAGACGAGCGAGTACTGGTGCCGCGCTCACCCATAGCCGAGCTGATTGAACAACAGTTTCAGCCCTGGGTGGAGGCTGATCAGGTGGACAGTATTCTTGATCTATGTACCGGCAGTGCCTGTATTGCCATTGCCTGTGCCTATGCTTTTGACTGGGCGGATGTGGATGCAGTGGATCTATCTCCCGGTGCCCTGGATGTAGCGCAGCGCAATGTGAAGGATCATCAGCTGGAAGACAGGGTGTCGGTGTTCGAATCGGACCTGTTCGATGCTTTACCACCTCGGCATTATGACATTATTGTCAGCAACCCCCCTTATGTGGATGCTGAAGATATGGCGTCCTTGCCCGATGAGTTCCTGCATGAACCCGAACTGGGTCTGGCGGCGGGGCAGGATGGTCTGGATCTGGTGATCCCCATGCTGCAACAGGCAAGGAATTTTTTAACGGACCGGGGTATTCTGGTAGTGGAAGTGGGCAACTCACATTTTGCGTTACAGGAGCGGTTCCCTCAGGTGGCTTTTTACTGGCTGGAGTTCGAACGCGGTGGCGAAGGGGTGTTTTTGCTGACCGCCGAGCAACTGGATGAATACCAGACCGTGTTTGATGAGGCTTGATAATTATTTATTTGTAGTTGTTCCATCTTTTAACACAAAAAGATTTGACGCAGAGACGCAAAGTCGCAGAGAAAAGCTTAACTTAGGTTTAAAATCATGAATTGCTACACGCTGACATTTTTAACCAATACCACACCACGCAGCAATTCGCTTAAAGTTTTTCTCTGCGACTTTGCGTCTTCGCGTCAAAGCTTTTACAAAATATCCCTAGTCAACCGAGCGAAGTTTGAATGCCGGAAGTTTGAACCAGAAAGTGGCGCCTTTGTCCGGGTTATTAAATGCGCCAATTCTGCCATCGTGGACTTCAATCATCTGTCGGCATACTGGTAACCCCAGTCCGTAACTGCTTTCATTATTGGTGGGTTTGTTGCTCAGTTCCACGTTGCTCTGAAACAGGTTTTTCAAATCCTTGTCGGTCAAACCTGGGCCGGAATCTTTAACCTCGATCAGTATCTGACCTTCATGGTTACTGGTGGATACCGAGATATGGTCTCCGTCTGAGCAGAATTTAATGGCGTTACTAATCAGGTTGTCCAGTACCTGGCCGATTCGGGTGCGGTCTGCTTCTATCACCAGACTATCTGAAATTTCCTGGCAATCCAGAAGGATATTTTTTTCTGTCGCGCGTTTATTGTTATTGTCGATGACTTCGTTCAGCAGTGATTCGATATTAATCGGTACCTTGGTCAGACGTATCTGCCCGAAACCGGAAATCTGCATATCCAGAATGCAATCGGTGATGTTCTGCACATAACTGGCCGACTGGCTGATCATCTGGATAGGGGGGATCAATTCAGAGCTGGTATAACCACTCTTGCTGAGGTTGAGTTTGTGCAGGGTCTGGCTGCAGATGTCCATGATCAGACCCAGAGGCTTACGGATATCGTGGCTGGCGGTGGCCAGAAATTCCTTGTTGATAGTTGATAACTGTTTAAGACTTAGCTGAGTTTGTAATCGTGCCATGAGTACCGGGAAGTTGACCGGCTTGGTGACATAATCATTGGCACCCAGTTCCAGTGCACGTACGATACGTTCATCTTCATCGATGGCAGTGACCATGATCACTGGTAGCTCCACCATGGAATGAGTCTGGCGCAGAGTATTTAATACTTCCAGCCCAGACAGGTCGGGCATCTTAATGTCTAGCAGCACCAGGTCTGGTTTCTGTTCGGTAATTTTTTCGAGGGCATCTTTGCCATTTACTGCAAAACGCACATTATAATTGGTCGGCTCAAGTCTTGCCGCCATGAGTTCCCTGTTTAATGCCTCATCCTCGACAATCAAAATATCGGGTGTGGTAAATAACATATAGAAATTTCGTTTTAATTATATTATGGGGAACTATATCGGTTAATGCGGGGGTATGACAAGATGCCAGCCCCGATTTTGTTTTGTACGGTATCTAAAGCAGCGGATGAACTTGTGGTCTTTTCGGGGTAATATTCGTGATCAAATATTTATTGGGGATCGATCGTGTCCGGAAATACTATAGGCAAATTATTCACAGTCACCACCAGCGGTGAAAGTCATGGCTCTGCCTTGCTGGGTATAGTGGATGGTTGCCCTCCTGGACTGGAGTTGTCTGAAACTGATCTGCAGCACGATCTGGATCGTCGTCGTCCTGGTACCAGTCGTCATACCACCCAGCGACGGGAACCGGACCAGGTGAAAATTTTATCCGGTATCTTCGAAGGCAAAACCACCGGCACCCCCATTGGCCTGATGATTGAGAATGTCGATCAGCGTTCCAAAGATTACGGCAATATAGCAGATACTTTTCGTCCCGGGCATGCTGATTACACCTATACCCAGAAATACGGTTTTCGTGATTATCGTGGCGGTGGTCGTTCATCGGCACGGGAAACCGCCATGCGGGTTGCCGCCGGAGCAATCGCCAAAAAATACCTGAAATCGGTTTATGGCATCGTGATTCGAGGCTATTTATCACAACTGGGGCCCATTGGTATTGAAAATTTTGACTGGGAGCAGGTGCATCAAAATCCATTCTTCTGTCCTGATGCCGGAAAGGTGCAGGCAATGGAAGATTATATGGATGCCCTGCGTAAGGAAGGCAATTCCGTCGGCGCCAGAATTTCCGTGGTGGCTGAAGGTGTACCGCCGGGACTGGGCGAGCCCATTTTTGACCGAATGGATGCCGAAATTGCTTATGCCATGATGAGCATCAACGCTGCCAAGGGGGTAGAGATCGGCGGTGGATTTGGCTGTGTCGAGGCGAAGGGTACGGAATTCCGAGATGAAATCACGCCTCAGGGTTTTCTGACTAACAATGCCGGCGGAATATTGGGTGGGATTACCTCAGGACAACATATTGTGGTGCATACGGCATTTAAGGCAACCTCTTCGATTCGTTTGCCGGGGCGTAGTGTGGATAGAGAAGGCAATCCCATTGAAGTGGCCACTCATGGACGCCATGATCCCTGTGTGGGAATACGTGCAACACCTATCGTGGAAGCGATGCTGGCCCTGGTATTAATGGATCATATGTTGCGGTTCAAGGCCCAGTGCGGAAATGTGCAGTCCACCACGCCGGTGATTCCTGCCCAGGCGCCGAAGCAATAAAAGCATTTGCCGCAGAGTCATAGAGGGCACAAAGGCTTTTTGAGTATAAACACAATAATCCCTCCGCGTTCTCTGCGGCGCTGTGGCAATAAAAAATCATGAACAAATCAGTTCCTTACTGGCGCCTGTCCAGCTTTTATTTTTTTTACTTTGCCTCTCTGGGTGCGTTGGTGCCTTACTGGGGGCTGTATTTACAATCGCTGGGTTTTGGTGCCCGGGCCATCGGTGAATTGATGGCCATCATCATGGTCACCAAGATTGTCGCCCCTTATATCTGGAGCTGGATTGCCGACCACACCGGCAGGAGCATGCGGATTATTCGCCTGGCAGCGGTGATGTCAGTGATCACTTTTGCGGGGGTTTTCTATAACTCGGAATTCTGGTGGCTGGCACTGGTGATGATGAGTTTCAGTTTTTTCTGGAATGCCTCACTGCCACAGTTCGAAGCAGTCACCATGAATCACCTGGGGCAGGACACCCATAGATACAGTGTCATCCGTCTCTGGGGTTCCTTAGGGTTTATTCTCTCAGTACTAGCACTGGGGCAGTGGCTGGACAGCCAGGACTATTCTCGAGTGCCACAGGTGGTGATTGTTTTATATATTGGCATTGCCCTGTCCAGTTTTCTGGTGTCCCAGAGTAAAAGCCAGCCCCAGGTTACAGAACCTCTGGGTATGTTTTCGGTGATTCGCCGGCCCACGGTGATTGCCCTGTTGCTGGTGTGTTTCCTGGCCCAGATGAGTCATGGTCCTTATTACACCTTCTATTCCATCTATCTTAAGCAGCATGGCTATGATAGTAGCACCATCGGTGGTTTCTGGGCTCTGGGTGTGGTGGCTGAGATCATTGTATTTCTATATATGCAGCGGCTGATGCCCAGATTTGGGCCACGACGACTGCTGATGGTCGCTCTGTTGTTAACGGCACTGCGCTGGTACATGATTGGTCACTATGTGGATCTATGGCAGCTGATTTTACTGGCCCAGTTACTCCATGCAGCCAGCTTTGGGCTCTATCATGCGGTAGCCATCGAACTGTTCCATCGCCTGTTCAAGGGAAAGCTGCAGGGACGGGGGCAGGCATTATATTCCAGCATCAGTTTTGGTGCTGGAGGGGCGGTAGGGAGTTACATCAGCGGTTTGTTGTGGGATCAGCAGTCACCGGTGTTTATTTTTAATATGGCTGCCCTGGTGGCATTGCTGGGGTTTTTTATCAGCTGGCGGTTTATACGGATTACCTAGCTGCCAGCCTTCGAGTGTAATAGTGCTAACCTGATCTGATACATTGTATATAGTTTTAGTCTTAAACTAACAATTCAAAATTGGGCTAAATGATTCAAAATATCCTTAACTAGCCGTTCATTGGTTTTATTAAAAAATAAATAATTAAAGGTAGATATTATATTTCAATCGAGTCTGTTACTTTTGGTCGTATTCTTATAAATCCTATTTTTATTATCATATGAGCTAACTTTTGACATTGGTTTCGCCCTGCTGGGCGAGTTCATTTATGAATGTCGTCCATGACATTCACCCTTCGGGCCATG
>CBDULX010000013.1:0-30028 GCA_965368175.1 uncultured Gammaproteobacteria bacterium | reverse complement strand
CCAGGTAGTACTGAAGCCCAATCCAGACGATATCCAGGAGCTTTACCTGGATTCACTAAAAGCGCTAGGCTTTGATCCTCTGGTACATGATATCCGCTTTGTAGAAGACAACTGGGAATCACCAACTCTGGGTGCCTGGGGTCTGGGCTGGGAAGTCTGGTTGAATGGTATGGAAGTCACCCAGTTTACCTACTTCCAGCAGGTGGGCGGGCTGGAATGTCGTCCGGTGACCGGTGAGATTACCTATGGCCTGGAGCGCCTGGCCATGTATTTACAGGATGTGCAAAGTGTTTACGATCTGGTGTGGACCAAAGGCCCTCAGGGCGTGGTCACTTACGGTGATGTGTTCCACCAGAACGAAGTGGAAATGTCCCATTATAATTTTGAACAGGCGGATACCGAATCGCTGTTTAACTGGTTTGAAACCTGCGAGAAAGAGAGTCAGCGAATGATTGAAGCGGGTCTGGCCTTGCCGGCCTATGAGCTGGTGCTCAAAGCCTCTCATACCTTTAACCTGCTGGATGCTCGTCATGCTATATCGGTAACTGAACGTCAGCGTTATATCCTGCGAGTACGCACCCTGTCACGGGCCGTGGCTCAGGCCTATTATGACGCCCGCGAAGCTCTGGGCTTCCCGATCGGTAAGTCGGCTGCCAGGAGGGCTAAATAACATGAGTACAGCAGATATTCTGGTCGAAATCGGCACCGAAGAATTGCCGCCCAAGGCATTAAAGAAATTAAGCAATTCATTTGCAGAAGGCATAAATGATTTTTTAAAAGCTGCAGATGTAAGTATTTCCGGTGGTTTTACTGCCTATGCATCACCAAGACGATTAGCGGTAATATTATATGGCGTTGAAGAATCACAACCGGACCGTGAGATTGAAAAACGAGGCCCTGCATTAAAAGCCGCCTTCGGTGAAGATGGCTGTCCAAGCAAAGCCGCGGTGGGATTTGCCAGTTCCTGTGGTGTGACAGTAGAACAGCTGGACACCATGAGCACCGACAAGGGCGAATGGTTAGTGTTCCGGAGTCATGAACAGGGTCGGCCAACCATGGAATTACTTCCGGATATAATTAATCAGTCGCTGGCTCGATTACCCATTCCCAAGCGTATGCGCTGGGGTGAAGGTAATGAAGAGTTTGTACGCCCGGTGCACTGGGTTGTTTTGTTGTATGGCAAAGATGTGGTTGACGGAAAAATTATGGGGCTGAAACCGGGCAACCTGACCCGGGGACATCGTTTTCATCACCCACAGACTATTGAGCTGGCTTCCGCAGCAGACTATGTCGATATGCTGGAGCAGAAAGGCTTTGTTCTGGTGGATATGGAGCAGCGTTCGCAAGCCATCCGCCAGCAGGTCGAGCAGACGGCGGTAAAGCTGGGTGGCCGTGCACTGATTGATGAAGACCTTTTGCAGGAAGTCACCGCACTGGTGGAATGGCCGGTGGCGGTGGCCGGTGATTTCGAAGAACATTTCCTGAAGGTACCTAAAGAATCACTGATTTCATCCATGCAGGATCATCAGAAATACTTCCCAATACTGGATAGTGAAGGCAATCTGATGCCGCACTTTATTACCATCAGCAATATCGACAGTAAGAATGTATCCAGGGTTAAAGAGGGTAACGAACGCGTGATTCGTCCCAGGTTATCCGATGCTGCTTTCTTCTGGAACCAGGATTGTAAACACCCACTGGAAACCCGAATGAGCGGACTGGATAAGGTTATATTCCAGAACAAGCTGGGTTCCCTGGGTGACAAGAGTCGGCGAGTGGCGAAAATCGCCAAGCAAATCGCCAGGCAGCTGGGCGCCAATGCGGACCACGCCCATCGCGCTGCACTGCTGTCCAAGTGCGATCTGATGTCGGAAATGGTGTTCGAATTCCCGGATCTGCAGGGCATTATGGGCCGCTACTATGCGCTCAATGATGGCGAGTCAGAGGAAGTGGCCATCGCACTGGATGAGCAGTATATGCCACGATTTGCCGGAGATGAATTACCCTCCACAATGACAGGGCAGATACTGGCTGTATCGGATAAGCTGGATACCTTGCTGGGTATATTCGCCATCGGCCAGAAACCGAGTGGAGAGAAAGATCCGTTTGCCTTGCGTCGGGCTACCCTGGGTGTTTTACGCATATTAATAGAGCGCGATCTGGCCCTGGATTTGCGTGATTTGCTGGGGTTTGCAGCCGAAGCCCTGGAAGGCACGGTGAATGCCAGTAAAGCCATCGATGAAGTCCTGAATTTTATGCTGGAACGTCTGCGGGTGTACTACCTGAACCAGGACATAAGTGCCGATGTATATGATTCGGTGGTGGCACTGAAGCCAACCTCCCCCGTGGATTTCGATAATCGTGTATACGCAGTCAGCAGCTTCCGGCAGTTAGCCGAAGCGGAAAGCCTGGCTGCGGCCAATAAACGTATTGGCAATATATTAAAGAAAATCGAAGGTAAACGACCCACTAAAATTGATGTGAAAAAATTTCAGGAAAAAGCAGAATCTGAATTATATGATCAACTTCAGAAACTGTCGGTGGAAGTGGCACCGATGTTCGAAGACGGCGATTATAAATCTGCACTAAAAAAACTGGCTGGTTTGCGTGATGTGGTGGATACTTTCTTCGATCAGGTGATGGTGATGGCCGATGACGAAAGTCTGAAAAAAAATCGCATTGCCCTGCTGGGGCAATTGCATGACCTGTTTATGAAAGTAGCGGACCTGTCCAGACTTCAATCATGAAATTAATAATCCTTGATCGTGATGGTGTGATTAATATCGACTCAGATGAATACATCAAGTCGGTGGAAGAGTGGGAGCCCATTCCCGGTAGTTTGCAGGCTATGGGACGACTTTGCCAGGCAGGCTATACGCTGGCCGTGTTGACCAACCAGTCGGGCATCGCCCGCGGTATGTTCGACCTGGAAACCCTGTATGCCATTCACCAGAAAATGGACGGTTTACTGGAGCAGTATGGTGGTCAGGTTGCGGCGGTGTTTTTTTGCCCCCATGGACCGGGTGATGAATGCGATTGCCGTAAACCTAAAGCGGGTATGTTTCATGATCTGGCGTCACGGTTTCAGTGTGATCTGGATGACGTACCATCTATCGGTGATTCCCTGCGTGATATACAGGCGGCCAGGCAGGTCGGTGCAAGTCCAATCCTGGTTCGAACCGGCAAGGGGGAGCGCACATTAGCCGCTGGCGGTAAAGAGCTTTCTGGTGTGCCTGTATACAAAGACCTGGCTGAGGTCGCCGATGTAATTCTTGGAGAGTCCGATTCGTGAGTGATGTAAAAGTATCATCCAGACCTGTTTTATTTATCCGTTCACTACTGTTCTGGATTTATCATATTATTAGTCTGATTCTGGTTGTGGGTACAGCATTGATTCTGTTTTTCCTGCCGCTAAAGATGCGATATAAAATAATTACCAGCTGGGCAAAGAGCAATGTAACGTTTTTGAAGTATGTCTGTAAGCTGGATTACAAACTGGAAGGCATGGAAAATATTCCAGAGGGTGCGGCGATTGTGCTCAGCAATCATCAGTCCACCTGGGAAACCCTGGCCTTTCAAAAGTTTTTACCCGAACAGGTATGGGTGGCCAAAATTGAACTGTTGAGGGTTCCGATTTTTGGCTGGGGTCTGCGGATTGGTGAGCCGATTATTATTAATCGAAAATCTGGTAAAAAAGCCATGGAGCAGCTGGTAGAGCAGGGCGTGGCTATGCTGGAACGTGGCCGATGGATTGTGCTCTATCCAGAAGGTACTCGAGTTGATGCCGGTGTTAAAAGCAAGTTTAAAATAGGCGGTGCCTTGCTGGCGTCTAAGGCGAACTACCCTATATTACCTGTGGCCCATAATGCAGGTGAGTACTGGCCCCGGCACAGCTTTTTCAAATATCCCGGTACCATTACCATGGTATTTGGCCCGCCCATCAGTGGCTATGGCCGAGATCCCAATGAAGTAATGAGGGAAGTTGAAAGCTGGATTCGAGCAAAAATGAAAGAAATCAGCCATCCCGAACTCTGGAATCGATGAATTTAAAGCACACCTGAGCTATATATTCTTACTGGTAATAAGAATAATCAAAGGGTGTAGCAGTGATCGACGATCTCAAGGGTGATGAAGCCTGGCGAATGTTCCGAATCATCAGTGAGTTTACCGAGGGCTTTGACAAGCTTTCCGGACTTGGCTTTGGAATTTCTATTTTTGGATCGGCACAGACATCTCCGGATCATATCTACTACAAAAAAGCTGAAGAGATTGGAAGCCGTCTGGCGAAAGAAGGTTACGCTATTATTACTGGTGGCGGGCCCGGCACTATGGAAGCGGCCAATAAAGGGGCTTATGAAGCTGGTGCGAAATCTGTCGGTCTAAATATCGATTTGCCTCGCGAGCAAAATTCGAATCCTTATCAGAATAAAAAACTGGAATTTCGCTACTTTTTTGTTCGCAAAGTCATGTTTGTAAAGTACTCCATGGGCTATGTCTGCATGCCTGGAGGCTTTGGTACACTGGATGAGTTTTTTGAATCGCTCACCCTGATGCAAACCAACAAAATTTATCCCATGCCGTTGATCCTGTTCGGTTGCGAATACTGGCAGGGATTATATGAATGGATCAAAAATACGCTCCTTAAAAATGGTGCTATCTCCGAACCTGATTTACAGCTGGTGTGCATGACAGACGATGTGGATGAAGTAGTGAGCGTTATTAATAAACACCGTGACTGGAAACTGAAAAAAATAAAATCAATTAAACGCGAAATTATCTGACGACTAGAAACAAATGTTTGTCCATAAATGCCTCTCTTACGCATGACCTACATGGAAGTGGGAAATGCAGATAATGCAGGAGCATTTATCTGCCCTTGCGCTATGCGACACCAGTGCATCCATGAACGTACGGGGCGTGAGCACGACTGACAGATCGATGTGCTCATTTCGATATAAGCTAATAGTTTGTTATGGTTTAAATTAGTCAAAAGCAGCTGCAATAAAAATAACCAAACACCCTGTCGCAAAGACGCCGAGGCGCAAAGAAACCTAAATGTTATATGCAGATTACCTTTATGTGTACTTTTGATTTGTAAAGATACACTACCTACAACGCGATATATCTTACTATAAAAAACTTTGCGTCTTAGCGTCTTTGCGACAGGTGTTTTAATGTTTTTATCTTAAGGCAGAATTGTCAGGTCAACTTCGATAATATTTAATAATATGTCAGATTAAGTCGGAACTAATACAATTTATGAAATAGAGAATAACAGTTTTGCATTGTCTGTTGTGATATTAATAACCTGTTCTATGGGTATGTCTTTTAACTGAGATATCTGTTCAATAACAGTACTTATATAAGCAGGTTCATTACGTAGCCCATGATGTTTTAAATCTGGCTGATCAGGGGCATCGGTTTCAACCAGTAAGGCTTCCATAGGTAGCTGGCTTACCATCTGTCTTAACCTGCTCGCTTTTGGATAGGTAACCGAGCCACCGAAGCTGAGATAAAAACCCATATCGATGAGTTGCAGTGCCTGCTCATAACTGCCTGAGTAGCTATGGACCATTCCGGTTAACCCGGGTCTTTTTTTCAGGCACTGAATTACCTGTTCGGTTGCTTTACGTGAATGAATCACCAGCGGGAGACTGTATTTTTCTGCAAGTCCAAGTTGATATTCAAACAGATGAAGCTGTTTAGTTTGATCCAGATGTTTTAGGTAATAATCCAGGCCACATTCACCGACAGCAATGGCATTTTCATGATTTAACCAGTTATCCAGAACGACCAGGTCAGCATCGGAGTGTTGATCGATGTAATAGGGATGCAGTCCATATGCCGGATAAAGTTCCGGGTGTAGCTGGCAGACGGATTTAACCCTTGGCCAGGTAGCTAGGCTGATGCCAGGTACAATAATTTTTTGTATGCCGAGTGCCCTGGCCCTGGTTAATACCTGTTCCCGGTCTTCATCAAAAATTTCAAAGTCGAGGTGGCAATGACTGTCTATGATCATCCTGGATTAATCAGTTGAACGTTTAGTGATGTATATAGGTGCATAATTTAATTAAAATAAATATCATATTAACTTTTGGATTGTAGGTGAATGCACTACAACACACATAGCGGCCTTGCCAGCTTACCTGGCTATGCTAAAAAAACGGCAAGGGAGCGGCCATTCCCTTATTTTTTATCTACGCCAGGTAAGCTGGCAAAACCACTCTGCGTGCTGTCCAACTGATTAATCCAGGATCATATAAACAGGGTAAGCACTCCGGTGAATCCATACAACTGGTTTTTATGAATTTCACCATTGGCAAAAAAACCCACCAGTGGGAAGTCGCCTAAAATGGAATGAACTAATCGAATTTCTTCCGAGTTGGAACCGAACTGTGCCCGGCCCCGGCCCAGGCAGGAGATATAAATGCCACCACGGGGAGGTTTTTTGAGCCGTGATTTGATTTGCAGGAGCATATGCTGCAGGTCATCCTGGGCTGAGATGCCATCGCAGCGGCAGAACACCAGTTCCTGATGCTGTTCAAGATTGTCGGTGATGATAAATACCTTGGCATGCTCATCCACACCGATGAGCTGGCGGATTGTATAGTCACCAGAGTCCGAGTTTAGATTCATCAGTCCAGCGAAAATAAAGCCAGATGCCCTTTCCCAGTCTTTCGCAATCAGGTCCCCAGTATCTTCCTGCAGTACATCCAGGGCAGGACGGTGATCCAGGGTGAGGGCGACATTTTCTTCGGCATCGGTAATCAGGTGGCGGGGGCCGATGGGGGTACAACCCTGACTCAGATGGCTGATAATATTTACCTGGTCTGAAAACAGAATACCCGATATGCCTTCATGCTGTACTGAGTCAGCCACGTGGTAGTGCAGTCCACGGGAAGATGAGATACCACCTACCAGAAAAGCTTCGGCTACCCGTTCGGAAAACTCATCGATGTCGGTCTTGAAATCAGGGTTCTCAGGGCCACCATGAACCAGTCCAACATGAAATGCATGCTGCTTGCACCAGTCATCGAGATCTGGGGTGAGGCTGGTAATGTCGGGTATTATCCGAAAATCTGCCTCATCGATATCGCACAGCATGATGGCCATAGCAGGCTGATCGTAATATTCCTGGTTAGTAGTTATTATGCCCATACCCACCGTACCTACCCAGTGCTGTATGCCTGTACGTTGTTGCAAGGCCTGAATAATGGGCCGCATTTGCTCGTTCAGATAATCACTGATATAAATAAATCCGAGTGTGGTTTCTGGCGGGATATCACCCAGCTGTCGCAGACAGTCCTCAACCAGTTCGGTGTAGGTTTTGTTAGCGCTATGACCCAGTAAGAATTTTTCC
Organism: uncultured Gammaproteobacteria bacterium; assembly: GCA_965368175.1. GTDB lineage: Bacteria > Pseudomonadota > Gammaproteobacteria > SZUA-229 > SZUA-229 > CBDULX01. The sequence continues at coordinate 22,668 of CBDULX010000013.1, read as the reverse complement.
ATAGGCTGATTGTAGACTGCTTGTTAGAAATAAAAAAGCCGGCGCATCGGCCGGCTTAGCTAAAGTAGTTTAGATGACCGATTAACGCGCTTTTTTAGATTTCTCAATCATATCGTGAATGATTGGCGTCAGTATAACTTCCATCGACATACCCATTTTACCACCAGGTACTACAATGGTGTTACGCCGAGACATGAAAGAATCATGAATCATGTTGAGCAGGTATGGAAAGTCGATATTAAACTTGGCAGGGTCTTTGAAACGGATAACCACAAAACTTTCGTCCGGAGTAGGAATGTCACGGGCGATGAATGGGTTAGAGGTATCTACCGTGGAAACGCGCTGGAAGTTGATGTCAGTTTCAGAGAATTGCGGTGTCAGGTAATGAACATAATCAGGCATGCGGCGCAGAATGGTTTCTACGATCACTTCAGCCGTGTAGCCACGCTCTGCATTGTCGCGGTGGATTTTCTGGATCCATTCCAGGTTAACAATGGGTACTACGCCAATACCCAGGTCAACATGCTGGGCAACATCGGATTTTTCGGTTTTAACCAGACCGTGCAGGCCTTCGTAAAACATCAGGTCACTACCTGTTTCTATGTCTTCCCAGGGTGTAAATTCACCGGCACTTTTGCTAATGCCCAGGCGTTTATTGTGCTCCTCCGCCTCTGGATCACTATGTAGATAGTAACGTTTCTGGCCTGTGCCATCTTTACCATAGTTAGAAAACAGCTCTTCCAGCTTATCGAACAGGTTAGCTTCCTCACCAAAGTGGCTGAAATAACGGTTGCCAACGGCTTCATGATCAGCCATGAATTCTTTCATTGCAGCACGGTCATGACGGTGAAAACTGTCACCCTCGATGACGCAGGGTGTAATTTTTTCGCGCAGGAAAATATGTTCGAAGGCGCGTTTAACTGTTGAAGTACCTGCACCTGAAGAACCAGTGACAGCTACGATGGGATGCTTCTGGGACATTAATGTCTCCTTAACCTTATGTATAAAATTTGCTTGAAACAGTCTGAGCAGTGGTCTGACAGACTATTTCATGAGAATCTTGTGTCCGGGGAAAGTGCCGGAGGCCCAATAAGCCGTATATTTTATCGATTTTTCGTCTTGCTGGCGAGTTTTATCCGGAAATGGGTTAAAAAGCGGGTTAATAATTTATTTAATTAGATAGCTGAGCTGGACTCTGAATTGCTTCCAGCTCTCATCATCCCCTGAGACCACGGGACTGACAAAATGCTGTTCTTCGGCAGACAGAGGGTCACAGTTGATGAGCTGCTGTTCCAGTATGGCAACATCCGCTTCCGATGGATTATCGGCCTGCTGCTGACGTAGTAGTATGCGCTGTTTCAGGGTGCTGGTATCGGCCTGCAAATCCATGATGACAAAAGGAATGTCACAGGATTGCGCCAGTTTCTGGAAGCTCTGCCGACTGGACTGACGCAGGAAGGTAGCATCAACGATCACCGAAAACCCAAGGCCGAGTAGTTCAAGGGCCAGATCCAGAAGACGCTGGTAAGTGTCGGCGCTGGCCTGTTGGCTATATATATTGTGTCGGGTCGCTTCTTTACTGACTGCCAGCGGCGACAGTCCAAACAAACGTTTGCGTTCGATGTCGGAACTCAGATGTATGAGCTGGAATTCCGTGGCCAGTTGCTGGCTGTAATAACTTTTGCCGGAACCGGACAGGCCGTGAGTAATTATCAGGCGAGGTTTACCGGCCTGAGTATAGGCATTGGCCAGTTCAAGATAGCGGGAGAATTTTGCATATAAAACTTCGTCTCTGTCATGGGCCTGGTTGAGACTGATGGCTGTCACCTTGGCACGCACCATTGCGCGATACAGCTGGTAGAAGCGTAACATCTGCAGTCCGGAATAATCACCGGTAAGCTGTAAATACCGGTTGAGCAGACGATAGCTGTGCTGGTCAAATCCTCGAACTTCCAGATCCATACAGAGAAAAGCCAGTTCACTGATGACGTCGATCCAGCTCAGAGCGGGGTTAAATTCTATGGCGTCGAACATGCAGACCTGCTGGTCAATATAGGCAATATTGCCCAGATGAAGATCACCATGACATTCTCGGATAAAGCCCTGTTGCTTGCGCTCCTGTAGTCGGGGCTTGAGTAGCTGGTATTGCTGCCTGCACCAGTGCAGCAGAGGGGCTAATGCGAGCTGGGTGGATTTATCCGCCATGCGCTCGGATATCTGTTCGAAGTTTTCAGTAATCGGCTGCCAGATGGTTGATGGTGTGCCCAGTGAACTGTCCTGATCCAGGCGGTCGATAGTTTGATGAAATTCAACTAGCCTTGAAGCCAGCTGATCGATGATGGTTGTGGTTAACTGATGCTCTTCCGCCAGATGACTAAGCAGGGCGTGTTGAGAAAATTGATGCATTTTTACGGCATATTCGATGACATTTCCTTTGTCATTTAGCCGAGGTTGTTCGACGGGGCCAGAAATCGCCACACAGTCCAGGTAAATATCAGCAGCAGTACGGCGGTTGATGCGCAGTTCCTGTTTGCAGTACTGGTGTCTGAGTGGCAGTGAGCTGTAATTGAGAAAACCAAGATCCAGGGATTTTTTGAGTTTATAGGCGTATGGGCCGGTAAGAATCACCCAGGAGATATGGGTTTCGATGACCGAGATATCTTCAGTTTCATGGTCATAGCACTCAGCACTGGTCAGGGATTTGATCAGCTGTTGCTGCTGTTTGAAATCCGCGCCAAACCGGGCCGCCATTTGCCGATCCTCTGGGTGACTGTTACTTCAATTTAGGGTAGCCCAGCCAGCCGTGGGCTGTAAAGGTTCCCTAGTGGTGAATGTGGTTCAGCCACTGTTCGCTGGATGCCCGCGTTATATCCAGCACACTGCCTGGGTTAAGGCCGGTGTAGAGGATCACGGCTGTAAACACCAGAACCAGTAGCAGTTCCCTGGGTCGCAAATCCAGTGCTTCAATCACCACACTTCGATGGCATTCGCCCAGGAAGGCGACTCGGTAGATGCTGAGGAAATAGGCCGCCGTTATTATCATGCCTGCCAGTGCCGCCAGGCCAGCGCCGGTATGGGTTTGCAGTGAACTGATCAGGATCAGGTGTTCTGCAACAAAACCATTGGTGCCTGGCACGCCCATACTGGCCAGTGCAAACATAAAGAAAAATGCGGCGAGTAAGGGCATGGACTGGGCAACGCCACCCAGACTCAAGCTGTCGCAGGAGCCTGTGCGATGGTGTAGAAAGCCGGTAATTAAAAACAGGCCACCGGCCACCACAGAAAAATTCAGTACCTGGAACAGGGCGCCCTGAATGCCCTGTATATTGAAGGACGCGATGCCCAGCACCACCAGCCCAATGTGACTAATACTGGAGTAAGCCAGCATGCGGCGAATGTTGCTCTGGTTCATGGCAATGATGGCGCCGTATAGAATGGCAATGACACCCAGGCCTGCCAGTAGCCAGTGATATTGAAGCGAAGCGTCGGGTGTGAGTGGTATCAGGAATCGAATAAACCCATAGGCGCCCAGCTTAAGTCCGGTCATGATGGCGGCAATGCTCACCGGGCCTTCTGATGCCAGGGTGGGTAACCAGGTATGGAATGGAAATATCGGGGCCTTGGCGCCAAAACCCAGTAACAAAAGTAAAAAAATGGTGGTCTGGCTTTCCAGTGATAGCGGAGTATTGAGCAGGCTAAGGTAACTGAATGAGAGCTGACCCGCGGGATCAAGCGCCGCATGGTTAAAGGCCAGAATGATAAAGCCAAACAATAGCGGTACACCGCCCGCCAGCATAAACAGGGTGTATTTTACGGCGGCATAACGGCGGTTAGGCCCAATGCCCCACAGACTGACCAGAAAATATATCGGTATCAGAGTTAATTCCCAGAACAGGAAGAACAGCATGGTATCCAGTGCGGTGAATATACCCAGGGTGGCGGTTTCCAGTAGTAGTAATAATGAAAAATACAGTCTGGGCATACTGCGCATGCTGGTCCAGAACGCCACGATAACACCAGTAAACAACAGGGCGGTTAACGGCAGGAACAATATGGAAATGCCATCAACCCCTATCAGGTATTCGATGTTCAATGATGATATCCAGCTCATTTTTTCAACAAACTGGAAGTCCGATGAATAACTGTTGAACTGGCTGAGTAAAAATATAGCGATTATCAGTACTGCAATGTTGGCCAGTAATGCAAGGTGTTTGGCCAGTGCATCATTACGTATGAGCATGATTAACAGCGCGCCTGCCAGCGGGCTATAAATTAGCAGGCTTAAAATAGAGAAGTGATCAGTTGCAGTCATAATTACCCCAGATGGCCATACAGTTGGCTCAGGCCTTCCAGTGAGTTTTCGATCAGAGTGAGCCAGGGTTGTGGATAGAATCCCACGCCTACCAGGGTGGCAATAATCATCAATGCCAGCAGTCGCTCCTGAAGGCTGGCCGGCTTGATGCCAGTATGGGCCGGCTGGTTGCTTTGTACCGGTGCCAGAAAGGCCGTCTGGAAAGCCCATAGCAGAAACCCGGCGGCAATCACGTTGCCGACCGCTGCCGCGACAGTGAGCAATGCACCGAAACGTCCGATAGACGCTTCCAGTACCAGATGTACAGAGTCATAACCCGGAGTACCCGGCATGCCAATAATAGACACACCGGCTACGAAAAAAGTAATACCAAACAGGGGCAGAGTATCGAACAGTCCACCCAGTTTGGATAACAGCAGGGTCTGGGTTCGCCAGAATATAAAGCCGGCGGTAAACAGCAGTCCTGTGATGGCAATACCGAAGTTTACCGATAACATAACGCCACCCTGAAAGGCTTCATGGTTCAGGCTGAATAAACCTAACAGCAGGATACTGGTGTGGGAAACCACGGCAAACGCCAGCAATCGACGAAGATTAACCTGCATCAGTGCCAGCAGGGCTGCGTAGAAAATGCCGGTGACCGCAAAGGCGATAATAAATTTATGCCACTGAATGACAGCCTCAGGCAGCAAAGGTAAAACAAATCGGATTAAACCAAAAATACCGGTTTTGACACCTAACAGGAATATCGGGGCAATGGCCACCATGCCATGTTCTGCACATACCGGTAGCCAGCCGTGCATAGGAAACAGGGGAACGCGTATAGCCAGTCCATAGAACAGCAGGAAAAAGATAATGGACTGAATGGAATCCGGAATGGGTGTTTTTAACAGGTCCGTGATATCGAAGCTCCAGTAGCCATGGATATCTGAATAATTCCAGCCCAGCATGATGACGCCCATCAATAATAAAAACAGGCCGGTGACCATGAATTGCATATAACGTGATAGGGCCAGATCACGTTCCGGTGAAGTGGCCCAGCTCCAGAGTACATAGCCGACCAGTATCAGATGGATAATAGAGGTCAGCACAAACCAGAGCATATCCAGTGTGGCGAATTGTCCCATCAGGCTGGAAATTATAATGAAGGTAAGTGCGAGGAAGTTTTTGCGACGTTCCATGGGAATTAAATAGCTGTACAGCACTGCCATGAAACTGAGCAGGCTGGTGAGTAGCATGAACAGAACAGCCACACCATCAACCGCCGCGTGGTACTGAAACGGGCCGAATAACTGTAACTGCTCAGAAAACTGGAAGTCGCGGCTGCTGCTGTCAAACTGGCTGTAAAGCAGTATCGATAGTGCCAGTTCCAGCACTGTGCCAAGAATGGCGATGCCGAACAGTATCCTTTCATTTCGAACACTTAATATAATTCCCGTTATCAGCAGCGGGAACAGCTGCAGCAAGCTGAGTATCGGAATATTGCCTGAGTTCATCCAGTGTAGTTCGGTTATGTGCATGCTATAAAATCACAACAAAGGTGGCGATGATCAGGATGATCAGATATCTTGGCTGACTCAGCAGGCCCTCGATATGAAGTACATATCGGCCCAGGTGCTGGATCATGCCAAGTAGACCTGATCCCGCAGATTTCAAAACCAGGTGTTCCTCAAACCAGGCCATGGCTGATGCCAGATGTTGCATTAACTTGCCGGCCATGCCTCGCCCGAAGCCGACATGTTTCTGGTTTTCTGCCTGATCAGAAGATTTGACTTCGGAGGCCTGGGCTGGCAGGCCAACGATACGAGTGACCACCGTATCATCAAAATGTCGGGCATCCCGGGATAGCTGTTTCAGCGGATTTACGATTAGCCAGCTGACTAAAGGGTCAAGCCAGAAGCGTTTAATGCTGGCGGTGTATAACCAGCGCCAGTGCTGGATGACCGGGCTCACCGGGCGTGTGGGCCGAGTCATCTGGTGCATAAGAGCGGGCGCATTGAGGAACTGATAGGCGCGCCAGATGGCATGTAAAACCATATAAACTGTCGCCAGGGTGAACTGCTGAATGCCTATCAGGAACACCATCAGGCCGGTCTGGGAAATCACTGAAAACATCAGCGCACTTTTGACATCGGTTTGTACCAGGCCGCTGAAAAAACCGTAAAACAGGGTAAGCAAACCCACAAATGCTAACAGCGGTAACAGGGCCTGATCCTGCATCAATAAGGGCTCGAGGCGTATCAGCAGATAAATACCGGCATGTACCATCAACGAGCCATAAAAAATGGCGCTGGAAGGGGTGGGGCCTTCAAGGGCGCGGACAATCCAGGGTGAAAAGGGAACCAGTGCCGATTTAATCAGGGCCGCAATAATAAACCCACCGGCAATCATGCCGATATGAAGGCTACTAAGGCCGGACTGAGTGTTCAGGATATCGGACCATTCCACACTGCCAAACCAGATGAAACACAGGGCAATCGACATGGTAAAACCTGCATCACCAATACGATTGGTGACAAAGGCCTGGGTGGCATTCGCAGTGGCGTTGTCGCGGTTAAAGGCATAAGCAATTAACAGGAATGAGCTAACCCCTGCCAGCTCCCAGCCGATAAACGCCAGTACCGCATTACCCGCGAGCATAATCAGTAGCATGGCGCCATTGAACAGGCTCATGATCATAAAAAAGCGCTGGTAACCGGCCTCCCGGTGCATATAGTTGACCGAAAATTTGATAATGAGTAATGAAATCAGCGCCACCAGTGTGCCCATCAGTAAGCCCAGATTATCCAGGGTAAAACTGATGTATACCCGGTAATCTCCGCTTTCAATCCAGGGAGCAAAACGAATCTGACCTGGGGCGTTATAGATCAGGGAATAGACATCCAGAATTACAATCAGCAGCAGAGAGATGAAGGATGCGGTGAGCGAAGTTTGTGCCGTCTGTTTTTCACCGGATTCGCCGCGGTTGAAATTAAACATATAACCCACAGCAATCCACAGGGTCGCCAGCATGGGTACAACCGGAATCAACCATACCGTATTCAGCAGGTTATGCATGGGCGACCTCCCGTTTAATCAGCACTGGGTCTAATGGCAGGTGCTGGCCTTTATACCACCTGCCTGATGAGTCCACCGTGGGCAGTGGCATAACCTGGCCCTGCCAGGGCACAAAACCCTTGCCGGGAATGAACACCGAGATGGCCTCAGAGTCAGGGTCTTTGGCGCTGAGCAATAACCAGCCATTGCCCACCAGCTCCTGCAGCGGAGGCTGACGCAGGTAGATTTTTGTCAGTATTTCAGTGCTGGCTTCCACCACTACCTGTAATCGCATCGCTTCATGGATTTCGATCATCTGCAGTGGCAGGCCGGTCCGCAGGTCACTGCTGGATCCATCCATGACGGCGAACAGGCCGGTGACATTGTGAGTGATTTTTGAACCACTGCCATACTGGTTGTTATTGACGGTAGAGAAGTAATATTCGAGATTGATGCCAGCACCTACCGGGCCGTTGGCGAGTAGCAGGGCTTCGATAATATGGCCTTCTTCATCGTCCTGGGTCGGATCATAGGAGATCAGGAATGCCCGACGATCAAAGAATGCACCCTCACTCATGGAACGACGGCCAATGAATGCGGCCGCATTGGTGGCGTGTCCGAGCTCAGGGCGGGCCTGAGAAAAATCATAGCCGCGACCGATAATATGTTTAAGAGCCTTTTTCAGTGACGGATATCTGGGTGCTGAAGCCAGTCGACGGCAGCGTTCATGGGCTGATTTTTGTGTGGCTTCGAATACCTCGGTTTTTAATTGATGAAATGCATCCAGTAAGGTTTCTGGCACCTGTTCCTGGTCATACCAGAAAATGGTTTCATCACAGGTATTATGTTCTGCGCCCAGAAAGTGGGTATCACCCGGGATATTGATGCCTCGTTGTTTCAAAATTTCGCGAATCTCAGGACGATTGGCAATTTGCGCAAAGATCCGGGCATTGGGTCCGCCATGACGCCCACTGCAGGCGCCGCAATTATATGCCGACAGATGTGGATTGTTCTGGCTCATGGAGCCATGGCCCATCAGAAGTACAAAATGCCCAAAACCCTGGGTTAAGCCCATACTACGCAGTAATGACTGAACACGGTCTGCCTGCTCGGTGTCGGTAAAACCCAGCCCTGGATGTTCAGGACTCGGACTGTGACCATCATCATCCGCAGTCAGGGCAATGTGTGTTTTCAGGCGGATATCGAAGCGCTCGCGCAAAGATTCCAGATATTGCCCCAGCAGCCGGAAGCCAAAGACTTTACCGAGTATGGCCAACAAGCTGAAGGGTGCGACGACTGCCACCAGTAAGGGAGTAAACAGGCTGCGGTGAGTTTCCTGATGAATCAGGTTTTTTAGCCGTAACCTTAGCGAACGTCGGTGCTGGTGCCTGAGTTGTTGATGAATCTGGTCGTCATTGGCCAGTTCCCGTAGCTCATGGGACGGCGAAACCACCACTGGGCATAAGCCTGTAACCTTGTCATCGTCCAGGCCTTTCCAGTTGATGGGGACACCAAAGAAACCGGCGGCCCCCAGGGTTTCGATCATCGGGTTAAGTTCTTCAAGGTGACGACGAATACCTTCTTCGCGGTCGTCCATACAGAAAATGACCTGGGCATGCGGGCGTTGGGTCCGATCACTCCAGCGGCCCCGTCCCTGATTATTAACCAGAGCATTGAACAGTTTTTCGCGATAATTTCGCTCATAAGCCTGTAGCCAGAGAAAGCCGTGAGTTTCATCGTCCAGTTGTTCGATGCACTGGAAAATACCGGTGACCTGCTCCTTGCCAAGCGCCGATATGTCCTGTGCACTGAGTCCATTATGCTGGGCAATTCGAAACAGTTGCCAGCCATGTTGATTCACCGTATAGCCGGATCGATGACTTCCCATGGGGCTATTGCGCCAGATGATAATCATGTCGGCAATGCCCTTCCAGGGCAGGTAATCACTGTGGTTATGCAGCGCAGTTTGAATCTGGCGTTGCGCCTGGCTCACCAGATATTCCGGCAGACGCTCATTGAACAACATGTAGCGTACATAAAGTTCCGAACGGCGTCGGCGGAAATACCAGCGAAGCACATCGAGGCTGGCTTCTATCTGCCACTGTTCCCGGCACAGTTTTTGTCCATAGAGTTGCTCAAGAATCAGGCGTACGGCCAGATAGTCCAGTATGTCGACCGGGTAATCGCTGTCTTCATAACCCGGGTGCATCTGGCGCCAGAGGAAAATGCCAGACCAGCCGGGCAGTTCAAGGGCCATTCGTTCCAGGTAATGGGTCCAGTGACTCTGGGGTATGCCGAGGCGGGTCAGGCTCAATATGATGCTGTCCATCGCATTATCTGGCAGGCTTTTTATGTTATCGGACCATTCAGGTATCTGGTCAAATACCCATGCAAGGTCGTGATGGGCGCTGCTTTTCCATGCAATATAAAAGCCCTGTCGGCGATCAGAGCTATGCCAGGCAGACAGACCCTGATCCAGATAGTTGGCAATATGCCGCTGTAGATCACTGGCAATATCATCCAGTATATTTATACCGGTGAGTTTAACTAACAGTCCGCTTAGAGTAATGTGGTGGCCAACATCACGCATCAGCTGGCCGGAAATATTACGTGCCTCCTTCTGAACCTGGCGATGGATCGAGGATACACCTGCTTCTGGTGTCTCATCGGGATCGTCTTCTTTGCCGAGCATTTCTTCGGCGCGGTCAGGCTGAAGATCGATCATTTCTTCGGGGTGTATTATAAAATGCTGCAGATTCAGTTTTTCCAGGCAGGCATTCCACAGATTGTGAATAGCCTCTTCTTCAGGTTGAGCGGCGCGGGCCAGTAATTTTTCACGATTGATCGGGCTGACATCTGACTGCATGCGATGCAATGCATTGAGTTCTTCGATCTGCCAGTTGAGCTGACAACCAGTAACACTGTTCAGTGAATAGAGCAGAGCGGTGGTTAAAATGTCGCCCCGTGTCATATCGTCAGTAATCGGCTCGCTGACATTCAGGCTATCGTCATCATTTAAAACAGCCTGAATATCGTCCAGCGTAATACGGCCTTGCTGGTAATATTCACGGAATTTAGATTCGGGCAGGTAGCCATACGCGCCATTGTATTCGCGTGCCGCTTTCAGTGCCTCTGGAAACGGCAGGTGCTGGAATCCATGCAGCGTATTATGATGAACAAAGTCTTTGATTGGGGCCTGGCCTGGCAGTATGTGCTCAAAATGGGCGATGGCGTCCCTGAGCTGCTGCCGTATGTCAATTTCGTCTTCGCTGTGAATTTGCTCAGTCATCAGGAACTCCTAGAATCGACTGCTAAACAGCAGGCTTAATTCAGTGACGGATGTCGTGATTAGATTCAGGGCCGGTGCCGGGTAAAAACCAATGAGTACAAAGCCAAATGTAAGCACACCGGCGGTCATCATTTCTGAATTTTTCATGTCCGGGATTTTCTCAAGTTCACAATACACTGGCCCCGTGAACATACGGCCCACGGTTCGTATGGCATAAGCCGCGCTGATGAGCACGCCCAGGCTCAGTACCACCACTACCCATCCCCAGCGTTGATAGCCGCCAATCAGGACATGCAGTTCTGCGATAAATCCGGCGGTGCCGGGCATACCCACGGCTGCAATAAAGGCCATAGTGGTGAAAAAGGCAAAACGGGGTGTCACTTTTACCAGAGAACAGTAATGGTTGATATCCCGGGTATGGGTACGCTCGTAAAGTAAACCAATCAACAGGAATGTGGCCCCAGCTACCAGGCCGTGGGCAATCATTTGCATCAGGGCACCACTTAAACCGGAGAAGTTTAATGCCGCAATACCTAACAGCACTACTCCCATGTGACTCACCGATGAGTAGGCAATCATTTTTTTCAAATCAGACTGTCGCCAGGCCAGCAAACCACCGTAAATCAGGCTGATGAGCGCCAGTGTTGCTAGAAAAGGTTGCAGTGCAACCACGGCATCCGGCAACATGGTGGCGGCTCGAATCAGACCATAAGAGCCCATTTTCAACAGAATACCCGAGAGCAATATACTGATAGGGCTGGGTGCTTCGACATGGGCCAGAGGTAACCAGCCATGTAGAGGGAAGATGGGCATTTTAACGCCAAAGCCGATCAGGAAACCGAGAAAAATAATTAACTGGGTATCTGCGGGTAGCGCACGGGAGGCGGCCATCATATCGGTCATGGCGAAACTGTGGCCCGGCGTGGAGTCGAATAAAACCAGCAGGCTCAATAGCATGAAGACAGAGCCCCCCATTGTGTAGAGCACAAAATTAAGTGCGGCAGTATGTCGATTTTCAGCGCCCCAGCGATCGATCAGAAAGAACAGGGGGATCAGCGTCAGTTCCCAGAATACATAAAAAAGAGACCAGTCCTGGGCCATGAATACGCCCAGCAGGGCGGATTCCAGTAACAGTATCAGCAGGTAATAGCCTTTTACTTTTTCCTTAATGCTGGAAGAGGCCATGATGGAGATCAGACATAGCAGGGTTGCCAGCAGAACCATGGGGAAAGAAATACCATCAAGTGCCAGAGCATAGGAGGTACCCAGTTGTTTGTTCCAGTCGACCTGTTCGGCAAACTGTAAACCAGCAGTAGTGGTATCGAAAGAAAGTAGTAACGACCAGGCCATGATCAATGCCGCCGCCGATGCCAGCAATGCGGTATTTCTAATCAAGCGGCTGCTCTGCCCTGGCAGTACAGCAATTATGGCTGCGCCTAACAATGGCAGAATCAATAAAAATGTAAGTTCTTGCATTTGAGTTTCGAACCAGAAGTACAACTGTCTCCGGCAGTATTACCGTAATCAGTACCGATCAAAAATGTTGCCGAACATAGCATAAAACCACGTTCGAGTCATTGAGCTCTAATGACTATCAGGAGGGAGGAAGTCAGCCCATGGTATTTTGAGTGTGGGCTATTTTAACGCCGACATCGTAAAATAAGCTTTGTTGATCCATAAATGGACCATAATACTGGCCGCATAACCGAGCGCGATAACCGGTGTCCATTTAAGATGGCCAAAGAAGGTGTATTTGCCCTTGGCCATACCCATAAGAGCCACGCCCGCAGCTGAGCCTATAGATAACAGGCTGCCACCTACACCGGCGGTAAGTGTCACCAGTAGCCATTGCCCCATAGACATGTCCGGCTGCATGGTGAGTACGGCAAACATAACAGGAATATTGTCGACTACGGCCGATAAAATTCCGATGGTTATATTGGCTTCCGTTGCACCCCACTGAGTGTACATCACTCCGGACGCCAGCGACAGATATCCAATAAAACCAAGGCCGCCAACACAGAGTACCACCCCATAAAAAAACAGCAGAGTGTCCCATTCGGCGCGAGCTATTTTACTGAAAACATCAAATGGCACTACATCACCCATTCTCTGTTCTTCTTTTTGCTGGTCTAATGGTGCTATGGCGTAGTTATGAGTTTTTTTCAGGTAATAACCAAAAAACTGTAAATATGACAGGCCCGTGAGCATGCCCAGTACCGGTGGTAAATGCAGGAAGTTATGGAAACAGACTGAAGTCAGGATGGTGAGCAAAAACAGTACGATGATGCGTCGTGCGCCGCGACGCATTACCTCCATCTGCTTATTTGGTTCAGGGTATTCATCCGGGATGGCAAAGTGCATAAAAGCAGCAGGTACCAGAAAGTTGACAACGGAAGGTATAAACAGAGCAAAAAAAGTCTGAAAATCGATAATGCCCTTCTGCCAGACCATCAAGGTGGTGATGTCACCAAAAGGGCTGAATGCGCCGCCGGCATTTGCTGCAATCACAATATTGACACAGGCGATACTGACAAAAGCCACGTTGTTGCCGCCTACGGCCATCACCACGGCACACATTAATAGCGCTGTGGTCAGGTTATCTGTAATGGGTGAAATGAAGAAAGCGAGAGTACCGGTGAGCCAGAATAACTGCCTTAAACCATAACCTCTGCCCACCAGCCAGGTCCGTAGAGTATCAAATACCTTACGTTCTTCCATAGCGTTGATATAAGTCATTGCAACCAGGAGGAATAACATTAATTCTGCATACTCCAGCAGATTATGTCTGAAGGCCTGTTCAGCAGCGTGGGGCATGCCATTACTTGAATACACAGCAGCAATCATCGCCCAGATAATACCGGCAGCTAAAATTACCGGTTTAGATTTACGCAGATGGGTGAATTCTTCTGCCATGACAAATAAATAGGCAATCACAAATACGAAGAGGGCCGCATAGCCGACTGTATGCTGTGTCAGATCCAGTGTCTGTGTTATGCCCGTTGTGGCCTGAGCTGAACCGGAGAATGTTGAAAGCAAAAGCATTAGCAGGATAAGGGGTTTGTGCACTTCGGACCTCTTGATTTTATTCTGCGGCTGGGTTAGCAATTATAGCGACACTAGAGTAAAAAGCTGGCGGATATCGCCATGATAAATGAAATACTCTCATCTGGCTGATGATTGCTGCCGTCAACTGAGACGGCAGAAAAACGTGTTAAAATTATTTTGAGGGCACCTCTGTTAATTGATGAATAAGCATCTTGAGTTCAAACTCGCTATCTCTACCATGGAAATCACAGCAATAGTCCGCTATTACATGATGTCTGCGTCTTGATCTGATGAGTTTTAAATCTCAATCTGGAATATCCAGATTTAATAGAAGTGCCTTTATTTAGGATAGAAAAAATTTTCTTGCAGAGGAATCCATGTCAAAAGATAAAAGTAATAATATTTTGTTCACACTATTTCCCTTCCTTAAATGGGCGCCCATGCTCAAAGACAGCTCGATTGTTCGAGCGGATGTAATAGCCGGTTTAACAGTTGCCCTGGTATTGATTCCTCAATCCATGGCCTATGCGCAACTGGCAGGATTGCCGGCTTATTTTGGATTATATATTTCATTCATGCCAGTAATGGTGGCAGCGCTGTGGGGCTCATCTAAACAACTGGCTACCGGTCCAGTGGCAGTTGTGTCACTGATGACGGCTACGGCACTGGCGACGGTGGTCGGTGGCACGGCACAGTCAAGTCCCGAGCTGGCTGAACAATATATCCCACTGGCCATGTTCCTGGCACTACTGGTGGGTCTGTTTCAGCTGTTTCTGGGTGTGTTCCGCCTCGGCATTATTGTAAATTTCCTGTCTCATCCGGTAATCGTGGGTTTTACCAATGCCGCAGCTCTGGTGATTGGACTGTCGCAGTTATCAAAGATATTTGGTGTCGAAATGCCTGGATCACCCGGTGACCATTTCATTACTGTGCGTATATGGGGGGTTTTGCAGCAACTGGGCGATACTCATATGGCAACACTGATTATGGGTATGAGCGCCTTTGTGGTGATGATGTTGATGAAAAAATACACACCAAAGGCTCCCGGTGTATTAGTGGCTGTAGCAGGGTCCATCATCATTAGCTGGCTGATAGGATACGGCGGCAAGGTGGAAGATGGTGGACTGGGTGGTGCGGTGGTCGGTGCTATTCCCGAAGGCCTGCCCAGTTTTAAGGCACCTGCCTTTAGCCTCGAATTAATCGGCACCCTGTTACCTGCGGCTATTGTAATTTCTCTGGTTGGTTTTATGGAAGCCATATCCATCGCCAAGGCAATGGCAGCAAAAACCAAAGATCACATAGATCCTAATCAGGAGTTGATTGGACAGGGTCTGGGTAATATTGCCGGCAGTTTCTTTCAGTCGTACCCTGCCAGTGGTTCATTTTCCCGTTCTGCGGTGAACCTGGGTGCCGGTGCAAAAACAGGATTTTCATCGGTCGTCACCGCAGCTGTTGTGGTAATTACTCTGTTATTCCTGACGCCCCTGCTCTATCACCTGCCCAAGGCGGTACTGGCGGCTGTCATCATGATGGCTGTTTTTGGTCTGATTAACTTGTCGGCGGTGAAGCATGCCTGGCGTACCAATGTACATGACGGTATTGCATCGATCGTGACGTTTGCGGCGACATTGGGTTTTGCACCGCACCTGGATAAAGGCATCATTATTGGCGCAGGCCTGGCACTGGGCATGTATCTGTATCGTACTATGAAACCACGGGTGGCTCTGTTGGGGCGTTATCCCGACGGCACATTACGTGATTTGAGTGTAAACCCAAATCTGGCAAGGGATGAACAAATCATTGTGCTACGGTTTGATGGTTCGCTGTATTTTGCCAACGTATCCTACTTTGAAGACACCATCCTGAAAGCGATGAGTGAGCACCATGAAGTGAAATATATACTGGTGGTGGGTGATGGTATTAACCAGCTGGATGCATCCGGTGAAGAGGTTGTGCATCATCTGATTGATCGATTGAGGGATCATGGCGTTACCCTGGTATTCAGCGGCCTGAAGAAACAGATCCTTGATGTCATGCGTAATTCGCATCTAATGGACGTATTAGGGCAGGAAAACTTCTTTGCAACTGAAGATATGGCACTGGAAGATATATACAAACGACTGGGTAAGGAAGGCGTGGATCGGATTTTGATGCCAGTTCCGGTACCGGCACCAGCACCAGCACCAGCTTAAATTGAAGTTGTAAGTTACAAGTTGAAGTCAAAAGCTTTAGGGTTTTATAGTGTTGATTTGTAACTTGTAACTTGCAACTTATAACTGTTTTTTAAACAGCAGATCCCAGACACCGTGGCCTAAGCGTTGACCGCGTTGTTCAAACTTGGTGAGTGGGCGTTCGTCCGGTCTTTCTACAAAGGTATTCTTTGCGGATAAATTTTCAAACTGGTCGCACTGACTGAGAACCCTGAGCATGTGGTCGGCATAATGCTCCCAGTCAGTGGCGAGATGAAAAATGCCGCCGGGTTTTAGTTTATTCGCCACCAGGGTGGCAAAATCGGCTTGCAGGATACGGCGCTTGTGATGCTTTTTCTTGTGCCAGGGGTCGGGAAAAAACAGTTGCAGACGATCCAGGCTGATATCGGGTATCTGGTTTTTAAGCACTTCGACAGCGTCGTGATTGCTGATACGCATGTTAGTCATGCCGGATGTTTCGATTAAATGTAACAGGTGCCCTACACCGGGACGATGAACTTCAATACCCAGGTAATTCCTGTCAGGGTTTGCCTGTGCCATCTGCCATAAAGAATCACCATTACCGAAACCAATTTCGAGTATGCGCGGCGCTTGCCGACCAAATACCTGGTCCAGGTCGAGCAACTGTTCCGAATACTCGATGCCAAACTGCGGCCACAGGGTATCCAGGGCTTTTTGCTGGCCTGCCGTTAAACGGCCTTCACGCTTAACGAAGCTGCGGATGGTTCTGATGTGTTTGTTTTGCATGGACTAAAACTTATGCCGCAGAGTCACAGAGTTCACAGAGATGATGTGTATGTCATATTTAATACATGCTTCCTCTGTGAACTCTGCGGCAATTAGTTAGAAAAACGTGCCATCGATAGGCGATGATGCGGAGGCAAATCGTTTGCGCGGCATACGACCGGCGAGGAATGCTTCTCGGCCGGCCTCAACCGCTTTTTTCATGGCCGAAGCCATGAGCACCGGTTTTTGAGCTGCGGCGATAGCTGTATTCATCAAAATGCCGTCACAACCCAGTTCCATGGCGATGGCGGCATCGGAAGCCGTGCCGACTCCGGCATCGACCAGAATAGGGACACTGGCGTTCTCGATGATGGTCAGGATGTTATAGGGGTTTCGGATACCCAGGCCGGAGCCGATGGGGGCGGCCAGTGGCATAACGGCCACGCAGCCCAGTTCTTCCAGTCGTTTGGCAATGATGGGGTCGTCATTGGTGTAAACCATCACCTTGAAGCCGTCTTTTACCAGCAATTTAGCCGCTTCCAGGGTGGCGACTATATCCGGAAACAGGGTTTTTTCGTCGCCCAGTACTTCGAGCTTAACTAAATCATGGCCGTCCAGTAATTCACGACCCATGCGACAGGTGCGTACAGCATCCTCAGCCGTATAACAGCCTGCGGTATTGGGCAGGATGGTGTATTTTTCGGGGGGTAGCACTTCCAGCAGGCTGGGTTCACCCGGATTCTGCCCGATATTGGTGCGACGAATGGCTACCGTGATGATTTCTGCGCCGCTGGCTTCAGTCGCCAGTCGGGTCTGTTCCAGGTCTTTGTATTTACCTGAACCAACCAGAAGTCGTGAGTTATAGGATTTTCCTGCGATGATAAGTGGGTCGTTGGTCATGTGATTTTATCTATTTCAATGTCTATGTCTGACTGGTGGTTCGGGGATTCATCCATGAAGCTGTGATCCGGCCCGAGATCCCTGTCGGGCGTTCGTAGAGACCGAATGTCCAGTGACATTCGGTCTCTATTCACCCACCGCCAATGGCATGGACGATTTCGACCTGGTCGCCATCTTTGAGTGTGTAATCATTATGTGTGCTCCTGGGGATAATTTCATGATTGACCTCAATCGCCAGTCGTTTGCCTGTGAGCTGAAGGCTGTCAACCAGTCGAGACAGGCTGAAATCAGCCGTTAATTCCATGGGCTTTCCGTTAAGAGTAATTTGCATATCTGGAACAGTTCTTTTGAAAGTTTGCTATTCTACATTATTTAACATGTCAGTTGGCAGGCCAGATTAAGTGATCTATATCATCTGATCAAGAGGCTCTCAGTGCCGATGGATGGTTTGTAAGCATCAGCTATTCATTTTATATTATAATTTGCTAAACTTTGATTTTAGATGATGGTAACAGCGAGCAGGATGAAGCTGTGGATAAAATTAGCGGTAATAAGAGGTATTTATGTTTAGGAATTGGGTGATTTATGCAGCCGCCGTTGCGTTGACTGCCACGAGCCTGGCTGTTTCGGCCGGGAAAGATCCGTTTAAAAAAGATAAAATCCATGAATTTATGGATGATTTCAACTGGTATAAAAAGAATTCTACGGTCATCAAGGCAGGTGGCATTAAGGAGTCTGGGGATACTTTTTATTATCATCTAACGGTCAACAGTCAGCAAATGAGACTGCATCTGGGTAAAAATGACCCCAGTGGCGAACTAAAGAACACCCGCCAGCTGGATTATATGAGCGTCATTGATGTTGCTGTCGATGGCAATACCCTGGCTCGATTTAAATGGTGTCTGGTTAATCAGGATGGTGGATCGAGCAGTATTAAAAAGGGGGCCAGGGTATCCGGCAATACCTGTGTGAATACCGGAGATGATTTTATTATCAACCTGGACGACAAAACGCTCCGCCAGCTGGCTTCGGCAAAAACCATCAGTTTTGAAATTGAGCCTTTTGGCAGTACTGTGCACCTGATTTATGGCATGCAGGGTTTTGCCACGCTCATGAAGCAGGTAACAACACCCGTGGTGGCTAAAAAAGCTCAGGCAGTAAAGCCGGTGGCAGTAAAACAACGCACCTGCTACGAACATCCTCCTGCTGAATTTAAATCTTCTGTGAAAAGTATCGCTTATCCCTGTGATAATGCGGGTAAGAAAGCAGCTGCCAGCAAGTCGATAGACCAGATGGTGGCCAAAAAACGCCAGCAGCAACAGGCCGCACTCGCCAGGCAGCGCGAGCTGGAAAATGCACCAAAACATTCTGAACTTACCAGTCAGGAAGAGCTGGAGTTTGAGAAGAAGCAGGCCGAGCGGTGGATTACTCGTTGCCAGACTCACTGGGCTAAAGGCGTAAGCCCATGTTATTGCCAGAAATATGTCAAATTCGCGCCGGCGGGCGTACAGGATGCCTGCTCAAATTAATCTAATACCTCCAGGCAGGGCGGCATCTGTCCGCCCTGTTTATTTCCTCGTTTAACCATTCCAGGTGTTCAAATGACCGATTGCCTGATAGTGGGTGGTGGACTGATTGGTATGCTCACTGCCTATGAACTGCAGGATGCAGGTGCTGATGTCGTGATTATAGAGCGTGGTCAGTGTGGCGGAGAATCCACCTGGGCCGGTGGCGGAATACTCTCACCACTCTATCCCTGGCGTTATCCGGATGCGGTCAATCAACTGGCCAAACTCAGCCAGCAAATCTATCCCGAACTCGCACAACAGCTGTTTGCCGAAAGCGGTGTTGATCCAGAATATACGGTCTCCGGGATGCTGATTCTTGATATGGATGAAGTTAAGTCGGCACAGCTCTGGGCAGACAGCTGGCACATGCGACTGGATACGCTGCAGTCAAAACCTGCCGTGAACCATTGTGAGCCCGAGCTGAATAATCGGTTTGATCAGGCTCTGTGGCTGCCGGAGATCGCACAGTTGCGCAATCCGAGAATGATTAAAGCATTAAAAGGAAGCCTGGAACACAGGGACATCCCGATACTGGAAAACACATCGGTCGATCAGCTGTTAATTAAAAACAAAAAAATAACGGGTGTCATGGCGGGCGGAAAACAGTACACCGCACCTGCTGTGGTGGTGGCCGGTGGTGCCTGGAGTGGTGGAATTATACAGGCCTATGCTGCAGCGCCTCAGGTTGAACCAGTCAAAGGGCAGATGATCCTGTTTAAAGGTGAGCCTGATTTGTTGAAAACCATGGTGCTGTCGGGTGGACGATACCTGATTCCACGACGTGATGGCCATATACTGGCCGGCAGCACACTGGAATATACCGGCTTTGAAAAACAGACCACATCATCGGCAAAAAAAGAATTACAACAGGCCGCCTGTGATCTAATGCCAGCGCTGGCGGATCTCGAAATTGTACATCACTGGGCGGGCTTGCGTCCGGGATCGGCGACAGGCATTCCCTATGTGTGCATGCATCCGGAAATACAGGGTCTTTATATTAATAGTGGCCATTTCAGGAATGGGGTCATTCTGGGTGCCGCCAGTGCACGCCTGATGAGTAAGCTGGTGCTCGGTACTGCTACTGATTTCGATGCCGTGCCCTATGGATTTTCTGAGTCACACTGATCTGTAATGCCTGGTATTTTCTACACTTTATCGCTCAAAATATACCGCTGTTCAGTATTTGCTAAATTATCTGGCTGTCACTGCTTATTTCAGTAAGATAGTTATTTCTGATTAATTTAACGGCGTAATCAAATAGGCTTACCGTCTGTCAGAGATACAAATCAGCCTATCTTTAACGACATGACATTTAAGGTTTAGAGAGCTTTACTATGGTTATGAAAAAATATCCTGGTTTTACATTAATCGAACTGATGATTGCTGTCGCGTTGATTGGGATAGTGATGGGAATTGCAGTGCCATCAATGCAAATTTATATCAAGAACAGCAAAATTAAACTGGCTACAAATGAGCTGGTGTCAGCATTTTATGTTGCACGCAGCGCTGCAATAAAGAATTCGGCTTTTGGCTGTGTTTGCCCAAGCGCTAATATGAATGTCACTTTACCTGTCTGTAAAACGGATAACGATAATTGGGAAACCGGGTGGATGGCGTTTGCCGATGCTACAGGCGATTGTATTTTTCAAAATACGGATACTTTATTAAAAGTGTGGGATGGCTCGGTAGCTGCAGGTAATAACTTCAGAATTCGAAATAACGACACCTCAATTAATGATGTGCATTATGTGCGTTTTAATTCTCGTGGCGAACCGGTTCGAATAAATGGTACGAGTCAACAAGGTAATTTTGAAATTTGTGACGACCGCAATAATACTGCAGATGGCGCTGGAAATTCAGTGGCCAGAATTGTTGAACTGAGTGCCTCGGGACGAGCAAGATCTTCTAATCTCGTATCAAAAATTGGATGTCCATAGTGGTTATACATAGGTATAAAGCATGATGAAAAGCATTCCTGACAACAATAGGACACAACAGGGATTCACCCTGATCGAGTCATTATTGACTTTGTTTATTTTGACCATAGGCCTGCTGGGTGTTGCCGGAATGCAGATAGAAGGCCTGAGGTCCGGTGGCCTGGCTATGCAGCGTACAGCCGTGGTCGTTAAAGTGCAGGAAATGATGGAGCGCATCCGGGCCACCGATCAGGATACTCTGACTGCATATATTGATGTTATTAAGGCTACATCTGCAGCGGATAAGAGCTGTAATAACGGCACTAAAGTATGCACCGTGACCGAGATGGCCCAGCATGATCTTTTTATGTGGGACCGTGATTTGCAAGGTTTGCTTCCAGACGCAACCCCGGGTGGGACAGTTACGGTAGATGTCAATAATAATAATTACGTTACTGTTTCTGTCGGATGGAATGACCATGGAAAACCATATTCCTACTCGATAACATCCCTAATATCTTATTCTAATTATTGAGCAAGTGATTATTATGAATAGAAAACAGGTCAAAGTAGCTGGCAATTCAGGTTTCAGTCTGATCGAGCTGATGATCAGTGTGGCGATTGGATTATTTTTGATGGCCGGGGTGTTTACCGTTTATGTAAATAGCTCAGCCACTCAAAGGCAGGTGCAGGATCAGATAGCCCTGCTGGATAATGCCCGTTTTGCACTGGATGCCATCAGTTATGATTTACGACAGGCCGGGTTATTTGGTCGCAGGTCTTTAAAGGACGATAATGTATTCAATAATTCAGCCATTACCGGTATCGATGGTGAGTGTGCCACTGGCTGGGCCAGTGATATCAGTATACAGCCAGTTCGCGCATTTAATGATGATAGCCCGTACAAGGCTACCTGCACACCTCTATGGTCGAAGGGTGATGTCATTGAAATGCGTTATACCCTCGGAACACCCGTAACCACGCTATTTCCCAAAACCTTATACCTGAATGGGGATATTAACCAGAGTCAGTTTTTCATTGGTGCAACATCCCCAGACATAAGTCCCAGCGCATTAGATTTCCAGGTGGTGGCTCGCGCCTATTATATTAGTAGTTACACTGATGTTGTCGGTGACGGTATTCCATCCCTGCATCGTGTGTCGCTGCAAACCGGTACTAGCGCTGCGACGGGTCCAGTGGTCGTTGATACCATGCTGTTGCCGGGTGTAATCGACCTGCAGATTCAGTTTGGGATCGATGTGGGTAGTACTAAAGATTTTAACATCGACATGTATGTGAATCCTGAGACGACACTGCTGGCTGAGAATTTTCCTTTATTTGCGCAAATCTGGGTGGTCCTGGAGTCGACAAACAAAACGCCTGATCTTGATACCGATGTGACGTTTAATATTGCCGGTAGTCCTGCCGCCTATACTGACAATGATGGATATAGAAAAGTAATGTTAAGCACGGTCGTTGATATGCGCAACCTTGTTAAATCAAAATATTAAAGGTGTGATGATGAAACTTACAGCTATAAATAATCAGAACGGTGCTGCACTTGTCGTGGGCCTGGTTGTATTGCTGGTGATGACGCTGTTAGGTGTATCGAGCATGAGCAGCATTACCACAGAATTAAAAATCGCCAATAATTCGCAAACCC
>CBDULX010000012.1:0-30033 GCA_965368175.1 uncultured Gammaproteobacteria bacterium | reverse complement strand
AGAGTAACGCAGGAGCGGTTACCGAGGATGCGGAAGCTTTCATTTGCGTTTTCTTTTTTATAATTTAAAGGTAAGTATTAACTATTAATAAAAATATCCATCCTCGTTTCTGATTAATCTTACCAGTCCATCGCGCATCAAATGCTATTAATTCTTCTGCGCTGCCAGTACACTGCTCTCCATGACAACGACCACTGACCATGCCGAACAGGATTTTGCTGCTCTCACTCCAGACACCATCATCGAAGCTACTGAGAGCCTTGGACTAAGTTGTGATGCCCGCATATTCGCCTTGAACAGTTATGAAAACAGGGTCTACCAGATTGGTCTGGATGAGCAGGCACCGATCATTGGGAAATTTTATCGCCCCAACCGCTGGAGCAATGAACAGATTCTGGAGGAACATACATTTACCCAGGCCCTGGCCGATATGGAAATTCCGGTAGTGCCTCCATTGCAATTTAATCAGAAGAGTTTGTTCGAATTCAATCAATATCGCTTCGCCCTTTACCCTCGACAGGGCGGCCGCAGTCCTGAACTGGATAATGCTGACAACCTGCGCAGGCTGGGACGCTTTATAGGCCGCATCCACGCCATGTCTGGCAGCCAGAAATTTAAGCACCGTCCCAGCATCGACCTTAATAGCTTTGCCATTGAACCCAGCCGGTTTCTGTTATCAGAACACTTTATCCCAGACTATCTGGAAGAGGCCTACCGTACTCTGGTGGATGACCTGCTTCGCCTGCTAAAACAAAGACTCGACTCGATCAGCTATAGCTCAATCCGACTGCACGGCGACTGCCACCCAGGCAATATTCTGTGGACAGACAATGGCCCACACTTTGTCGATTTCGATGACAGTCGAATGGGGCCGGCCATCCAGGATCTCTGGATGCTGTTATCCGGCTCCGACGCCGAGCAACGACAACAGCTGGATTATCTGCTCGACGGCTATTATGAATTTGCCGATATGAATCCGGCGGAAACCCGTCTCATCGAAAGCTTACGTACTTTAAGAGTCATTCACTATGCGGGCTGGCTGGCTCGACGCTGGAACGACCCCACCTTCCCACTCAATTTTCCCTGGTTCAACACCCCTAACTACTGGGAACAGCATATCCTTGAACTGCGAGAACAGTATGCCCAGCTACAGGAGCATGAATCTTTTCAATTCTGAATAATTATCCACATTTCAGGATAAGGATTAGCATAATCCCATAAAGTACTGTATTTTTTAGATAAAACAGCTAGAATAATTGGAAAATAACGTTTACGGCCTGTGCTGATGATCAAAAAATACTGCTATCGAATCCTGTTTGTTCTGAGTGTACTGATAAATTCCCAGGCCTTCGCAGAACGACCTGCCGCTATGGATGAGCCCTATACTGCGCCAGCCAGCAATCAACCTAAAGAAATCACCGTGGATGATGCCGGACGTCCCGCCGCTGATATGAAACAGGCAGCACAACCTGCACCTGTGGTACAGCAACGGACAACCGGTGATGTACTAGATATGCAGGCTCAACCAATGATGGTTAAAACCCTGGATTTCCCCCGTCGCGGCATGACCAAAGATAAAGTACAGAACGAACTGGGAAAACCTCTGGAAATCGTAGCCCCCATTGGCAAACCACCTATTTCACGCTGGGTATATAGAGACCGAATAGTATATTTTGAATACTCATCCGTCGTACATGTAGTGGCTAAATAATTCAGCCTTAGCTTAGCCTGACTACTATTAGCATGATCCACCGTGCTCGATTACTCCGAATTACACCTACCCTCACCCATACAGCCATTGTCCAGTGGTTTCCTCGAACAATACGGTATACAGCTGTCCATCAAGCGTGATGACCTGATCCACCCTGTCATTCAGGGCAATAAGTGGCGCAAGTTAAAACACAACCTGATACAGGCTCGAGTGGAGAAACATCACACACTGCTAAGTTTTGGCGGCGCTTATTCTAACCACATTCATGCCCTGGCTGCGGCCGGCCAGATATTTGGTTTCAACACCATTGGAATCATTCGTGGCGAACCCCAAGAATTACTCAACCCAACCTTGCAGGACGTGTCCGATCGAGGCATGCAACTGGCTTATCTCTCCCGTACTGATTATCGCCACAAAACCTCAGCCGAAATATTACAAAAACTCCATCAGCGTTATGGTAACTTTTACTTAATCCCGGAAGGCGGAAACAATGAGCTGGCCGTTAAAGGTGCCGCAGAAATCATAGACGAACTGGATCAGGACTTTGATCTGATCTGTGCCGCCTGCGGTACCGGCGCTACTTTGGCTGGCTTAATTACCGGACTGAATAATCGCTCACAATTACTGGGTTTCGCCGCGCTCAAAGGTGCTGATTTTTTATATGACGATATAGCTCGATTGCTGCAAAACACGGTGAATCGACGATATGATAACTGGACCCTCAATCTGGATTACCACTTTGGCGGCTTTGCCAAAACCAGGCCTGAATTGTTTGACTTCATCACACGATTTCAACAGGAATATGGGATAACACTGGAACCGGTGTATACCGGAAAAATGTTTTATGGTTTATTCGACCTGATCGCCAAAGGACATTTCAAACCGGGAAGTCGCATCCTCGCCATTCATAGTGGGGGACTGCAGGGCTTACGAGGATTTAAAACCAATCCCATGTAAAATGACCGTTGCTTATATCAATTAGAAGCGGACTAAAAAAGAATTTAAATCTTTGCCACAGAGTCACGGAGTACACAGAGAAATATAATTATAAAACACTCTGTGCTCTCTGTGACTCTGTGGCGAATCTATTGATTTCAGGTTTATATTAATATACCTAAACATATACCAGCCATTCAGAAAGATGAATCATCCCCGTTATCTGTGTCTTCGGTTTCACCGGTTTCTTCTTCCAGCTCACGATAGGCATCCACATGATCACCGGCGAAGGAGGCAAAATCACTGAAATCGGCTTTTAACTGATCGGATAATTCCGCTTGATCGACCCGGTTGCCATCGAAACTGACCACCTGATTGGCTTCCAGATCAAACTGTTTCTTATATTCTACAAACTCTTTCTGCAGATCTTGCTGATAGTCCTTAAACTCCTGATTCAGAGCGTCGGACTTACCCTGCATTTGTTGTTTGAAAGACTCAAAATCGTCCGCCTGTTGTTTTTTGTGAATGGCATAGTCTTCACCGGGTGACTCGATGTTTAGTTTACCGTCTTCCAGCGCCACCCCTTTTCCATCTTCGTTATCATAAACGATAAAAGTGGTTCCCCGCACACCGATGGTAGCAAAATTGGTTTTTACCTGGCGGGAATGCTGATTACCAAATACTTTACGGAAAATATAATAAACCTTTCCGCCTAACTGGGAAATCCAGCCCGACTCTTCCACCCGAAGACTGCTTTTCTCATTCAGTATCGATAGAGCACCATCGCCCAGTTGCACCACTGCCCGGGCATTTTTTCGAGTGACCACAGTATCCTGACTGTTGAGCAGGAATTGATTTTTTTCAGGAACGCGTTGTTCACCTTTGTAGTTGATGACATACACTTCACCCTGAATTTTCACAATTCGACCACGAAACTCCTCAGCATTGGCAGTTGTGAACCCCAGTATAAAAATCGTAATAATAGCTAATATTTTTTTCATTATAGGTCCCATCTAAAGCTCCCACGCTTTTAAATTCATTCCAGGGAACCTCTAATCACGACTTGATTAGAGGTTCTCTGGATAATAGCCGACATTGCAGTAGAAAATAAGCCTCTCATCACAAAGCGTGAGCCGGCTCAGTGATTTATCTGTGGTGGCGATGTTTTCTGTAACCAGTCCAGCAGGTCCTGTGGTAACGGATAATCTTCATGTTTGCGACGAAACTCGGCCAGTTCTATCGCCAGTTCCTCGGCTTTACTCTCTGCCAGTAACTGCTGGCACTCCTGCAACCATAGCTGAATACTGCTCCGCCAGGGCTTAGTGGTGAGCGCATCTATAACATCTGTATCCTGCATCATCACTTCAGCTTCCGGTGCGGCCATTTCAAACATCTGGACTTCAGCCGCGGCCGCGGCTGGTGTCTCGGCAGACCTGGGCTCCAATGCCATAGATGGCATTTTCTGCCTGGTCTTTATTTTGACCTTCCTTGCCTGCTCCATCTGTGACCGAGATCGCGAGTCTAATTCACTGTTGTAATCAGAGCTGGCGTTTGATACGCCACTATCGTCGTCTGACATCACTTCCCTGCTCAATGGAGCCATAGGTTCCTCGATCAATTGCGAAGGCTCTATTTGCTTAAACTCCGGTTGCATTCTTACTTCGAAGAGCACACTGACACCCACAATCACCATGGCCGCATAGGCCAGGGAACGAAGCCAGATATTACGACTGGCTGCTCGGCCAGGGATTTTATTCTCCACTGCGTGATGTGCCGCATCCAGTATCTGCCTGTCCAGAGATGCCGGTGGTTGCTCTGTGCGCAGGGAACGATACAGTTGATCGATTTTCTGCTCCACGGATGGATCTGTATGATGTTCGCTCATGGACTTTCCTGTACCGCCTCGCGTAATCGTTTCATGGCATAACGTAGCCGGCTTTTCACCGTTTCCCGATTCACCCCGGTGACCTCAGCAATCTGCTCAAGACTCAATGCCGCTTCCTGCTGCAACAGAAATGCCGTACGCTGCTGTTCTGGCAAATCATTAATCAGCTGCCTCAGTTGTTGCTGTTGCTGTTTTTGCTGTAATCGCTGCTCTGGTAGCTCTGTGGCATCCAGAGGTTCAGCCTGTAGTGGATCATTATAAATTTTACGGCTGCGCCAGACATCCAGCAGATGGTTATAGGCAATCCGATACAGATAAGTGGTAAATTTTGCCGTGGGCTGGTAACGATCCCGGGCATTGATTAATTTTAACCAGATGTCCTGAAACAGTTCATTCAGGGATTCATCCTGATGACCCGATAAACGCACCAGGTAACGAAACAGGCTTGACCGATGACGGCCATATAACTCATCAAAGGCTTCAGCCTGTCCCTGCTGGTAAGCCAGCATCAACTGTTCATCACTCCAGCTTTGCAGCTGGCTCGCCTTCCTTACGGGCATTAAATGTAAAAGTTTCAAATCAGGGTCTTTGCCAGTGCCACCAGTTGTATAAATTCACCGCGATAACCATTATCGTCATTACCCCGTGACTGTCTTGCCAGCGCCAGAATATCATCATAATCAAAGTTTTCCATATACTTGCCACCTCTTAGCTGCTGACCAAAAGCAGCTACTGCTGCGGCAAAACGAAAACTCTCGCTGGTTCGATTCAGTTGTGTCTGGATATCCGATTTCATGACACCATGTTCCAGCAATTGGCTGTTATCCTGGTCGGGTTGTTTGTATCTCAGGCGCACATAAGCCAGTTCCTCGCTGTTAATAACTGGCAGCCTGATGGAAGATGCCTGATAACGCAAATTATCAATACGCTGACCCGCACTACCGGTGAGGGTAATTTCATACAGGGCGGTTACGGTATGTCCCGCACCAATATCGCCGGCATCGACTTTATCGTTATTGAAATCCTCACGATTCAGGTGACGATTTTCATAACCGATTAAGCGGTATTCAGCCACCTGTACCGGATTGAATTCGACCTGGATTTTTACATCTCTGGCAATAGTACTCAAAGTCGCGGCCATTTGCTCCACCAGCACCTTACGCGCCTCTTTCAATGTGTCTATATAACTGTAATTGCCATTGCCCACATCAGCCAGTTGTTCCAGTAGATGATCATTATAGTTACCCTGGCCGAAACCCAGCGTGCTCAGGGCTATACCCTGTTTGCGTTTATCGGCCACCATCTGCTTTAGCGCATCAAAACTGGTAAGCCCTACATTAAAATCACCATCGGTAGCGAGCAGGATTCGATTGATACCACCTTTGATAAAACCTTTTTCAGCCATCTGATAGGCCAGCTTAATACCCGATGCACCATTGGTAGAACCACCGGCACCAAGTTTATCCAGTGCAACATTGATGGCGATGTGCTGATCACCGGCAGTGGAATCCAGCACTACACCTGAAGCACCGGCATATACCACCATGGCAATTCGATCTTCCTTATCCAGCTGTTTCACCAGCAATTTCAGACCTGATTTCAGCAATGGCAGTTTATCCCGGCTATGCATGGAACCGGAGACATCAATCAAAAACACCAGATTAGCGGGTGGCAATTGCGTGTTATCAAGGGCATATCCCCGGAGCCCTATGTGTAACAGATGTGTATGTTTATTCCAGGGTGTGGCGGCCACTTCGGTAGTGACTTTAAACGGCTGATCTTTTGAGCTGGAACTGGGGTACTGGTAGCTGAAATAATTGATCAGTTCTTCTGTACGGATAGCATCAGTGACTGGTAACTGGCCCTGATTCAGCATTCGCCTCATATTGGCATAGGCGCCAGTATCGACATCGATACTGAACGTAGACACGGGTTGTTCACTGACTTTATGTAAAGGATTATCGGTATAATGGGCATAGTTCTCCCGATTCTCATACTCTGGAATATGCATTACATAATCACTCACATAACTGCGAGGCGCTATTCCACTAGCCTGTTCATGAGCTTTTCGCCTGTACTCTTTTGTCTGTCCCGGGATCTTTTCGGTAACTGGCGTGGACAGAGTAGCGTTCACTGGTGATTGAAGCCTGATCATATCCGGTTGTACCGGCTGGACTGTACTAACCCGCTCATCGGATGTTTTTACATCATGCTCTTCCTGCACCGTCGGCCCATTGTCCGTGGTACAGGCCTGCTGTAACAAAAACATCAGTGTCAATGTAAGGATTCCTGTTTTCATAGTTGTTCCCCGTTGTGTTTCTTTCAGTTGTTCCTTAATTAAACGGGGGCAGCTATAGAAAGGGGTTAAAACCAGAACTTTTTTTTCATAAAAAAAACCGGGGTCTTTGCAGACCCCGGTTTAACTCATACCTGAATCCGTAACTTCAGGGTGGATGCAGAGTGCAAAATATTGATTTCACAGTGAAATTAAAAAATCTTTGTTTCACCCATAGGTTAAGCGGGTATTTTTTAAAGCTCTGTGGAATCAAAAGTTTGTGCTATGCGCCATCATGAAGTCACGGATTCAGGTCATACTCAAAACAATTAGCTAGTATTATTCCAGCAGACCGTCCAGTCGTTCCAGGTCGTTGATTACCCGCCAGGTACCACCACCACTTTCCACACGCTGGGTCCATGCTAACATACGATCCTGGTACTCACGTGGATCGATATTATCCGAACTTAATTTGGTCACGTTCAAAGCGACTACTTTGACACCATCAAAGGCAATCGGAAAATCACGGATATGGCCTTTCTTGATCTCTTCTTTCAGATCGGAAAAGATCAGAATATAACGCGAACCTGCACCAGTTTCATTCAGATACTCAATGGCCTGTAACATGCCACCGGTAATATCGGTGTAGGAGCTGCCTTTCAGGTTCTTGGCAAATTTATCGATAGACTCCATAAATGCCCGCTTCTGGGAGTTTGCCATGGAAGGGCGAAGATCGAACGTCACCTTGGCGACTATATCCTTCTCACTGAAGCTGGCACTATCAATTCGGGCCAGAGCCAGTGAATCTCCAGGGTTCAATATACCCAGCAAATATTTGAGAATACCCTGTGCCTTTGAGATCTGCTGGGTGTAAGTGCCCGAAGTATCCAGCAACATATAAACTGCTCGATTGTGATTTTTTGGCTCCGAACAGGATGTCAGCAGTACAGCTATAAACAATGTAATACCTAATGATACTTTCTTCATTACTTACTCCATATACCTGTATTAATTATATTAATTTTACGTTTATGCTTTTCTACCCTTAACCGCCTGCTCGATACGCAGTGGCAGAAAGATAATCAAATCATACAAAGTGACCAGGAACTTGCCAGTTCCAATCAGCAAGTTTCCTAACAGACGAATACCCATACTGACCATCCGTAGCAACCAGGCCAGCACCATACCGAATACGGTTCGGGATGAATGAATAAATGATTCCAGGGGAATCGCCACAAAAGTCAGCGCAAAAGGCAGGATAAAGCCCATGACCATCTGACCCACGGATGGGATCCAGCGAAATTCCGGTTCTTGCACTACAACACCGGACAGCACCTGGGTTAATGCTTCGCGGTCAGCTGCCAGCATATCACGCATATAAGCCAGTGATGATTCAATAGAGGCAAATACCAGCAGGAATGAGAAGGTTGCCCAGATAATGGCTTTACGCTTTTTATCATCCAGGGCATTGATCACCGGAAACAGGCGGGTGACCCCCAATGATTCCATCAGGAACAGCCCCAGTATCACCTCGATAGCAATGATAAACAGGGCTGCCACGTCCGAGGCCCTGATCGAACCTACGTAACTACCAGCACCGACCATTTCCGACATGGGCAAGGCTACCAGCTGGAAGTTTACGTACATACCTACGAAAGCAATCATCAGCACCAGACCGGAAATAAAGAACTGGGTCAGTGATGAGGATGACAGCATACGTTCGGCATAATCAGTCTTGGCCAGAATATTTTCATAATTCTTTATGTGGCCATCGATAACATTGGAACGATTTTCCAGTCCGCTAATTTTCCTCTCGACACTTTCCAGGGTTTTATTTAATGACCGCCAGTAAGGCATCATTTTTTTCAGCAAACCGTGTCGTTCTTTATTTGCCTTGCGATATTCTCCAACATTCTTATCCATAGCTTTTTTCAGTGTGGTATGAATATCGTTAAGGATTTTCGCCACTACTGGAGAGCCTTCGGCAGGAATCTGAGCAACGGTCTCAACGGCCTTTAACCATTCCGGTGGTTTTGGAGGCACTTCACCGGAATGTACATAATCTTCATTGATGCGTGTAATCTGCGTATTGAGATCGCGTTGCAGAGTCGGGTAACCGCTAAGGTCGCGATTGATAATCGTTTCTACTCGTTGAAATTCACGTTCGATATAGCGCTCTACCTGTTCACGTCCGTGGGCCAGCAGCACCTCTCTATTTCTAAGCTTAAGCTTTTCCTCACCTTTCCATACCGAAGTCGCCATGATTTTCAATGCATTACGCATACCATGGGTAGCCACCAGAATCATCTGATGGGCCGGTTTGCGCGCGACATACATTAATATGACGAGTATCACAAGCCAGATAAAGATTGATATAGCTGGTTGGCCAGGAACCAGGGAAGTCCAGAATGTTGCAGACTTCATGCACGCCTCCAAATTTTAATATTATTGTAATGGGCTTAATTGTAATCAGTGTGTGAGCTGGTTTTTGAGATCCAGTGCATAATACAGTATTTAATCGAATAATATGAAATCTTATAAAACCGGTTCAGAAAGCAATGAAAGCGCTTTATGCGACTAAAAACAATTCTATTTATTATCAATATGTTACAGATCAATAAATCAGCACAATATTTTGTACAAATTATAGTCTAAAATTAAATAATGACAGGGCAATAATATAACATCAACACATGTTTA
This sequence comes from uncultured Gammaproteobacteria bacterium, assembly GCA_965368175.1. GTDB lineage: Bacteria > Pseudomonadota > Gammaproteobacteria > SZUA-229 > SZUA-229 > CBDULX01. The sequence continues at coordinate 20,526 of CBDULX010000012.1, read as the reverse complement.
AAACCGTGAAACCAGATCCAGACATATGCAGTATCCCTTTTTTGAATAGATACCTGACTTACGTTAGCACTTGCACAAGACTCAAACTCCGACTCATGCCTCTATCTAGCTGTGAATATACTATTATCCAGCATCTAAGACCCGGATTGTAGCAGTTGTGTAATCGTTAAAAACTAATAACACGAGCCGAGCAATGACTATCGAACAATTTACAAGCTATCCTGATACAGCTGGGATCTACAGAACGAAATGAGCAGTTTATGACACAGAAACATGGCAAGGTGCCTGACACGAAATTAACTCTTTGAACAGGAACTGATTGATGACAATATACTTATCTTTATATTCTGCTTATATATCATCAGGGATGTGTAACTGAAATTATTCGAAAAACGCCTGAAAAGGGACTGGAAGCGACACAGTATTTTTAATGAAGACTGCCCAAAAAAGAGCAATGAGGTAACCAGTTGTGCAGGTTTTGACAATTTCATACGACAACTGAACCAGGCACTATCATAAATAACTTAAAAGTTTGCCATACACTATGAAACCAAAGAAAAGCGTTAGTCAGAAATCAGAAATTGACCTGAAACTGCCAGAATATTACATCAACCGCCAGCTCAGCCAGCTTGAGTTTAATCGTCGGGTGCTGCATCAGGCACGCAATGAAAACGTCCCGCTGCTGGAGCGGCTGCGTTTTTTATGTATTTTCAGTACCAACATGGATGAATTTTTCGAGATCCGAGTATCCGGCCTGAAACAGAAACTGGAGCTGGGTGCTGCACAGAATGAACCAGACAATAAATCCCACCAGGAAATTCTCAATGAAATCAGCAACCGTGCCCATATTCTGGTGGAACAGCAATATGAACTACTGAATTTTCTACTGGATACGGAACTGGCCAATGAAAATATTCGTTTTATCCGGCGTACCGAGTGGAGTGAGTGTGTCGATGCCTGGTTACGGGATTATTTTGAGAACGAACTCTCTCCGATTATCAGTCCATTTGCTCTGGACCCGGCCCATCCATTCCCCAAAATTCTCAACAAGAGCCTGCATTTCATCGTATCACTGAAAGGTAAAGATGCCTTTGGCCGCAGCAGTGGCCTGGCGATCATTCAGGTTCCTCGAGCACTGCCTCGAATAATACACTTACCCCCCGATGAATGTGATTGCGGGGCTAATGAGTTTGTATTCCTGTCTTCAGTGGTGCATGCCTATGTGGATGACCTGTTCCCAGGCATGAAAGTGACCGGCTGTTACCAGTTCCGAGTCACCCGCAACAGTGACCTGTATGTTGATGAAGAGGAAATTGATGATCTATTAAGGGCTGTGGAAGGTGAACTGGGCTCTCGACGATATGGCGATGGTGTACGCCTGGAGGTGGCCCACGACTGTCCCGCCAGTGTTAGCAAGTACCTGCTGGACAAATTCGAACTCGGCAAGGACGACCTGTATCAGGTTAATGGCCCAGTCAATGTCAACCGACTGAATGAAGTCTATGACCTGATCGAACGGCCGGATTTAAAATTCAAGCCCTTTGTGCCCGCCCTGCCGGCACTGCTGACACCTCAATCTGATTTTTTTGAAGTCATCCGCAAACAGGATGTGTTATTGCATCATCCCTATGAATCATTCGCACCAGTCGTTGAATTTGTACGACAGGCATCGGCTGACCCCAATGTACTGGCGATTAAGCAAACTCTGTATCGAACTGGACCTACTTCAGCCATTGTCGGAGCCCTGGTTAATGCTGCCCGTGCCGGTAAGGAAGTCACCGTAATTATTGAATTACGTGCTCGATTTGATGAAGAGGCTAATATATCCCTGGCTGCCAGTTTGCAGGAAGCGGGCGCCCATGTGTTGTATGGCGTGGTCGGATATAAAACCCATGCCAAGATGCTGGTGGTGATTCGCCGTGAGTCTCAGAAATTACGCTACTACGCACATATAGGCACAGGTAATTATCATTCTCGCACTGCCAGGCTATATACCGACTATGGTCTATTCACCAGTAACAAAAAAATATGCGAGGATTTAAATCGAGTCTTCCAGCAACTCACCAGCATGGGGCGAACCCGCCAGCATAGTAAAATACTGCAATCACCCTTTACTTTACAGGAAGGTCTACAGCAAAAAATTGAACGAGAAATGCAGCATGCACAACAGGGCCACGGGGGTCGGATTATTATCAAACTTAATTCCCTGGTCGATGCAGCTATGATTCAGGCCCTGTATGCCGCCTCTATTGCTGGCGTAGAAATAGATCTGATCATTAGAGGCATGTGCTCTCTACGCCCAGGAATCGTGGGCGTATCAGACAATATTCGGGTTCGATCAGTTATTGGGCGATTCCTCGAACACGACCGGGTGATTTATTTTGCTAACAATGGCGAACCTGAAGTTTATTTATCCAGCGCAGACTGGATGGAACGCAATCTATACCGACGAGTAGAAATTTGCGTGCCCGTTGAAAACGAAGACCTTCAACTAAGAATTATTGCCGAACTCGAAAATTACCTGTCTGACACGTCCCAGTCCTGGTTGCTGAAAAATGATGGCGATTATACCCCACCTGAACTGGCCGATGAGCCTTATGCGGCCCAGCAACAATTACTTCAGCAACTGGCTGAAAGCAGCTGATTATTAAGACTTCACCGACAGCACAAGATCCTGCACCTTGAGATAATCGGCTTCCATCTGCAGGTCATTAAGGGTGAGCGGATGCTCATCCAGCCATTGCCCGGGCAAGGTGACAACCAGCTCTTTCCCGGTTCTGGTCAGTTCGATTGAGGGCAGCTGAACGGCCACGCGACTGCGATGAAAAATAATAGCCAGCCTTAACAGCACGGCCAGCTTTAAAATCAGCTTCCGACCTTTTTTTCTTAACTTTTCAAATATATTACTATTAAGCTTACCCTTCTGTGCCAGCACCAGATGCGCCAGTCGCCGCTGTTCCTGTTGTGAGAAACCGGCCAGATCACTATTCTCAATGATATAAGCACCGTGTATATGATAATCGGAGGCTGAAATATCGTATCCAATTTCGTGCAGTTCACAGGCCCAACGTAGCAGGCGTTCAGCTTCAGGTGACTGTAAAGACCAGCTTTGTTTTAGCTGTTTCAGAAAACTACAGGCGGTATCTTTTATTCGCTGTGCATGTTCGGTATCGGCATGAAATCGTAAAGCCAGATTTTTGGCAGTCTGATTTCGGATATCCTGAGCATGTCGACGACCCAGCATATCATACAGCAAACCTTCACGTACCGCGCCTTCCGACACCTGCATATGGGATATGTCTAATGCCTCGAATACGCCAATCAACACAACAGCACCACCAGCAAACACCGGCACCCGCCTCTCTGTTAACCCGGGAAAATTAACCTGATCTATTCGCTTGAATGTTTTTAACTGTTTAACCAGGGAGGCTAAAGCTTCGATGCTAATTCCATCTTCCTTACTCAAACCCAGCTCATGAATTACATCTGAGACTGATCGAATAGAGCCCGAAGACCCGATCACCACATCCCAGCCCTGACGCTTGAAACCATAGCGGATTGCTTTTAACTCCTGCAATACTCTCACGCGAGCGCGCTCAATACGATCTTCTGTGATTATTCCATCTGCAAAAAACCGCTGAGTCATGCTCACACAGCCCATTTCCAGACTGTTCATTCGCATTGGCTGAAACCCTTCCCCAATAATCAACTCGGTACTACCGCCACCTATGTCCACAACCAGCTTGCGCTTCTGATCCGGCTCCAGACTGTGGGCAACTCCCTGATATATCAAACGGGCTTCTTCAATACCGGATATGATTTCGATGGTATGACCCAGTTTTTCCTCAGCATCCCTTAAAAATTGTTCTGCCTGATGTGCTCTACGCAGGGTATTGGTGCCAACAGCGCTAACATTCTCTGGTGGGATTTCCCGCAATCGCTGGCCAAACCGCTCCAGTGACTCCAGGGCCCTCTGGGCCACTACAGGGTCCAGATTATTGTCCTTGTCCAGACCTTCGCCCAGACGAACCATGTCCTTGATGCGATCCAGAATCACCAGTTGCCCCAGACGCTCTTCCGCCACCACCATGTGAAAACTGTTAGACCCCAGATCAATGGCGGCGATCATTCCGCTGCTTGATGAAATATTAGAAATAGCTACAACCCTCTGATTTTATTTTTTCTAGATATAATTGTGACTCATAAAATGAGGAATTCAAACCATTACTTGTGCTTCCTGATTAAGACAGTATCTGAGCTGCTGGTAAGCTGGATATTTAGTATTACTGACACTCTGATCAATTATGCTGTTTCTGTTTGACCCGCAGGGGATTACAGGCTCCCCAGGCACATCATTAACAGCTATTGCAACCGAGTTTATTACAGCTCCTCCATCTGCAATCAGGGCAAAGTCATAAAATAAATCTTTAGCTCTTTTTTGATCAGGCTAGCGCCTGCAGATCAAGCCATACAGGCCCTGAGCCGCCGGTTAATCGAAATAACCCGGAGTTAATCCCCTGCATTTATGAGCTAAAAAGTATTTTTTATTGTTTTTCAGTTACTACTTTTTGTATGCTTACGTAGTCTAATATTCATATAAAAACCTGATTAAAAATCAGGTTAATTTCATTAAATTCTGGCTTGGAACTTGCCTCAATATTTTAAACCACTAATGAATAAAAAAATTTTTATGGAAAATTTTTAAAGTCTGGTGGTCTATAGTTTCATATATACAGATTATCTCGAATATAGTGGAGTAAAGGATATGACAATTTTTGATCACTACACGTCCAGATTCGAAGATGCCATGGAAGAAGAGCTCACTCTTCAGGAATATCTTGACCTTTGTAAGCAAAACCCACTGACCTATGCCAGCCCTTCCGAGCGCATGTTAGCCGCTATAGGCGATCCGGAAATGATAGACACTCATCATGACCCACGATTAAGCCGTATATTTTCCAACAAGATGATTAAAGTATACCCGGCATTTCGCGAATTCTATGGTATGGAAGAAGTGATAGAGCAGATTGTGTCTTTTTTCAAACATGCGGCACAGGGTCTGGAAGAAAAGAAACAAATTCTTTATCTACTAGGACCAGTGGGCGGTGGAAAATCATCGCTGGCTGAAAAGCTGAAATCATTAATGGAAAAAATTCCATTTTACGCCATCAAAGGTTCTCCGGTTTTTGAGTCCCCTCTGTCGCTGTTCAATCCGCTTGAAGACAGCGAAATACTGGAAACCGAATACGGCATCCCAAAACGCTACCTGAACAGCATTATGTCGCCCTGGGCTACTAAACGACTGCATGAATATAATGGCGATATCAGCAGGTTCAAAGTCATCCGACTTCACCCATCCATAATGAGACAAATTGCCATCACCAAAACTGAACCCGGTGATGAAAACAATCAGGACATTTCATCTCTTGTGGGCAAGGTGGACATACGCATGCTGGAAAAATTCTCCCAGGACGACCCTGATGCCTACAGCTATTCTGGCGGATTATGTCGAGCCAATCAGGGTATGCTTGAATTCGTTGAAATGTTTAAGGCCCCCATTAAAGTGTTGCACCCTCTGCTTACCGCAACCCAGGAAGGCAACTATAAAGGTACCGAGGGATTTCCAGCTATCCCCTTCGATGGCATTATTCTGGCTCACTCAAATGAATCGGAATGGCAGGCATTCAAAAACAACAAAAATAATGAAGCATTCCTTGATCGTATCTATATTGTAAAAGTCCCCTACTGCCTGCGGGTGTCTGAAGAAATCAAGATTTATGAAAAACTCATGCACAATAGCTCATTACACGCTGCCCCCTGTGCACCGGGCACACTGGAGATGATGGCGCAATTTGCGATATTGTCACGATTAAAAGAGCCGGAAAACTCCAATATATTTTCCAAGATGCGGATTTATGATGGGGAAAACCTGAAAGACACTGACCCTCATGCAAAATCTTACCAGGAATACAGAGACTATGCTGGAGTCGATGAAGGCATGACTGGACTGTCTACCCGTTTTGCCTTCAAAATCCTCTCCAAGGTCTTCAATTTCGATCATACAGAAGTGGCTGCCAATCCAGTGCATCTATTCTATGTTATCGAGCAGCAAATAGAACGGGAACAGTTCCCTGCAGAAACGGAAGAAAGATACCTGTCATTCCTGAAGGGCTACCTGACCCAGAACTACATAGAGTTTATAGGTAAGGAAATCCAGACGGCCTATCTGCAATCCTATTCTGAATATGGTCAAAATATTTTTGACCGCTATGTCACTTATGCCGATTACTGGATACAGGACACAGATTACCGAGACCCTGAAACTGGTGAAATGTTTCATCGAGATTCACTAAACGAAGAACTGGAAAAGATCGAGAAACCTGCAGGCATCAGTAATCCAAAAGATTTCAGAAATGAAATCGTTAATTTTGTATTACGAGCCCGTGCCAATAACAAAGGTAAAAATCCGACCTGGACCAGTTATGAAAAACTGCGTACCGTGATCGAGAAAAAAATGTTCTCCAGTACCGAGGATTTACTCCCCGTTATCTCATTCAATGCCAAAGCATCGCCAGACGATCAAAAAAAGCACGAGGACTTCGTCGATCGCATGGTAGAAAAAGGCTATACCGAGAAACAGGTTCGTTTACTCAGTGAATGGTATCTTCGGGTTCGCAAATCATCCTGATGGATGGAGCTACATAGCATGTCGCGAATTGTTGATCGACGTCTGAATGGCAAGAATAAAAGTGCTGTAAATCGGCAAAAGTTCATACGTCGTTTTAAACAACAAATTAAAAAAGCCGTCTCAGATGCCATTAGTGAACGCAGTGTTACTGACCTTGATAAGGGCAAAAAAATATCTATCCCTGGCAAGGATATTTCTGAACCTTTTTTCCATCATGGCCAAATTGGAAGAAGGGAACGCGTCCACCCTGGCAACAAGGAATTTATAAAGGGAGATAAAATTCCACGGCCCAAAAGTGGTGAAGGCGAAGGCTCTGGCGGAGAAGCATCCAATACTGGCGAAGGCATGGATGATTTTATCTTCGAACTAAGTCGCGAAGAATTTTTAAATTTTTTCTTTGAAGATCTGGAACTACCAAATCTTGTTAAGACCAAACTTTCCACCATTAGTGAGACAAAAAAAGTCAGAGCTGGGCATACATCAGATGGTATACCCTCCAACATTAATGTTATCCGCTCCTTGCGCGGAGCTATGGGACGACGCATTGCACTGCGCGCCCCCCATGCAGAACAACTGGAAGAAGCAGAACAAAATCTTAGCGAACTGTTAAAACGACATAATGAAAATGATGCAGTTATTGTCGAATTAAAGGAGGAAATACAACGTTTAAAGAAAAAAATTGCAAACATCCCCTTTATTGATACCTTTGATTTACGTTACGACAACCGCATCGAGCAACCCAAGCCCACTACCCAGGCAGTGATGTTCTGTATTATGGATATTTCTGGTTCCATGGGCCGTGAAGAAAAAGACATGTCTAAACGTTTCTTCATGCTGCTGTATCTATTTCTTACCCGTACCTATGAAAAGATCCAGGTAGTCTTCATCTCACATCATACTGTCGCCAATGAGGTAGATGAGCAAAGTTTTTTCTACTCCAGGGAAACCGGCGGCACAGTTGTCTCGAGCGCACTTAAACTACTGCACAAAATCATTCAGCAACGTTTCCCTACTTCTGAGTGGAACATATATGCCGCCCAGGCCTCAGACGGTGATAACTGGCATGATGATTCCGACATCTGTCTACAGTTAATGCGCCAGAAACTCATGCCTTATATGCAATATTACGCCTATATCGAAATTACCCAGGATACACACCAGAATCTTTGGGAGCAATATGCAAAACTGAAAGACGACTGGCCTAATTTCGCCATGAAACGAATCGAAAAGCCATCTGATATTTACCCGGTTTTTCGAAAACTATTTAAAAAGCATGCCCTATGAATCACAAACTGTTATCGGAGACAGCAGACTGGACCTTTGAACTGATAGATATCTATCATAAGGAAATCGGTCGTATCGCGGGTGACTTTGGACTTGATACCTACCCTGTTCAACTGGAAATTATTACAGCAGAACAGATGATGGATGCCTATGCCTCAGCAGGTATGCCTGTAGGTTATACTCACTGGTCATTTGGCAAAGAATTTTTACGAAATGAAAAACGTTATAAACGGGGACAGATGGGACTAGCCTATGAAATAGTGATCAACTCCGATCCTTGCATTGCTTACCTGATGGAAGAAAACACCATGACCATGCAAGCACTGGTGATCGCCCATGCTGCCTATGGTCATAATTCTTTCTTTAAAAATAATTATTTATTTACCACCTGGACCAATGCCGACTCCATCATTGATTACCTGCTGTTTGCCAAAAACTATGTTGCTCAATGTGAAGAGCGTTATGGCGAAGAAGCCGTTGAAGCTATACTCGATTCCTGTCATGCGCTGAAAAATTATGGCGTCGACCGTTACAAGCGACCCGCTAAGCTCTCTCTGCAGGAAGAACAGGCCAAACAGCAGGAACGTGAGGAATATCAACAATCCCAGGTCAATGAATTATGGAAAACCATTCCAGTAAAAGACGGAACTGAAAAAAAGAATGTCCAGAAACGCTTTCCAGAGGAACCTCAGGAAAATATTCTATATTTCATTGAAAAAAATGCCCCATTACTCGAACCCTGGCAACGGGAAATTGTACGCATAGTTCGAAAAATCGCTCAATATTTTTACCCTCAGCGCCAAACCCAGGTAATGAATGAAGGCTGGGCCTGTTTCTGGCATTACACTATTCTTAACAGAATGTACGATGAAGGCCTGGTCAATGAAGGCTCTATGATCGAGTTCCTGCAATCACACACCAATGTTGTGTATCAGCCAGCCTTCGACAGTCCTTATTACAACGGCATCAACCCTTATGCACTGGGTTATAGCATGATGACCGATATCCGACGTATCTGTGAAAATCCAGAACTGGAAGACCAGCGCTGGTTCCCTGAAATTGCCGGTAGTGACTGGCAACAAACACTTGATTTTGCCATGCGAAATTTTAAGGATGAGAGCTTCATCAGTCAGTATCTATCACCGAAATTAATCCGCGACTTTAAACTGTTCTCGATACTGGATGATAACCACAATAAAGCCATTGAAGTAACCGCCATACATGATGATGATGGGTATCAGTATATTCGACAGGCCCTGTCGGAACAGTACAATCTGGGCAGCATTGAGCCCAACATACAGGTTTATAATGTAGATCTCAAAGGCGATCGCTCACTGACCCTGCGGCATACCCAATATAACAGTATGCCACTGGACAAAAGCGCCAGGGACGTGTTGAAACACGTCGCACGATTATGGGGTTTCAAAGTACGGCTGGAAACAGTTTCTGCCGATGGCACCCTGGCCCAGCAAATCACTAGCTAAAGTTATGATTGTTTTATACTGGCTTAAAGCGTCCAGACTTAATCAGCTGTTCCCTGGATGAAGCAAAACCAGAAACGGAAAGATGCAGCACCCACCCAGTATAAATCCACCTGCCCTTGATTTACTGACTCAAGAGCAGGTAATACAGCAGAAATTTCTTATCCGCTACCCTACAGCGCTACCGACTAAACCTGCGTCCTGATGAGATACAACAAGAATCTCATATTGCAGGGGTAATTAATCAGGCAGCTTCCCGATTTTTACGACGGCTAAAGCTGGAACCCGCAGGTTTCGAACCTGCCTGGCGGTTACCGTAACTTTTTTTCTTGAAACGAATGTTGGGCTTGCGACGGCTCTTATCCGAATTATTACTGACGTTAGGGCGTGGTTTTTTAGGCTCCAGCCCGGGTAATATCGAAAGATCCAGCTTCGACTCGATCAACTTTTCGATACGGGACAGATACGCCCAGTCCTGAGGACCAACCAGAGAAACAGCTGTGCCGGTAGCGCCAGCACGACCGGTACGGCCGATACGATGGATATAATCTTCTGCCTGCATCGGCAGATCAAAATTGACAACATGACTGATACCCTTGATATCCAGGCCACGAGCTGCCACATCCGTCGCAACCAGTACTTTCAGACGATTGCCAGACAGCTGATCAATAGTCCGCCGACGCTGGCTCTGGCGCATATCACCATGCAATGCGGCACAACGATGCCCCTCATCTTTCAGCTTAACAGCCAGCTGCTCAGCCCCTCGTTTGGTAGCTGTAAATATAATGGCCTGATTCATCTCCTTGTCAGCCAGAACTTCAGATAACAGTGCGTGTTTGTGCCTGAAATCATCAGCCTGATGAAGTTTCTGAGTAATAGAGTCATGCTTGAAGCGATTACCGGCAATCTGAACCTGAACCGGATTCTTCAGCACCTGTTGCGCTACTTTACGAATCTCACCTTCCAGAGTGGCAGAGAACAACAGTGTCTGGCGAGTACTGGGCGTTAACTTGACGACTCGTTTCACATCATCCAGAAAACCCATGTCCAGCATGCGGTCAGCTTCATCCAGAATCAGCATTTCCAGATTGCTGAAATCAATACGACCCGCTTCAATATGGTCGATCAAACGACCGGGTGTGGCCACCAGCAGATCAAGATTCTGCTTTAAAACACGGATCTGAGGAGGATAAGGTGCGCCACCCACGATGGAGCTGGAGCGCATCTGCATATGCTTTGTGAACAGATAAATATTATCGGCTACCTGCTTGGCCAGTTCCCGGGTAGGTGTCAGTACCAGTACTCTGGGGCCATGTTGAGCCGGCTTATTCTTATCTGACTCATGCAAACGCTGCAGAGCAGGCAGAACAAAGGCTGCGGTTTTTCCTGTGCCAGTAGGCGCTGAGGCCATAAGGTCTTTTCCCTGGAGAACTACAGGAATTGATTTATTCTGGATATCAGAGGGTGACTTGAAACCACACTCTTCAATCGCTTTAATCAGTTTTGGATGAAGATTAAAATTTTGGAATGACAAACTATACTACCCCACACCTGACAATAATCAGGCTATACAAATTCAAAGAAGGCAAATACGTCACCAACCTTGATTTATTGAACAGGGCTAGAACGCGTCAGTAATCAAGCAGGTGCCTGATTGGCCGCATACTATACAGAAATGCTGGTGTAAAAGATATTAAATATCAATATATTTTCAATTTAGCCTGTATACCATGGCTAAATATTTAACAAAATTTATAGGATCTTTTTAGGATAGCTTGATTATCTAGTGTATACAGGTGCGGGAAACCAGCGTTTATCCGTATTACTGGAATCATGATAACTATGAGCATGAATGATATCTATAGTATAACGTCAGGGCAATTAAGCTCACGTCACCAGTGCACCTTGCAGCAGGACTAGCAGACAAACGATATAATGTTATTTTCATTGTATTAAGAGATGATATTTACCCAATCTCAACCCTGAATTATTGCAGTCTGAAGTGTAACAATACAGAGCTTTTTAAATATTGCCATGATGATTGTTGAAATTATAAATATTATTAACTCTAATAATGATTATTTTTCAAGTGATACCAATAAAAAATAGTCACTCAGATTTGCTTCATAATATGCATAAATCGAATCAACCCGATCTTGATATTTATATGTGCCCTTAGTAAGGCTAAAAGAAATAATCTTCAATTGATCACCCATTATCAGCCTCAGGTTATCCAATGCCGATGAAACAAAAGATGCCAATATAGCCGGTCTCGGCCCAACCATAGCTAGTTGGTACTCAATAGGATAATCAAAAAAACAAACTTCAATATTTAAAGCATTTTTAATCTGCTCAAGCTTATCCTTATCCTCCCTGCGATGTGCTACATATAAAAACGATTGCCCCTTAAAATAATCGACAACTCGTTTCACATGAGTTAAATACTGATCTTTCGTCATAACATCTCCCTCATATAAAGGGGAACCCAAAAAATAGATAGTATCAATTTTTTCAACATTACAACTTTGACTTCGCAGATATTCGAAATTATTTTTTATCGCTTCATCTCGCTCATTACCAACAACATCATATGTTGAAAAAAAGCACACCTCCTGTGGGTGTTGATCTTTCAATCCCTGCAAAGTTGTTTTTGCTGCTAGTTTAAGTTTTTTACTTAATTTTGGTTTTGAGCCTATTTCTCCTTCTCTTCTTTTCCTGGCAACATCAATAGTAGCTGTTCCATCATCCAGTAAAACCGTCTTTTCATGAGGTGTTATGTTCAAAAAATGACGCATATAAACATAATTAATATCACCCACAAAAATATTATTTACATGTTCGACATATTTCGCTAGCCTGTTAATTCGCCATATATTAAAAAATGAACTTCTAAATAATGGCACCCTACTACTAAATTCTTCTTTAGGATTTTTATAGGGATTTCCTAAAAACAGATCTACAGCATTCAATAGTATGATATTTGCCCATTGATTATGCATTTTTGCGAGATTAATTATTTGTGTACGACTTTTACTATCTCCCATGATAATAAGCACACTATCATCTTCATCTAATTTAAAATGATATTTTGCCTCGATAGCATTTAAAAGTTGTAACGGAGATTTGACAAGGAATATATTTGTCATGTCAATATTCAACTAAAAAGGTCCCAGCTAACTGGTGTTCCCCGCCTCACATCTTTGTTTGTTTTTTTACCGATAATTTCTTCGTAATATTTAGGCTTCAATCCAAATCCGGGGCGGATTCTACGAGTATTTAGCCTGGTTATAACATCACCAGCCTTTAAATCTTCGACTATATAAATAGAACGCCGGTGATTTAAACTTGCTTTTTCCGCAGCTTTAAGTCTGTAACTTTCCTCCCCAAGGGCCTGCCAGGCATTTTTGCTTTCCTCACAAAGTTGCTTGAGCTCTTTCGGCTCTAACGAAAATTCACTATCCGGCCCTTTATCCTGCCGACTCAAAGTAACATGTTTTTCAATAACACAAGCACCTAAAGCCACGCTGGCGACAGCCACTGTGGTTCCCATTGTATGGTCAGACAAGCCAGGAATAACACTGAACCGTGAACCCAGGTCAATAATAGTTCTCAAGTTTGATTGGTCTATAGGTGCTGGATAACTACTAATACAATGCAACAACACCAGCTCATTACAGCCATTTTCTCTGGCTGTTTCTACGGCTTCAGTAATTTCCTCAAGATTAGCCATTCCGGTTGAAATGATCATTGGCTTATTTGTTTGCGCTACATATTTTATGAGTGGCAAATCCACTACTTCAAATGAAGCAATTTTATAAGCTGGTACATTCAGGTCCTCAAGCAGATCAACTGCTGTTTCATCAAAAGGCGTACTGAATATTGTTATTCCTGCTTTTCTTGCATGATCAAAAATTGGTTTATGCCATTCATAGGGGGTTTCCGCCCACTTATACAAACTATAAAGAGTATAGCCATCCCATAAACCACCTTTGATTTGAAACTCTTGACTCTCACTTTCGATGGTCATAGTGTCAGCTGTATAAGTTTGTATCTTAACTGCATCGGCACCCATATGTTTGGCCATATCAATAGAATCCAGCGCCCTATCCAAACTGCCATTATGATTTGCCGATAGTTCTGCTATTATATATGGAGGATGTCGCTCACCAATCAGCCGGCCTGCGATCGAAATATCTTTCATTACTCTTCCAACTTTCGTGTGAGGCCCTCAACAAGGCCATTAAAATCTTGAATTCCTGCTATTTCATCAGCCGTAAATGAAATGCCTGCTGCTTGCTCTATTTCCATGAATAACTGTAAGTGCTTAAATGAGCTCCAACCTGGAGTTGCATCATATTCTGCATTTTCCACATCATGATTATTAGATAAATCTGGAAATACTTTGGTAAATGCCTGTTTTACAATTTGCTTAGAATCTTCATCTCCACTTATTTTATTTTTTAGAGGTGCTTTTTTACTGGCATATACCTTAGTAGTCAGTTTGATTTCTTTGGGATAAGCTTCTAAAAACTCGAACAACCCATGGTCAGGATGCATAAAAAAGGAAACACGCCGACCATCAAATGCGTCATCTTCTCTTGACTCCACAACTTGAATTGCATTATTTTTCAGCGCAGAAATAGTCGCTTGCTCAAGATCATCAACTGTAAAACACAAGTGATACGCGCCTCCACCATTTTCTACATGTTCAGTAATCGGCGAGCCCTCTTTCAAACCTAATATTCCAACCACCATACCCGTCGCCAATCTGACAAAGGCATAATCTACATTTTGGCTTGTATTAATACCGGGGCCACGTAATAACTCACTTCCAGGTAGCCCTAAATAATCTTTTAACACTGCTGGCAAATCGCGTGTCGTAACAGCTACATGATCGATGGACCTAACACCACAGATTGTCCAGAATGAATCTTCTATATACATATATTACTCCAATCGTATCCATTCCGGCATTTCAATCTTCTTTTCAGAAAGCCTTAGTTCATACATATAATTACCCAAATCGATGAAACCATGTTGAGTGTAAATATCACGAACTGGCTGATTACGTTCAGTTGGGATAACTTCACCGATTATTATCTTAATGTTTTTTTTAGTTATATGACTATATAGCCAGGCCAATAAAGCCGTTTCCACACCACGACCTAACACCCTACATGAGAGTAGTATCTATTCTTGCATTCCCATACTCATACACCACTATCAGAACACCTATAATCTCATCACTACCAAGCCTGTCTTTTAGTCGAACTGCAAAACACTCACCCTGCTTGAGAAGACTTTTAATATCAGCCTCTGTATGCCGTCTGGTAGTAACATTATATTGATTCGTTTTTTTAATTAACTGTAATACTCTTTGTTGGTTCCTTTCAGATAGGCGCTCTACACTCAACTTCATTTCAAGTGTTTTAAGGAAGTCCTCTCGTGACTCTGACTGTCTTTCACCACGCTTGATTTCAGAACGAACTTTATATTGCTCTGCCTTTTTTCTGTCTTCATCAGTTAAACTAATATATGCTAATTCAGGTAAATTCAGAATATATTCTGGCCACTCTGATATCTCATCCGGCATTTCTGGTACATAAACCTCTGGCAATGACGCTCTCACCTCTTCGCGCTCCAGCGGGTTATCATCAATAAAACAAAATGAAGCTAGTCCAAGATCTAGCTCTGCTGATAAGTCCCTAAGATTATCGGGCTTTGGAAGCCAATTAACACGCCATGCAGCCAGGTCATCCTTGTCTAAAACCATATCTGGATGCTTTTCAAATACTTCAAATGCAATCTTTTCTGTATTCTTACTGCACAATGCCAGTGCAATACCACGCTTTTGAAAAGATTTAAATATATTCTGGATAGTTTTAAATGCATTTCCTGGATAATCACCACCAACCTGGATCCCTTCTATCCCATCATCTCCTATAACACCTTTCCATAAAGTATTATCCAGGTCTAGCGCAATAACACGAGCCGTCTTAGCCTCTAGTGCTAATATGATACCCAGTAAATGCTGGCTTAGAGCATTATTAAAATATTCTGAAAAAGGTGCTCTTGCCATATACCAGTATTTACCAGGATGAGCCACATCACGACCAACTTTTTGCGTCAAACTTGCAAGATCAATAATATAAGAGTCTGACATTTCTTCACATAGCACTGATAGCTGTGAATTCATTTTATCGATACATTGAAATATCACCTTATTTTCACTAGCAGCAGGATCAAGACTTGATAACCATGTATTTATGTACGTTGAATTAGCAATTAAAAATGTACCTGAAAGCTTGTTACGTGCATTACGTATGAAAGACAAGTATTCGATCCAACGCTTCTGCAAGACAGGCAAAACATCATCCGACAGAACATCATTGACTGGCACGAAATCCTCTATTCTCTCAATAAAGACAACATAATCATGTGAATTTCTACGAATCTCACTTTCTGCATCACTCATTTGCACCATGTACTGACCATATGGAATATCAGTACAGACCACCTCAAAACCATAGTCAGATGCTTTATTTCGAAATGTTTCAGTAAAAAAACCCAGATTTGCACTGCCTAAAAACACACAGCGCTTTGAAAGACGAGTAAATACCATAGTAGAGTTTGCTAACTCGCTTTTTACATGCACTACTTGAGATGAAGATGTCGCCAAACTGCTACTAGATTTCTTATAATATATTTCTGGCGTCAAATCTGCTATAATAACTTCTTCTAACTTATCACCTTTAGATTTTTTTTCTATTGCTACCACTTTAAAACCAAATCGCTTATGCATTTCATTAACCGGCTGATTAAAACGAAAGGTCTCACAGAAAAGTCGCTTACAGTTCAAGTCATTAAAGGCATATTCAATCGCTTCCTTTTCAAGAGCCTGCCATATTTGCATTCGTGTCAACTGGCTATTTAGCGCATCCGAAAGATAAAACCCCCAATAGTATTCACCGGTACTGTTATCTATATCATAAAAGTTAACAACACCAACATCTTCACCTTTCCAGACATAAACAAGATTCTCCCTGCTATTATCTTTTTTTACTCTTTCCCACCACGAAAGGTGCTCATCTTTCGTGATTATATGATCCGTAAACATTACCTGACGGACATCAGGCGAATTTCTCCATCTGAGAATTTTATCAAGATCTTGCAGAGCAACCTCTCTTAACATACTTTCACCATAGAATTAACAATTATTATTCAGCGTGTCATTATCATAATAATATCTCTACCCACACCCATATCCGCCATTGCCTCATATAGTTTAATTGTTTTTTCTACAGAAGCAGCGTGAAACATATTTTCAATAGCCACTCTGGCATGATGACATGATTTACCTACGCTACGATTTTCTATATAGTTTATATTTTCATTAAACAGATTAAAATCAATAGGATAAGCAGTAAATGTTTTTCGTACATCCCAACCCGCATCTATAGCTAGAGACTCCAAACCCTTCCTGTTAAAATAAGACAAGTGATCAGGAAAGGCCAACCAATATTCTTTCGAAACATAACCTTTTTTGAACAACTCTTCCTGAGTTATAGAAAAATCATTTGGTACCTCAACTATCAAAACACCATTTTCAGAAACGATTCCCTTGATATCCATTAACATCCGAAAAGGATCTACTACATGTTCTAAAACATTATCAATCAATACGAAATCAAACTTACGCTGACTTTCACATAAAGACTTTATATTCGCATATATATCACCCACCAGAAGTTGAGACACCTGATCAGGGTTATTTGCTGCACATCCATACTCGCTAAAATCCACCCCCATACATTTCCACCCCTTGCTCGAAAAGTAGTTCAGCGCCCAGCCCTCACCTGCACCAATATCAACAAATGACTTGCCACTACTTTTTAAATCAGGACATACAGTCATAGCTGCAATATATTTCTGCTCGACCTTGTTCAGAAAATAACTTATCTCATCATCTGTATATTTCACACCTGTATTATACGAACCTTCACCATTTTGATAGTATTTTTTATTATAATACTCTGCTAGCTCATCAATATTCGGTTTATTCAAAACCTCATAATAACCATATTTGTTCTTTATAAGTTCATATTTTTTCATAATGTTCTCAAAATCTCTGAAACCACACCATTTACTCCACAGAAATCGTTACCGCCTATAACCTTTCTTGCATTTATACACATTTCTTCCAGTTTCTTCGGATCATTGATATATTTCTTCAAACTCCTGTAAATAACATCTGAATTTATAGCCGAATGCCATCCAAGGCATTGCAATGCACCAACCATATCCAGTGCCGCAGTTGTTTCCTTCTGGTTTTCAGCCACCACAATAACCAGTGACGGCACTCCAACATAACAACGCTCTAGCGTTGTTGATCCGCCTGCTCCAATAGCCAAATCTGCTTCTGACATTAGCTCGCCGATATTTTCAATATCTATGAAATAATTACAATAACCCCTGTCATTACACATTTTTTTGATATTATCAGCACGTGGATTAACCGATGACACAACAAGATCCACATCAAATTGAAAATTTTCAACCTTATCTAATGCCATCAGAATTTTTTCTGTTTCATTTGTTAAATCTGCGCCCCCCATGAACACAAACAAACGCTTTATCTTGTTGCGCATCCGGCATTTCTTTATTTGAAGCTGTTGTGTAAACTCCTCTCTTAAAAGAGCATATCTTGGACTTAAAAGACATCTGCATTTATCACTAACTAAATTTTTATATCGCTGATCAGGATTCATGTAATAATTTTGATCTAGTAAAATGTCGCAATCAAGTTCTCTATCCGCTAAATCATCGATCACTAATAAACGATCAACACATTTCCTAACCTGACGATGCCAACGCGAATCTAATCCATAATGATCTACAATTAGCCAGTCAACCTTTTCATCGCATAATATCTGGCCTGTTTCATCTGCATCTTGCTCCCAAGAAACACCAAGCCATCGCGCATGCAGTGGTTTATTTTCATCTATTAACAGATTGTCAATTGCATCATTTATTAATTTACAACGAAAATTCTTTCCTTGAATTAAACTTGCTAAATTACCTTTCAAGTCTCTACATATAAAGTAAACATCGATATCTCGATCTTGAAATTCTTTAGCCAGCGTCAAACAACGCATTACATGCCCTGTACCTATTTCAACAGACGCATCAACACGAATAGCTACTCGTATATTCGTTGCTACCATGCAGTCCATCCACCATCAACAGGCAGGTCTGCGCCTGTAACATATGACGACGCAGATGATAATAGAAATAATACAGGGCCGATCACTTCCTCTGCCCGACCGACCCTTCCCATAGGGATTTTTTGTTCGAGACGGCCCAGAAAATCTGGTGCAGTTTCTCCAACCTCTGGGCGTGGAAAAGCACCGGGCGAAACAGAATTGACTCTAATATTTCTATCGGCCAAATGACAGGCAAGATAACGAGTCATTTGAATCAAACCTGCTTTCGTTGCCCCATAATGTACCGGATTATTTTGGCCACTGTCGCCATAGATACGTGGGTCAGGACTTACTTTTCCATACATGGACGCCACATTCACGATAGATGTACCGCCATCATTTTTCACAGCTGTCTCCTGAAGAATCGGTAAGGCCTGCTGTATAAGGTGAAACGGCCCTGATAAATTTTGTGAGCAGGCCATTGAGAAATCGTCGACAGCAATATTCTCAAGAGCACCTGCACGCCCACTGTATGCATTATTCACAATTCCATCAAGACGACTATAGTGTTTTTTAATCCACGCTATAGCATTACAGCGTGAATCATCATCACTAAGCTCAAGAACCAGTGGCTGGGCTTTACCGCCTGCATTAATCAAATTTTTAGATAATAACCTCAGGCTTTGCTCTGTTCGTCCAGCAAGAATCACTTCGGCACCTGCGCTAACTAGACCTTTTGCGATTGTACTACCGAAATAACCAGCGGCACCGGTTAATAAAATTACTCGATTTTTTAATGTAAAATACTCCATAAACTACTACCATTGTGATGGGTTTAACAAACGATCAGGCACACCAAAAAGCTGTTTTACTACTGTATTACATTCATTCAGGGTCAGCGGCTTTTCACAGGCAATTTTCAGGCTATCTAGTAGCTGTTCATTTGTTTCAACACCAATTACAATAGAATTTACCCAATCATGGCCTAATACATAAGCTATACATAGATCAGTTCTATTTTTTCTATCCAGCGATTGAACCAAACCATTAATTTGATTAATCCTATTAGTTGCATCGACATCCCATTCAGGCCAAATATCTTCATCGTTAATCAGTAACCCCTGCAGGAAAACGCTGCGCACATGTATGCGTACATCTGGCCGATTCGTCAATGCTTTTTTAAAATCATTACCAAGCCAACGGTGATCAAAAATATTAAATGGTATTTGAAGATGACTTACATCCATGTCTGATAATGCTTCAACAGCTTCATCTGGAGTATATATAGAGGCGCCTAATTCTTTAACCAGGCCTTGATTTTTTTGCTCCAGCAATATTTTCCATATTTGTCCTTGATATGATTTTCTGTGCTGCCAACGATGCAACAACAGAATATCCAGATTTTTCATATTCAAAGCATGCATAGATGTCAACAAGCTGTTCTGAACTGCATTCTCCACACATGAAACTGATGATTCTTCTGATAGGTCATTAAGTGGATCCAGCTTAGTAACTATACGAGTACGACTCTGCCAACCAGCAGACAATGCTTCCCCCACTCGCTGCTCTGACAGGCCATAAGCTCTCGCCGTATCAATCCAATTTACCCCATAATCTATAGCATTTCGAACAATTGATAATGCCTTTTGTTTATCTGGCATTCCTGACTCATTAGCAACCCCGTAATCCAAACCAAGCTGAACTGTCCCTAAAGCAACAACACTTTCAATCGGCATCCTGTCATTGCGATATGGAACATGAAACTCTGGCGAAAATTCCATTTTCTGTAACCCTGAAACAAGATCATCCCATATTATATCTACTGGATTACCTACAATTTCAGTTAGAGATATTGCTATTCAAGAACGTG
>CBDULX010000011.1:0-30229 GCA_965368175.1 uncultured Gammaproteobacteria bacterium | reverse complement strand
GCGTCGTACTTCTTAGCCATGATGGCCTCCTAAGCGATTTGCAAGGTTTAAATTCTTTCCACGCCAACAGAGTAAATATTCTCTACCTTATGGCATCTAAATTACAAAAAAGGCTTGAATCTAATGCCTGTAATCTAGCGGGAACAGAATTATGGACAAACTAAACCATAATTACAATTCAATATTTTTAATTGTAATCATAAGTAATTGCTTATAGTATTCATTCAACAGATATATATTATATATGGTTTGATGGATATGCGAATAACACTCAGGCAACTTGAAGTATTTGAAGCCGTAGCGCGTATGGAGAGCTTTACCCGGGCGGCTAAGAAATTACACCTTAGTCAGCCGGGTGTTTCTATGCAAATCAAGCAGTTAGAGGAGAGTATAGGTCTGCCTTTGTTTGAGCAGGTGGGCAAAAAGATATATCTGACTACTGCAGGGCATGAAATGTACAGCTATAGCCAGAGAATTGGGCAGCTGCTGGCTGAAGCGGAAATCGTCATAGAAGAATTAAAAGGTGTGCAAAGTGGCCGCCTGGCTATTTCAGTGGCGACGACGGCCAGTCATTTTGCTACTCGATTGCTGGCGGCATTCTCTAAACAATATGCGGGTGTAACTATCAGCCTTGATATTACTAACAGGGAAAGCCTGCGTGAACAGCTGGAAAATAATGAACCGGATCTGGTGATTATGGGCCAGCCACCGGAGGGGGTGGATGTAGAATCAGAAATATTTTTAGAAAATCAACTGGTTATGATTGCACCTGCCGGTCATCCCCTGGTGAACGAGAACAATATCCCACTCTTGCATTTTAGTGATGAGCATTTTGTAGTGCGTGAGACAGGGTCGGGTACGCGAAGTGCGATTGAGCGTTTTTTTGTAGCGCACGGTGTGAGCTTCAACACCGGTATTGAAATGAGCAGTAATGAAGCCATTAAACAGGCTGTGGAAGCTGGGTTAGGCCTTGGTATAGTATCCATCCATACACTGGAGCTGGAACTGGAGACCCGACGACTGGTATTGCTGGATGTAGAAGATTTTCCAATTATCCGGCACTGGCATATCGTACAGCGCAGAGGAAAGCGCCTGTCTCCGGTAGCTCAGGCATTTAAACAGTTTGTATTAGAACAAGCTGAACAATTTATACAGGTGCCGAAATAAGTGGGATTATTTCACATGATGCATAAATAAAAGTAAAAAATAGATTTTCACGCTTGTTATTCATGGTGATGTAGATTATATAATGTCCTTAAGCTTTGGCAGATGCATTAATCTAGGGTCGGGGCTGAGTTACAGGAAGTAACGGATGTACTAATGAGGGATTTTAATAAAAATATAAATATCGATGGAGTTCATACGTATGAAAAAAACGTTAATTGCAGGTTTAATCGCTTTAGCCCCTTTTGCTGTACAGGCTGCTGAAAAAGGTCCAGGTTGTGGTTTAGGTGCTATGGCATTCGATGGCCAGTCTGGTATCGCTCCAAATGTACTGGCCGCTACTACCAATGGCCTATTTGGTAACCAGACTTTTGGTATGACATCAGGTACTCTGGGTTGTGATGGTAACAACACAATCACTGCTGCTGCCGCTGACATTTTCCTTGATGAAAACATGGAAAAAGTTGCTCGCAATATGGCAACAGGTGAAGGCGAAGCTCTGGAAACTCTGGCTAGTCTGATTGGTGTTGCTGAGGAAGATAAAGCTCATTTCTTCTCAATGACTCGCAGTAACTTCGGCAAAATTTATGGTGGCGATAAAGTCAGCAGTGTTGAAGTTCTGACCTCTCTAAAAGAAGTTATGAAAGCTGATAGCAAACTGGCTAAATACGTAGCTTAATGTTACTCGGAAACGGCCGCTTTTGCGGCCGTTTTTGTTTTTAGATGTTTATTCCTGTAGCCGGTATTTGCCGGTTTTATTTTTTAGCAGTAGTACAATAATAATAAATAGTATGAGTCGATTATTCTGGGCCCTCTGTTTAAGCTTACTGGCCAGTCCTGTCAAAGCTGAACAAAATTATTCTGATTTTCTTGTTAATAAAGCTAATGATTTAAATTTATCCAGTCATAAATACTGGCATAAGCTGGTGCATTACAAAAAAAACTGGCTGGGTGGCTATGAAAGTCAGGCTGATGATGCCCGCTATTTTCTGTCAAAGGATGGTAAATATAAGCCTGGAAATGAATTAACGGCTACCATCAAATCTTTTTTTGATATCACTCAGCAGGGAGACGAGCATGCGCAATGTCGATTCCCTTCACGTTACCACTGGTTAAAAACCATCCTGAAAATAGATGCTAAAAAACTGTCAGACAGGTATTGTCCAACTTTAGAGGAATGGAAGAATACCCTCAATGTAAAGTCAGCAACGCTGGTATTCCCATCTTCCTATTTGAATAGCCCATCGTCTATGTTTGGGCATACATTACTTAGAGTCAACCCTGATGATTACAGGAAAGGTGCGCCACTGGCCGCTTATGCACTGAATTATGCGGCCAATATGCAACCCGGCGAGATTGGTATTGTGTTCGCTTACAAAGGTATTTTTGGCGGTTACCCGGGCATATTTTCCATAGTGCCATATTATGAAAAAATAAAAGAATACAGCGACATAGAAAATCGAGATATCTGGGAATATGAACTGGATTTGACCCAGGCTGAAGTCGAACAAATGATGCGTCATGCCTGGGAGCTCAAGGACATTCGTTTCGATTATTATTTCTTTACTGAGAATTGCTCCTACCACATGCTGTCACTGCTGGAAGTGGGACGTGAAGATTTGTATTTAACTGACAGGTTTTCAGTAAGAGCCATCCCTTCTGATACTGTACGAGTGGTGAAGGAATCTGGCATAGTAAAGGATACTGTATATCGGCCATCCAGCTCAGCACTTTTCAAGCAGCGTAACAATGTTTTGAATAAGCAGCAGCTTGAGATTGTCAGGCAATTGTATGAAGGTGAAAAAAAGCCTGACGAATTAACGGACATGGATGCTAATGAAAAAGCCATGATGGTGGAACAGGCTTTCGATTACTCAAGATATCGCGCTCTCAGGGAGTTTTCCAGGCGTGATGAAAATGCGAGTCAAAATTATCAGCTACTACTGGCCAGGAGTGAGCTGGAAACACAGGGTTCGGTATGGCCTGATGTGAAAGTGCCGGATGTCAGGCCAGACCAGGGGCATGATACTTCAAGATTCGCAATCGGTATGACAAAGGCTAACGAGGAATGGCGCACCCGGTTTCAGTTACGTCCTGCTTATCATGATGTGCTTGATCCCTGGCAGGGTTATGGTATTGGTGCACAAATTAACTTTCTGGACCTGGAAGTGGATTATTACGCACAGCAGGATAAGTTTGAGCTTAACCGCTTCACTTTGATCGATATATTATCATTGAGTCCCAGGGATCAGTTCTTTCAGCCATTGTCCTGGTTTGCAGACTTCGGTGTTGAGTACCTGGATAGCCGTCCAGTTGCCGAGCATGTGGTGCAGGTCAATGGCGGGGCTGGTTATACCTACAAGTTAGGTGCCATGAATCTGTTTTCATTATTAGCAAAGTCGAAATTTAGAATGGGTGATAAACTTGATAAAGGCTATTCATTATCCGCGGGTCTAAATATGACGCTGATGCTGAATGCTGGTTTTGGAGTGACCCGACTTTCGGCAGAATTTTTGAATTACCGAGTAGGTGAAGAAACCAGCTATAGATCGTTAACGGTTGAACAAAGCCTGTATCAGAACTATGAAATGTCACTTAAGTTGAAGATCAGTCATCAGCTTGAATATGATAAATTTGATGATCGCATGGAATTATTAGTTAACTGGTATTTTTGATGAATAAAAAGCTTCTGCTTCTGGGTTTGGTGTTTATACTGCAATCCTGCACGCAATTGCTTTTTCAGCCCCTTAAGTCTCAGATGATGACGCCCGATGACCTGGGTGTTCTGTATGATGATCTTTACATTAAAACGAATGATAAGCTGGTGCTTCACGGCTGGTATTTACATGCAGAGGGAAGACCACGGGCTAAAGTGTTGTTCTTTCACGGTAATGGGGAAAATATTAGTACACATGTTATAGCAGTGTCCTGGTTGACCAGGCATGACTATGATGTAATTCTGGTCGATTATCGTGGCTATGGGTGGTCGCAGGGCTTCCCTGAGCTTAAAGGGAGTATCAATGATGTGGATACGACTATTCGCTATACGATTGATGAGTTACTGGGTGAGAATGAAAAGCTGTTTGTTCTGGGACACAGTTTTGGTGGCAGTCTGAGTATTGCCGCACTTGCTGAGAATGATTACCAGGGCAGAATAAAAGCCTTATTCAGTATCAGCGCATTTAGTGATTACCATACTATTACTCAGGATGCCCTCTCCAGATTCTGGTTAACCTGGGCACTTCAGTGGCCTTTGTCGTTTACCGTAAATAATGATTATAGCCCTAAAAATCTGGTTTCAAAAATTTCACCTGTTAGTCTGGTAATCATCCATAGTGTTGATGATCAAATCGTGCCGCTTTATCACGCCGATGTATTATATAAGCAGGCAAACCAGCCTAAATATATTGAAAAAGTTGCGGGTGGACATAACCGGATTTTACTATGGCCTGAAAATCAGGTGCTATTGCTCGACTATCTGAGCCGGCTTGTTTCTGAATAAGGAAAAATACCGAAATATGGCGCTCATTAAATGTATGGTCATTGACTTTTTTACTGGTCATTAGTGAGCGTTTTTATTTCAATTTGGTAAGGACTGTATTGGTCTGTGATCAATGATTGCAGGCGGCTTGAAATCTGTAATAATTGTTCCTGTGTATAGGGAGTGCGTTCAGAATTTCCCCATACTACAGAAGGCCAGCAATGATCTTCCGGAGAGCGCCCGATCACGTGTATATGTAGCTGAGAAACAATGTTACCAATAGTGGCTATGTTAAGTTTTTTTGCACCGAAATCTTCTATAAGAATTTTAGACAGCTGATTAATTTTGTTTAGAATGTCCTGTTGTTGTAGCTGTGGTAAATGATAAAATTCAGTTTCCTGAGATTCTGGCACGAGTATTAGCCAGGGCAATAGAGCGTTATCCATCAGTAACAGCAGGTTGTTATGCCACTTGCCCATTATGTAACAGTCACGCTGAAGTCGTTCATCAAGTGCAATATTAGTCATGTCTTACTCATGTTTATATATAGCATGTACTTTAATCAGGCATCACCCTTCATGGCATATTTCAGATCAAGGATGCTGATTTCCTGATTGTTGTTAATGCGGGCTTCAGATTCCAGTTCTAGGCTGACGACAATATGAATGCCATCAAATTCGCCATATTCCAGCAAGTTCTTTTTTAATTCATTAAATATTTCATCATCGACAGCAAGTTCTGTGGTTAAACGTTGATTCTGGTAGTGCAGTTTGCCGAGGATAATTTTCCCGGAGCTATCAGTCTGGTAAGTTGGTATGCCGCGTGCCATGTTAAGTACTATTAATATAGGGGTATCCTGATGCTCAGTCAGGGGTGTATTTCGAATTGTTCCCTGTATTGTCAGTGTGCTTCCTGCTGCCTGTTGTTTGCGATCAATAGCTGCCTTCAGGGAATACAGATGTTGCCAGCTGTTTATAGAAAAATTTATAGTTGTATTGTCGTTTTTCATAAAAATTGCTTATTGCTGTTCGTTCTTAGCGTCTATTAATTATCAGTGATATTGTGTAAGTGAGCAAGGAATACGGAATGTTAATAAGCGACAGAGCCTTGAATAAGCCTGGGTGTAGCAGTCCATGATGAGTGTTCAGGTTTTTTATGAAGTGTGGCGGACTGGTTATTCTATTGTAACGAATTTCGGGGGAAATTTTGATATCTGTAGCGAGCAAAAAAATCACGAATGATCAGAGGTCCTCTGATATTCAAGGTGGACGATGAGGCGACCAGTGGCGGTTAAAATTGCCAGGTTGAAGCGTACAATATTATTGTTTTGAGAGCTAATAGTGGGGGTATGTCAATGTTTTTGAGAACCAAACCAGCAAATGCTAAAAAATGGATTGAACGGCGATCACCATCTGAGCGTCGCAGTGGTGTTGACCGCCGTGATCTTTATCGTTTTGATGCTGTAGGTGCCGATAGGCGTGTAGGAAGATTGAGACGAACATCTGAGTGGTATGGACACTGGGTCCAGGGTGAAAAATAGTAATCTAAATCAATAAATATATTCCATAACCTACAGTTTTTTGTAGATTTCTACAAAATAGGCATATTCCTGCGGGTTAATTTCATGGCTGACCAGAGGGTTTAGACTGACAATATGTTTTTTTTCTACTGACCAGCAGTGATAAATGCCGTTCCAGAATGGTGCATCAAATAATTCAAGAATATTTTTTACACTGATGCCGTGAATAGGTTCTTCACCAATCAGGTTATTGCCTTTGAGTTCATACCAGTTGAGAACAAGGTCAATGTCGGCATCGTCGGACACAAATATTTCTCCACCTGTAGAGTGATTATCCTTGTTAAACTTGAAGTTAACCAGTGCCATTAAGAGGGGCTTCTGCTGTAAATTGTCTGGGAATACTACGGGAAAAGAAATTTTATGGTATTGATAATGATCAAGTGATAGGGTCTGGTGGTCTGAACAACTGATCTGGATCAAAATAGTTTAAAAAAATCTATAATATGTCGTTTAATCCATAAGTTTTTATCGTCACTAAAATAGAAATAGTAGGGTTTATTAATGTGATTCAGCAATGTGATGGGTTTTATGTTTGGGAGTTTGAATAGCGTTAAAATATAATAATATCCAAATATTAAATGTCATGATATAAACTTGGAATATAAGTCAAAATTAAATAATACTGAGAAATAACTTGTATAAACTTGTCGAACGCAGATTAAAAAAATTACTGGATTCAGGCGAAGATCGTATCCTTGAGGGCCGCCAGATTGGGGTAGAGAAGGAAAGTTTGAGAGTTTCGCCAGATGGCAGTATTTCCCAGCGGCCTCATCCTCGCGCATTGGGCTCTGCTTTAACCCATCCTTATGTCACTACTGATTATTCTGAAGCTCTGATTGAGTTTATTACCCCCCCTTTTACCCATACTGAGCAGGTGCTGGATTTCCTCAGGGACACTCACAGCTATGTTTACAAAGAGCTGGATAATGAGATTTTATGGGCCACGAGCATGCCCTGTGTGGTGGCGGGTGACGAAAGTATTCCGATTGCTCAATACGGCCATTCCAATGCGGGTTTAATGAAGACCGCCTATCGTCGTGGACTTGGGCACAGGTATGGTCGGGTGATGCAGGTTATTTCCGGGGTTCATTTTAACTACTCACTGCCGGACAGTTTCTGGCAATTATACCAGTCAATTGAAGAAGATGAGCAGCCCCTCCAGTCCTTTATTTCGGAACAGTATTTTGCAATGATCAGAAATCTGCAGCGCTATGGCTGGCTAGTGCCTTATCTGTTTGGCGCATCTCCGGCGGTCTGTAAATCATTCCTGGGTGGAAAACCCTGCGATCTGACCGAGTTTGATAGCAACACATATTATGAGCCCTATGCTACTTCATTGCGTATGGGTGATATCGGTTATCAAAATAATAAAGAAAATGAAATAGGTATTAAGGCCTGTTATCGAAATGTCGATGCCTATGTGCAGAGTTTGACTTATGCCATCAACACGCCTTATAAAGGATATAAGAAAATTGGCGTTAAGGTGAATGATCTGTACGAACAATTGAATGCTAATATCCTGCAGATCGAGAATGAATATTACAGTACGGTACGTCCAAAGCAGATCTTGCAGGGCAATGAGAAGCCTACCTCTGCATTAAAACGGCGTGGAGTTAAATATGTGGAACTGAGATCTCTGGATGTAAATGCTTTTGATCCATTAGGTATTAATCAGACACAGCTAAGATTTCTCGAGGCCTTTCTGGTTTTCTGTCTGATTCAGGACGGTCAACAAATTTGTTTTAGTGAGCGCGAAGAAATTGATCTGAATGAATTGAATGTTGCACATCATGGACGAGATCCTTCATTGAAATTACAGCGTGATGCCAGTGATTGTAGTTTGAAAGAATGGGCAATGGAAATCTGTGATGCTATGGAAGGAGTATGTGAGTTGCTGGATAAATCCTATCAGGATAAGCCCTACCAGAGGGCTTTACAGGAACAGTGTGATAAAGTTCGCGACCCCGATCTCACACCTTCGGCGCGTATGCTGGAAGATATGCGTAACAATGGTGAAGGTTTCTATCACTTTGCGCGGCGTATGTCCCAGCAACATTATGACTATTTTCGTACAGTAAAGCTGGAACCTGAACGACAGCGATTTTTCCATGAGCAGGCAGAAATTTCTATTGATAATCAGATAAAGATGGAGCAGTCAGATGTCTTGTCGTTTGACGATTATTTGCAAAAATATTTTGCTCAGAGCTGACGTTGGAAATTACGAGTAATTTGCTTCAGGTGTTTAATAAATAACTGTTTGTCATCATAGTTTAGGAAGGCGCCCAGTTCCAGTTCCTTGCCATGGGATAACAGGCAAACTTTGGGTATGTCGTTTATCCCCCGTTCATGGATATAAAACTTTGACCAGAGTCTTTGGTAGATCCAGGTCTTTTCCGGTTTGTCTTTTCCTCGTTCGATAATTAAATTGTCGTGACTAAATCGTATTACCTCCTGATAATTGTAGTGCCGGAAAAAA
The DNA here is from genome assembly GCA_965368175.1 of uncultured Gammaproteobacteria bacterium. Taxonomy (GTDB): domain Bacteria; phylum Pseudomonadota; class Gammaproteobacteria; order SZUA-229; family SZUA-229; genus CBDULX01. Next base: position 21,529 of record CBDULX010000011.1, on the reverse strand, counting down.
AGATACAGACAAACGGTAATTAAAATAATTTCAAGACCCGAGAAAGGTAATACCAGCCAGCCAATCTGGTAAGAGAAATATACTGATATGCAAAGCAGAATAAAAAATACGGCAATGAAGAAACGTATGTTCTGTTTCCAGTTCAGTGACAGATTAGGTTGCAGGAGAATGTGACCATTAAGGCCCATCTCATCGATAGACACAGTAACCATAATGCCTCCTGGGTTGAGACAAAGGGTAGATGAATCTGACTGGTTCTAATTAAGTCTAGTTGTTGAATATCATTGTTGTAAAGAGAAAGCTGATGAAAGTACATTATTATCTTATTGATGCCTTTGCCAGGGAAGTTTTTCAGGGTGCACAGGTAGCTGTTTGCCTGGAAACGGCTGTTTTGAGTCATATTCAAAGGCAGGCGATAGCAAGGGAGCTCAACCAGAACGAGTGTGTTTTTGTTCAGTCATCGGATGAAGGCGGCCATCATTTCAGTTTGAAAGTATATTCATTGGCTGGAGAAATCAGCAGCAATGGCCATCCACTCATAGCCACAGCTCATCTGCTGGCTAAGCTCAAGCGTATTAACACTGGGCTGAGTGAGTTTGAACATGGCGCTCATAAAACTCAGATATGTGTCGAATCATCGGGTGATCGGATCGGTAAAGTCAGGTTCTGCACTAAGACTAAAATAGATTTTGATGACTTTGTGCCCTCTGCAGCTGAACTGGCAGAAATATTACATCTAAATGAAAAAGACATTGGTCTGGAGGATTACCCAACAGTGATTGCCGGTGGTGATGAAAAGTTTCTTCTTGTGCCGGTAAAAACGGAAGGGGCCTTAATATCGGCACGTTTCAATATCAATAAATGGACAATGTCTTTTGTGGCATCCCTGGCCAGTCGGATTTTGCTCTATACCACCAGTCATTCGGTAAAAGTTGTTAATTACCATGCCCGTATGCTGGGTAAAGGTGTTGCCGAGGCAGATGATCCCGCTGTGGCTCCAGCAGTACCCGCACTGGCTGCCAGTTTGTTTAATTTCCAGGGTATAACTGAGTGTATTGTCCAGCGTGGACTGGGACGGTTGCGGCAGAGTGTGATTGAAGTAGAGGTGGAAACTGAGGGTACAGTAATCCACCAGATCAATGTCGGTGGTTATGCCGTGATTTCAGCGGAGGGTGATATTTATCTGTAGCGCTTATATTGATCATTTTTGGTCTAGATCAATATCATTTTTTGGGTAGAAGATTATACTATTATTAATTGCTAATCCTTAGGAGGGGGTATGAATAAAGAACAAAAACTGATTCTGGCAGATCAGGCTTATGATAAAGCCATGCAGTACGAACTGGACTATGGCTGTTGCCCTCAATGTGTATTAGCAACCGTACAGGAAACCGTGGGAATTATCGATGACCAGACAATTAAAGCCAGTCATGGCCTTTCGGGTGGTGGTGGCCTGATGGGGCATGGGGCTTGTGGCGCACTTACTGGTGGCTTAATGGCGCTTAGTGTCAAACGTGGTCGGGATCGTAATAAACTGGATAAAGGCCGCTTTATTAATAATTTCAAAAAGGGTAAGGAGCTGGTGGAACGGTTCCGGGAAGAATTTGGAGGTGTCACCTGTGAGGAGTTACAGAAGCAGTTTACCGGACGTACCTATGATATGTGGGATGAAGGCGAATATAAAAAATTCGATGAAGACCGGGGTAAACAGTGCGCTCATGCAACAGGTACAGTTACCCGCTGGTTGGTCGAGATGCTATAAATCTACCATCGACTGAACTAAAAAAGGCAACATACGTTGCCTTTTTTTATGGCCGGTTATAAGCAGTCATTATCCCTGGCTCATGGAGGCTTATATCAGATGCAGGCGGAGTATGCCTTCCATTTTTTCTGCGGTTTCAGACTTGCCGGTTCGGCTGTCACCAACCAGTGCCACAGTAACACTTACCTCCCGGGTCTGGTGGTTGAGACGTTTACATTTTTCAATGGCCAGTGATTTGATTAATTCAATCAGATCTTCCGCCAGTCTTACCGGTCCTTCCTGTTCCACGGCCTTACGACTGCTGAAACCATGTGCCAGTATGTCTTCATCGCTATTGGCTTCATAAACACCGGCCATTAACTGACTATGGGCTACGCCGACCCGTAGCTCTCCCCGACTGATCAGAATGTTCATATCGCCAATGAAGCCTTTTTCATTTTCTGAAAATTTCTTAAACAGCTGAGGATGTAGCACGGTGCCATCATTGGCAATTAGTAGTGGGAAGGGATTGGCCCAGTAACTGCTTTCCTTGGCGCCGCGGTGAGTCTGGGTGGAGCCAGCGGCAACACGTTCACCGAGTCTGAAATGTTCCAGAGCCGTTTCGATATGCATATCTGCCTGTATTGTAGATGCTCCTGGTTGAATCAGATTGAAGTTATTGACATAAAGCAGCACATCCAGTGGATCGTTATTGAACAGTTCGTCAACATCAGTTACCGGAACAATTTGTCGTGCATTGGAACCGGTTTGCTTGTTGTATCCAACTTCGCGTCCGGCCATTTGTATTTTGGCCTGATCACTAAAGCCATCGATGCAGGCAAAGGCCCCGGTTTCGGTACCAAAGAAAATAGGTCGGGTCAGTTTGTCTTCGCCTTTTACCAGGCTGATCTTGCCCATATCATCGGCCTTGATCAGCATTTCGGCTATGTAGGGTTCGTCCTGGTCGTTAAGACGTACTACATAACGGGTGCAACCACAATGCAGAGGCAGGTCACCGTTCATTATCGCGAGGACATTGTGAAGGGTCAGGACTGGTTTTTTTGCATAACCAAAATATTTGAGTTCATCAATATTGGGTACCACGCCTACCAGCAGATTATTCTCTTTATCGTGGAAATAACCCAGTTCGGAAATATCCGTATCCGGCATACCAAAGAAAAAAATACCGTCCGGTGGTCGATTTTGGGTGATGTCATCGATGGATGCGAAGGGAAACAGATTGAGTAAGCCGGGCTCCATTTCAATGCAGCCCCGTGATTTATGTATGAAGGTAACAATCAGTGAGGTGCCAACCTGAAGCGGAACCGAAACCCAGTCCTCAGGTTCGAATGCCTTGAAATCAAACGGATTATGGTCCAGTTCGTAGAAGGGTTTGGCTCTTTTGTTGGAGGGGGTTGTATAATCGATGCCGGTTTTCATGTCGGCCGCAATGGTCAGGGGTACATGTGACAACAGGGAGTAGTCGGCCGGATAATTAAAATAATGTCCGGAAATTTCTCCGGCAGTAACATTGGGTGAGGCATCCATGCCTGGTGTGCGACGAACGCCCCGTTCAAGATCCACCTTTTGTAATAAAATACGTCGAGTTTCCAGAATCAGGTCTGCTGCAATCTGTGCCTTCGCAGTGACCTTGTCTTTTACTGTTTCAGGGGTTTCCTGATCTGTAGACACTACTTCATTTTGCAGTCGTACCAGACGTGAGTAACTGCGCCCACGATAATGGTGGAAGGCGCCATCTATAAATCGGACCAGTTCCCTTGCCCGTTCTTTTTCATCAGCCGAGGCAAAGCCATTAGATTCAAGTACTTTGATAATCTCGCGTGTGCTGACTTTTTTGATGAAATCGATTTTCTGCTGGGCTTCTGTTTGCTGGTTATCGCTACGTTGTCCGAGATCGGTAATGAACTCAGATTTGTAAATTTTTAAATAACGGGCAAAGGAAAGGCTTCGGAGTAACTGGGCTGGTGTTGTGCAGCCATCACGTATTTCTAGAATTTGTTCCATAGGTACTTAATAAATAGATTGATCGTGGAATAGATAATAAACGTAAGCTGATTTATACACCAATCAGCGATTTGCAGGTATCCATTAGCAAAATTTAAGGAGATGAGCTGGTTGTGGAATAAATCAAGAAAAATCATATGTATAGGAGATTATTGGGGGGAAGAAATGGTTTTGGGAAATTACCTCAGTGCTGATATATGTCAAAAATATTAGTCCTGATCAGCCCCCATACCCCCCTGATTTTTACCATGAGCCTGGGTATGTAATATCTGCCTGGCCAGCTTCCAGGTATAAATAAACATCAACAGACTGAGGATGATGATCATTAATAAACTGTATGCGATGTTTCGCAAAAAATCCGGGTTTTGCAGTGATAGAAAGACGGAGCTGCTCTGTTCGATGACGATGATGGCCAGAGTTTCGTGAGAATTGTTTATGGGATAGGTAATGGACATCATGGGCTGGTTAGAGCCTTGCTGTTTGTACCAGCTACTGGTGATGATATTCCTTGCTGATGTCTCAATCGTCTTTCCACTGATACGACCTGTGCTCGAAGTTATGGTTGGCTCATGGGAATTGGAATCTTTAAGGCTGGAGACAAATATATACAGCTGGCTCAGTATGTCGTATAGAGTCTGATTGATGTGAGAACGGTTTGCTGATGTCTTTATACTCGGGTTGGTGTATTTACTTGCCAGAATCCAGCCATCAGGATTAATAATATAAACTTGAGTGGCGGTTGTTTGTGACTGATCGAGAAAATTTTGCAGGGTTGATGAGCGCCTGATCAAAACAGCTGTAGACGCTAGATCAGGAGGCTGGTTGCCGTATTGTCCCATGAGTTTGATCTGATTCTGGGCAACAATATCATAGTCATAAACACTAAAACCCAGTTGAGTTTCTGCTTCAGGTCTGGCAAGGCGCAGCTCTACATTGTACCCATAGGCCGTATCCTGCCAGTATCCCTGTATATCTGTTGTCTGATTTAACTCGATATTATCCAGTTCATCCAGAGTCTTCCTGAGACCATCAAAATTGCCGGGTGCAGTGACCTGCAGGAAGTAACGACCTGCCAGGTTGTGTCCGGTGATGTCCAGTACTATCTGGTCAGATGGGAGTTCTGTGTGTTGTGGGCTGAAATAGATAACATTGTCATCGAATACCTGAAAAAACAGATATAGATAGCTGGAGTTATAGCCTGCCATGGCAACCAAATTCTGGTTTGATACCTGGCTCATGGCTAGTCGGTTGCGGTATTCCATGCTGATGTCGATTTCAATTCCCCAGTCGTCATGGTAACCATCAAGCTGGATTTTTTCGGGGAGCCTGTACAGATAAAGACTTTGTGAGCTACTAACTGAAGTTGCTGTATCACTCTTCTGGTGGAGTAAGGGTTCTATGGCTATGGCAAGTTTCTGGGCTTGATGTAACAGTTTGTCCGACTCTGCCGATCGCATGAGCTGTTCTTTCTGGTGAATATACTCGCAGCCTGACCAGGGTAAAGCGAGTGACAGGCCAAGCATAAAAAGTAACCTGAATTTGGGCATAGTGATCTTATAATTTGGGCTTTCAGTTTAAGTTTATGGGGCTGATGCGGGTATTGCCAGGAAAATTTGAATTACAGCAGAAGTATCGGGACCAGGAGTTCAGAATACCTGTATTCAGGAAAAACTCCTGAATATTAAAACATTAAGTTAGTATATAATAATATAACCTATTGTTTTATAATAGAATAATAATATTTGATAAGTGATTGTTTTATAACTATAATATTAATATCAAATGACAGATCAGCGCTTCAGCTGATTTTCAAAAATAAAACGATGTGTTTCTGGCTCACCAGGTATTCACTGCCCGAAAATCATCTTCAAATGAAAACATCTATGCCAGTGGGCCTGGCTAATGCATGTCCCCCGATGCTTAAGTTTCAACTACAGCAATTGATGAGTGGGAATGACTTTAACTTGATCGTTTTATAGGTGATTCGTAATGAAGAAATTTAATATTGTTATCTTATTTGTATCTGCACTGGTTATATCTTTATCAGCCAGTGCGGTTGATAGAAATGTATTTATTAATAAATCTCCCAAACAGCATCACCTGACTGACTGGGAGCAGAAAAAAATGGTTGCTGAATTTGACAGTAAATTCAATATGCGTAAATCTGCAACTACCAAAAAATTGAACAGCAATCCCTGGAAAGAAAAAGAAAAAAATAGTGCCGAGAACGATTCTCAACAGCTGACTAATAACTGGGGTAGTTGCCGTCAGTATGCTTTTAGTCAACGTAATCAGTGTTATTCACGTGGTGGTGATAGTTACACCTGCGAGCGTTACTATGATGCACGTGTAGCGGTCTGTAACGAAAACTTCTAGAATTAATCACATCTCCACTCAAAAAAGCCTGGTCTGGGATCAGGCTTTTTTATGATATATGTTTAAGGAGTTTCTGCTTAAGTCTGCTTGAATTCAGGATACTTTTAGCCAGTATAAAACAATCATGACTTGGTCAGTGGCTCCTTAGTTAAAATGAAAAGGATGGTAATGCATAATTCTCTAATTGTGGGTTGTGGTTATATTGGTAAATTGGTGGCCAGGAGATTAACCGGGCAGGTAGAGGCGCTGGTACACAGCCTGGAAAGCCAACAACTATGTCAGGCACTGGTAAGTAATTGCGGTGTGCTGGAGCTTGATGATACTGCATCTGCTATCCCTGCATCCCTGAATGTGGCTAATAGCCGAATTCTCTATCTGGTTCCTCCCCCAGTTCATGGTCAGAATGATAATCGTATGGCACATTTTCTGGAGTTGCTGGAGCAACAGGTCATTGAAAAATTTGTCCTCATTAGTACCACAGGCGTTTACGGTGATTGTGCGGGGGGCTGGGTGACTGAAGAGACACCAGTCAATCCTCAGGTAGATAGAGCCCGACGGCGACTGGATGCCGAATCAAAAATGGTGAATTTCTGTGAAAAAAAGCAAATTCCGTGGGTGGTTCTAAGAGTGCCTGGTATTTATGGGCCAGGTAAGTTGCCAATTAAACGCATCAGCAGTGGCGAACCCATTGTCAGAGAGCAGGATTCGCCGTTCAGTAATCGCATCCATGCTGAAGATCTGGCGGCTATCTGTGCAGAAGCACTCGAACGAATGGATCTCGAAGGAATTTATAACTGTAGCGATGGGCATCCTACTACTATGTATGATTTTTTTACACGGGTTGCAGAAGGAATGAGTATAGTCCTGCCTGAGGTAATCAGTCTGCAACAGGCGGAAGGCCAGCTATCGGCTGGTATGCTGTCTTACATGGCAGAATCTCGGCGCATTTCCAACACTAAACTACTGGTTGATTTTAACTATCAGTTGCAGTATCCAGATCTTGATGCAGGTCTTCAAGGGCTCAAAAAATAATGAGTCACCTCTACGTTTTGATCAGGGGTTCACTGGTTAAAAAATACTATATCTTTAGTTGAACGAATCACGACGGTCCAGGGGGACATGGGCGCGCAGGAAGTCCATCTGGTCGGTTAGAATTCTTCGGTTGGATAAAATCATGGCTTCGGCCCGATTTGGTGCATAGGGCAGAGCTAGCAAAGGCATGCGGGCTTCACCGGGTGTTCTGCAGCCTTTTTTTACATTGCAGGCTTTGCAGGCGGCAACCACATTATTCCAGCTGTCTTTGCCTCCTCTTGCTTTGGGTTTGACGTGATCACGTGTGAGCAGAGTTGTCTTGAAGGTGTCGCCACAATACAGGCAGGTACAGCGGTCACGACTAAACAGAGCGCGATTGGTCAGAGGAGGGATTTCTTTTTTAAGTTTGCTGGCGTTAGCACCACGTACCGCGATAATAGTGTTTAAATCAAGAAAGGACTGCAGGCCTGAAAGCTGATTAATACCACCAAAGACTCGAATTGTGGTTTCACTGGCGGTCCAGGCAATCTGTTCTCTTACATACAGGTTAACCACATCCTGCCAGTGCAGCCAGTCGATGGGCCTGCCTGCATGGTCAAGAGTCAATATAAGTGGTATGGGTTGGGAATGATTCATTGCCCCGTCTCTTTAGGTTAATCTAAAAGATACAAACGCTATTTCTAATTAATTATTTATTCTAAGTATAGTATTTCTGGGTTAAAAATCTAGCTAAAATCGTGCCATTTGGCAGCATTTAGAGTTGTTTTATCAGTAAAAGTTGCATAATTAGTAGCTCAGGTGACAACCTTATAACAGGGTGTGTATTTAGTCCCGGGCAACTTCATACGTTGGTCCTGTACGAAGGATTCCAGTAAATTATCCAGCGGTTGCATAATTGAATTATCGCCCCGTATTTCAAAAAGGCCATGTTCTTCAATGGCGCGTATACCATCATCTTTAACGTTGCCTGCAACAATACCGGAAAAAGCGCGGCGCAGGTTGGCGGCCAGTAAATGGGTGTCCTGGTTTTTATGCAGTTCAAGTTTTGCCATATTTTCATGGCTGGGGAAGAAAGGTTTCTGGAACTCATGTTCGACTTTTAATACCCAGTTATAATAATAGGCATCACTGGTGCTGCGTCTGAAATTCTTAACCTCTTCCATACCCGCTTTCATTTCACGGGCCACCAGAGCTGGATCATCAATAATAATACGATAACGTTGTTGTGCTTCGAATCCCAGGGTCAGTTCAATAAAATGATGTATCTGACGAAAGTAAGCCTCACTGCTCTTGGGGCCGGTGAATATTAATGGGAAAGGAATTTCTGCATTATCTGGGTGTAACAATATGCCCAGAATATAGAGTATTTCTTCTGCGGTACCGGCACCACCTGGAAATACTATAATGCCATGGCCAGTACGCACAAAGGCTTCCAGGCGTTTTTCAATATCGGGCAGGATAACCAGATCATTAACTATTGGGTTGGGTGATTCAGCAGCAATAATACCTGGCTCTGTCATGCCAATGTAACGGCCATTGTAGATACGTTGTTTATTATGACCAATGGTGGCGCCTTTCATTGGTCCTTTCATGGCCCCTGGACCGCAACCGGTACAGATGTTCAGACCGCGTAAGCCCAGTTCGTGGCCGACTTCTTTGGTATAGTCATACTCTTCACGACTGATGGAGTGGCCACCCCAGCAGACGACCATTTTAGGTTCTAGTTCAGTTTGCAGAATGTTGGCGTTTCTTAGAACATGGAATACCGCGTTGGTAATGCCATCCGGCTCATCCAGCTTGAATTTTCCGCTGAGTTCGATTTCGTTTTTGACATAAACAATATCACGTAAAACCGAGAACAGGTGTTCCTGGATGCCGTAAATCATTAGTCCGTCAACGAAAGCACTTTGCGGTGCATTCTCCAGTTCCAGTTTGATGCCGCGTTCCTGCTCAATAACACGAATATCGAAGTCCTTATAGGTTTCAAGGACTTCTTTTGCATCATCCACTACACTGCCGACATTGAGTACTGCGAGTGAGCAGCGACGGAAAACATCATAACAACCACCAACTTCACTGGCATTTTTCAGACGGTTTACTTCCTGCTGTGACAGTATGTCAAGCCGGCCTTTGGGGGTGATACGATGTGAGGTAATATGTTTGTTCATTAGCATGCTTATTAGTTTTAGACTATAGTTTTAATTATACGCCCTATCGGCCAAAATGATATTAGCTAGCGCGGCTGTTGTATTGTATATGAATTATAGTTTATGCTAATTTTTAAATTGCTAAAATAGTTAGAACAACGGGTTGTATTATGAGTAACGATCTTTATGAAGTTGTTTTCAGCGGTGGCATTCTGGATGGCGCAGATCCTGCACAGGTAAGAAAAAATATCGGAAATATGTTTAAGGCGGATGCAGCCAAGTTGAAGCACTTGTTCTCCGGTAACCGGGTGGTGATTAAAAAAAATATCGACCAGCAAACGGCCATGAAATATCAGGCGGCGATGAAAAAAGCCGGGGCCATTTGTGAGCTGAAGCAGCTTTCTTCCATTAAGTCTCCAATTGCTACTGAGGTCGCAGCGACTGCGCCCACAAAGCAGACCACAAGCTCTGCCAGGGCCAGTCAATCCAGGTCGACAGCCGTAGCATCCGGTGATATTTTGCCAGCACCGGATACTGATCCTCTGCATATTACGGGTGAGCAGATAGCTGATTTATCTGCCAGCCTGGCTCCTGTGGGCAGTGATGTACAGGATGCCAAACCGGATATTCCTGAACCCGCACTGGATATAGCCGGTTTAAGTATGGCGCCACCGGGTGCAGACCTGGAACAGGTCAAAAATAAAGCTGAACCTCCACCGCCTGATACTGCTGGCTTAAGTCTGGTTGATTCCTGAGCAATACACCAGAGGTTCCCTGGGCTCAGGCTTCTTGTTTCACATGGTCGATATGAGTTAACGCCTGACACATAATGAAAGTGTTGATCAGCCGTCTGGGTCGCCTATATGCGTTTCTGTAATAGCTGTTATGTGGTTATAGAAAATGACAATATGTTTACCACTGGTTAACCGACTGATCAATCATTCCAAAAATAGAATGGCCATGTTCATCATGGGCTTCAATCTGAATCCTGTCTCCAAAATGTAAAAATTCAGTTAATACCTGTCCATTCTCAAGTGTTTCTATATTACGTTGATCCTGCAGGCTGGATGTGCCAGTACTGGTATCTGTGTTAGAGATTGGGCCACTACAAATAATACTGCCTGCAGAGAGTGCTCGGGTTTTTGTGGCAGTACTTATTAACTGACTGAAGTCAAACTGCATATCGTTACCGGTGGCCAGTTGCCCAGATAGTTGTTGATTTAGTTTTATAGTCAGATTGAGATGTGCTTTATTGTTATGCCAGTGCTCACCTAACTCGTCTGGTGTGACCGCTATAGGGGAGTAACTTGTGCAGGGGTTATGATGAGGATGGCAGTGCTTATGTTCATGTATCTGATCTGTGATGTGATGTAATGCTATGTTATTGGCCAGGAGTAATAAACGAATATGGTATTTAGCATTTTCGGTACTGGTACACATAGGAACATTATCGGTAATGGTGGCAATTTGTGCCTGAAAATCGCAGCCCCAGCTTTCGTCGGATAAGGGAACAGGGTCGTGACAGGCCAGAAAATTATCCGAAGCGGCCTGATAAATTTGTGGGCTTTGACGAAGTGCATCGGGAAACTCAAGTTCATGGGCCGCGTAGCTGCGTTCAAGCTGGGGTAAATATGCGTTAGTCATCAAACGCTGGAAGCTTCTTGGTAAAGGTGAGGACACTTTTTCAATATCAAGATTGAAACTGTTTTTTATCTTTTTATGATTAAGATCCTGATAAACTTGCTGCAGGTTGTATTCGCAATATTCCCAGGACTCCAGTGCGATCATTAATGTTTTTGCAATATCCGGGACTTTTACTGCATGGCTGAGGTTTTTGCTAACAACGATGAGGTTACCGTCGCGCCCGCCCTGTCGTAGTGTTGCCAGTTTCATATTTTATGCCTCGTTTGTTCTTGTTGTCGTATGCACAAAATACGCAGCCGAGGATTGTTTGTATGAGTATGGTTTTTAAATGAAACGTAAAATACATTTCGTGGCATGCGCAATACTACAAGTATAGAAAACCAGCGCATTGGTATGGGGGCCGTTTGTCTAATATATAATTACTGAGTGATTCTTGATGTAATCCAGTATGAATTTTGAGGTTTATCAAAAGAATTAACATCATAACTTACTACTGGATTTACAACTGAACTTTTAAACGTTTATACTTGTCTCTATGCTTATTGCTTCTGTTTCAATAAATATGAATATTTCAGCACTGACAAATAGCCGTATACAAAGTATCGCTCGATGGATGCTGTTTTTGTTTGTGCTGGCATGGGTCAATCTGGCCATACAGGCACCGGTTCATGCGGCTATGAAACAGAACCATAAAGATATGCCCTGCCATTGCAAGCCAGATCTGTGCGATACGGTGCTTTCCATGGAGCAGCAATCAGATGAAGGCTTATCTGCTCTTTTGTCGTTCACAGTCGATTTCAAAGTGGCTTTTGTCTCGCTGCTAGATATACAGCCCGTGTTAGAACTGACTTCATTGCGTTGGCAGTTACAATCCCATCAATACCGACAGACCAGTCCACCCCCTTTATTGCTTAAAACCGTACTATTGATTTAGCCAGGCCACTGTTCAGTGGGCAGGGCCTTGTTGCGCCTGCGATTCTGGTTTTTTTGATAGAGGTATTGGGTGATGAAACCCTTCAAGTATATATATCTGATAACGCTGTTCACGTCTGTCCAGCCTGCCCCCGTATTGGCGGCTGAATTTTTGAGTTTAGCTATGGCTGAACAACAGGCGACGGAGCAAGATCCATTGACCCGGTCTTTAGAACGACAGGCATCAGCACTGGATGAGCAGGCAGTCGCCGCAGGTCAGTGGCCGGATCCTAAACTACGTTTTGGTTTGCTATCGGTGCCAACTGATAGCTATGAGCTGGACCAGGAACCCATGACTCAGTTACTGGTGGGGTATCAACAGATGCTACCGCGAGGGGACAGCCTGCAACATATGACCTCGGAAAAGCAGGCTATGGCTCAGAGCAAGCGCAGTGAACTGGCGCTTCGCCAGCGTCTGGTATTGTTGAATGTGCGAAAGGCCTGGTTTCAGGTGTATTTGCAGGACCAGTCAGAAAAAATCGTTCGCCAGAATCGTCGCCTGTTCAAACAGCAACTGGAAGTGAGTCAATCTCTCTATGCCGCAGGTAAGAGTCAGCAGCAGGATGTACTGCAGGCTGAGCTGGAATTATCATTACTGGAAGATCAGTTGCAACAAATTGAATCAGCCAGACAGGAATCCAGAGCGAATTTGGCGCGATGGATTGGTTATGAGCAGTCAATGCTGCCATTAAATGAACGACCTGGATTTTTACACAATCGTTTGTCTTATCAACTGGATGAGTTAATTTCAAAGTTATCCAGTCACCCGGAACTGAAGAAAAAAGCGGCCTTGATTGCAGTGAATCGGGAAGGCGTTGAGCTGGCCAGGCAAAAGTATAAAGCTCAATGGGGTTTCGATGTGAGTTATGGCAAGCGAGATGGGGAAAATATGGATGGTTCTCAACGGTCAGATTTTATCTCGGCGATAGCCAGTATCGATTTACCCATTTTTACCGATGAAAGACAGGATAGAGAGCTGTCGGCACAGAAAAAAAATCTGCAGGCCAGTCAATATGATGTTACTGACACACGCTTGCAGATCGTGGCGCAACTCAAGTCAGTCCATGTTCGCTGGTTACAGCTAAATGAGCGTTTACGTTTATATGACCAGAAAGTATTGCCTCAATCCAGCCAAAATTCTAATGCTGCGATGAATGGCTATCAGTCTGGTGTGGTGAGCTTCTTTACCTTAACCCGTGCCCGTGGTGCTGAGCTTAAAGCGCAATTACAGCGACTCAAACTGGACGTGGAAAAAGCCATTGCCTATACCGAAATTCGTTTCCTGATCGGGGAGGATACCTAATGAAAAAGATTGTCATAGTAAGCAGTGTTCTGGTTGCAGTTATCCTCGGTGGGTGGCTTGCACAATATTCAAGTCAGACAGGCACTGAGCCGGTGCAGGAAACAGCACTGGAACATGCCAAAAAACATCTGGATCCGAATTATGTCTGTCCCATGCATCCGCAAATAGTTCGGGGCGAGCCGGGTAGCTGTCCTATATGTGGTATGGATCTGGTAAAGGTTGAGCAGGAAGCGCAAAAAGAGAAAAAAATACTCTACTGGGTGGCGCCAATGGATCCAGCATATCGTCGGGATGAACCGGGCAAGTCTCCCATGGGGATGGACCTGGTGCCTGTGTATGACGAAGGCGACAGTGGATCGGAAGTTAGAATCTCCCCAGCGGTAATTAATAATCTTGGCGTGCGTACGGCGAAAGTAGAGCGCAGTCAATTATGGCGTCGCATCGAGACCGTAGCCTCAGTAGATTATGACGAGTCTCGTCTGCGTCATATCCATTTGCGCACTGATGGCTGGATTGAAAAGTTGAATGTACGTTCTGAAGGTGAGCGAATCAAAAAGGGTGATCGCCTGTTCAATGTGTATTCACCCACGCTGGTGAATGCCATGGAAGAATATGTGCAGGCCGCATCGGCTAATAACAAACGCCTGGTGAAAGCTTCGAAGGACCGGTTACTGGCACTTGGAATATCGGATCACCAGATAAAACAACTGGAGGCTACCAGGCAAGTACCACAGTCAGTGGAAATTTATGCCCAGCAGGATGGTGTGGTGTCTAATCTGTTTGTGCGTGAAGGTATGTATGTAATGCCAGCCAATGAGGTGATGCGGCTGGCGGATTTATCCAGTGTCTGGCTGCTGGCGGAAGTGTTTGAAAATCAGGCTGACTGGGTAAAGCTCGGGCAGACTGCCGATGTCACTTTAAGTTATCTGCCAGGGAAGCAATGGGAAGGTAAGGTTGAATATATCTATCCCAGTCTGGATCCGAAAACTCGAACTCTGAAAGTGCGCTTACAGTTTGATAACCCAAATGAAGAGCTAAAGCCCAATATGTACGGTCACGTCAGTATCTATGGTGGTGCGCGCAAAGATATTCTGGTGATACCCCGCGAGGCCTTAATTAGAACCGGTCTGGAGCAACGGGTGATTCTGGCGCTGGGTGAAGGTCGATTTATGCCTCGTAATGTGAATGCCGGGATGGAGTCTGGTGACTGGGTGGAAATTATCAGTGGACTGGAAGAAGGTGATACGGTGGTGACATCCGGTCAATTTCTTATCGATTCAGAAGCCAGTCTTAAAGCCAGTCTGATGCGGATGCAGGAGTAGATCGATGATTACAAATATCATTGCATGGTCGATCAAAAACCGCTTCATGGTACTAGTACTGGTGGCACTTTTAACCGTTTGGGGTATTTATGCGGTAAGAAACACTCCGCTGGATGCAATTCCCGATCTGTCTGATGTCCAGGTCATAATCAAAACCAGCTATCCTGGGCAGGCTCCTCGAGTGGTGGAAGACCAGGTGACTTACCCGTTAACCACGGCGATGTTATCTGTACCCAGGGCGGTGAATGTACGCGGTTATTCCTTCTTTGGTGATTCCTATGTTTATGTGATTTTTGAAGACGGAACTGATTTGTACTGGGCGCGAGCCAGAGTGCTGGAATATTTAAGTCAGGCTTCAGGCAGATTACCCGCTCAGGCCAGGCCGGAATTAGGGCCAGATGCCACGGGTGTTGGCTGGGTGTATGAATATGCCCTGGTGGACCGAAGTGGTCAGCATGATTTGTCACAGCTTCGTGCTCTGCAGGACTGGTTTTTAAAATTTGAATTACAAACCGTGCCTGGCGTGTCGGAAGTAGCCACCGTGGGCGGTATGGTAAAGCAATATCAGGTAGTACTGGATCCTGATCGATTGCGTGCCTACGAGCTAACACTGTCCAAAGTACGCATGGCTATTCAGAAAGCCAATCAGGAAGTTGGAGGTTCGGTGATTGAAATGGCGGAAGCCGAATACATGGTTCGGGTTACCGGTTATCTCAGCAATCGTAATGACCTGTTGCACATTCCCCTGGCTATTAATAAAGGCGGTACCCCGATTTTGCTGAAGGATGTGGCTGAGGTCAGGCTGGGGCCGCAACTTCGCCGGGGTATTGCCGAACTGGATGGTGAAGGCGAAGTGGTGGGTGGTATTGTGGTAATGCGTTGGGGTGAAAATGCTCTGACGACCATCAGCAAGGTGAAAGAAAAGCTAGACACTTTGCGCAAAGGCCTGCCGGCGGGTGTGGAGTTGATTGAAACCTATGATCGATCTGCACTTATTAATCGTGCTGTGAATACGCTTAGTGGAAAGCTTGTGGAAGAACTGCTGATGGTGGCACTGGTATGTGCGGTGTTCCTGTTCCATTTAAGGTCTGCTTTAGTGGCTGTGGTGGCCCTGCCAATTGGGATTCTGGTGGCTTTTATTGTCATGTATTACCAGGGCATTAACGCTAATATTATGTCACTGGGGGGTATAGCCATTGCGATTGGTGTGATGGTGGATGCCGCCATTGTAATGATCGAAAACATGCATAAACACATGGAGCGTGAGGCCCTGACTGATACTAATCGTTGGCAAATAGTGCAGCAGGCCGCATCGGAGGTGGGGCCACCGATATTTTTCTCGTTGCTGATCATTACCCTGAGCTTTATGCCGGTGTTTACTCTGGAAGCCCAGGAAGGGCGTATGTTCTCCCCCCTGGCCTACACCAAAACCTACGCCATGGCAGCTGCGGCGGGTTTGGCCATAACTCTGGTGCCAGTTCTCATGGGGTATTTCATTCGTGGTCGGGTGACTACAGAAACTGAAAATCCTGTGAATCGTTGGGTTATCGCTGGCTATCGCCCGGCCATTGGCTGGGTACTCAAATCGCCGATTCAGGCTATTGCACTGGCGGCTATTTTATTGCTGTTAACGCTGTGGCCAGTCAGCCAGCTGGGGTCTGAATTTATGCCAGACCTTGATGAAGGTGATTTACTCTACATGCCCACAACCTTCCCCGGTGTATCCATTGGTAAGGCTCAGGAACTGTTGCAGCAAACGGATAAACTGATTCGCACTCTGCCGGAAGTGAAGCGCGTGTTTGGAAAAATCGGTCGGGCTGATACGGCCACCGACCCTGCACCACTGACCATGATTGAAACTACCATACAGTTGAAACCACGATCCGAATGGCGTGAAGGCATGACCCTGGACAAGCTGAAACAGGAACTGAATACATTGATCAAGTTTCCCGGTTTGACCAATGCCTGGGTCATGCCCATCAAAACCCGAATCGATATGCTGGCCACTGGGATTAAAACACCGGTGGGAATTAAGGTGTCAGGTCCTGATCTGACTGTTATCGAGAAAATCGGTCAGCAGATAGAGGACGCGGTGATGCGGGTTCCAGGCACGGTATCGGCCTATTCAGAGCGCGTTGCCGGTGGACGTTATGTCACCGTGGATATAGATCGCTTAACTGCTTCGCGATTTGGTTTAAATATTGCGGATGTACAGGAAGTAATCAGTACTGCAGTGGGTGGCATGAGTATTACTCAGACGGTCGAGGGGCTTGAACGTTACCCGGTGAATATGCGTTACCCAAGGGATATTCGTGACTCCATTACTGAGTTACGTCAACTACCCATAATAACACCGACTGGTGCTCACATCGCGCTTGAAGAAGTGGCGGATATTCGCATCGAAAAGGGGCCAGCCATGATTAAGAGTGAAAATGCTCGTCCCAATGGCTGGACATTTGTTGATATTAGCGATCGCGATCTCGGATCTTATGTGAACGAAGCACGGAAAACGGTACTGGATGCAGTAGAGTTGCCCGCCGGTTATTCCATTAACTGGTCCGGTCAGTATGAATATATGGTTCGGGCCAGGGAGCGCCTGTCTATTGTGGTGCCGGTAACGCTCGTGATAATTATGTTGTTGCTGTATCTGAGTTTCGGCAAACTGATTGAAGTACTCATCATTATGGGAACTCTGCCATTAGCCTTGATTGGAGGTTTCTGGTTGTTGTATTTACTGGGTTACAACCTGTCGGTGGCCGTGGGTGTTGGTTTTATTGCCCTGGCTGGTGTTGCGGTAGAAATTGGTGTGGTGATGCTGGTCTACCTGAACCAGGCAATGAAAGACTATACTGACCGCGCCATATCAGAAAGCCGTACACTGAACAAAGCCGATATCCGTCATGCCGTCATTGACGGCGCACTATTACGAGTAAGACCCATCATGATGACCGTTTCTGCAACCATTGCCGGTTTATTGCCTATTATGTTTGGTAGTGGTACGGGTTCGGAAGTTATGCGTCGAATTGCAGCCCCTATGGTTGGTGGTATGGTTAGCGCTACGATATTGACCTTGATTGTGTTGCCGGCGGTATTCCTGTTATGGAAAAATCATGGCCTGGAGACTGAGTGAGTAAATCATATTCAGTGTAATCATAGAGGCTAAAAAGGCGTACTCAAGAGAGATAGTTAGTAGCGTGCAGGAATGCAGCCGCTAGCACTGTTACTAATTGGTAAAACATGGATAAGGAGCCTGTCTGTGAAGTTGTATATAAAATATATGGCCTGTGATCTCTGTATTCTGCTGGTTAAAAATCTAATGAATGGACTGGGTATTAATCCGCTGTCTATTGACTTAGGTGTAGTGGATTTCGGTGACCTGAAATTGCATGAACCTGTTCAATACTAGTGGGTAATGAGGAGGGAAAAATGAGTAAATTATCTATTAATGAAAAAATCGATCCAGTTTGCGGAATGACAGTGGATCACAATTCCCAATTCCATACGGTACATGAAGACCATGACTATTATTTTTGTAGTCAGCATTGTCTAAATAAGTTTCAGACCAGTGCGGATCAGTATCTGCAGGATCATGGCGAGGAACAACTGGTCGAGGGAGCGGCTCACTACACCTGTCCTATGCACCCTGAAATCGTGCAGGATAATCCCGGCAGTTGTCCAAAATGCGGCATGGCGCTGGAGCCCATGGGCTTGCCTGTGGTACAGACCAGGACAGAATACACCTGCCCTATGCATCCCGAGGTAATACAGGATCACCCAGGTAACTGCCCAAAGTGCGGTATGGCTCTGGAGCCTGATGTTGTCATGGTGGAAGAGGAAAATGCAGAACTCACAGATATGAGTCGCCGATTCTGGATAAGCACTGTACTGGCGACTCCTGTCTTCATCCTGGCAATGGTTGCCGATCTTGCCCCCAGTTGGTTACCTGATGGCCTGACCATGCAAACGGTGCAATGGATTCAATTTCTACTGGCAACACCGGTTGTATTATGGGGTGGGTGGCCGTTTTTTGTGCGTGGTGTTCAGTCGGTAATAAGCTGGAACCTGAACATGTTTACCCTGATTGGCCTGGGTGTGTCGGTCGCCTGGTTGTATAGCATTGTTGCCCTTCTGGCACCGGGAATATTTCCACCCACTATGCAAATGCCAGGTGGTTTAGTGGATGTATATTTCGAAGCCGCTTCGGTCATTACCGCATTGGTTCTGTTGGGTCAGGTGCTGGAACTTCGTGCTCGAAGTCGTACCAATGCAGCGATTCAGATGTTGCTGGAGTTAGCACCCAAAATGGCACGTGTTGTAAGAGAAGATGGTGCTGAGGAGGATATTTCTCTGGGGCAGGTGCAACCGGGGGATGTACTTCGAATCAGGCCCGGCGAGAAAGTACCTGTGGACGGTGAGGTAATTGACGGCGATAGCAGTGTGGACGAATCAATGGTTACGGGTGAGTCTATACCGGTTGAGAAAACAGCCGGAGAACGACTCATTGGCGCGACAGTCAATGGCACCGGCAGCCTGTTGATGAAAGCAGAAAAAGTCGGCGCCGATACCCTGTTATCACAAATCGTCAACATGGTAGCGGAAGCACAACGTTCCCGAGCACCCATTCAGAAGCTGGCGGATCTGGTGGCCGGAGTTTTTGTCCCGGTTGTTGTACTCATTGCTGTTATTGCCTTTGTGGTCTGGTATATCTGGGGGCCAGAACCGCGTCTGGCCTATGGCATAGTCAATGCGGTGGCCGTGCTGATTATCGCTTGTCCCTGTGCTCTGGGTTTGGCAACACCGATTTCCATTATGGTGGGAACCGGTCGTGGCGCCATGGCCGGAGTGTTGATTAAAAATGCCGAGTCACTGGAAATCATGGAGAAGGTAGATACGCTGGTGGTGGATAAAACCGGCACCCTGACTGAAGGCAAACCCAGGCTGGTGAAGGTGAAAGCTCAATCGGGATTTGATGAGAACGAAATTTTACGACTGGCGGCCAGTCTCGAACGTGCCAGTGAGCATCCGTTAGCAGAAGCCATTGTTTCGGGAGCAGAAGAGCGTGGTCTTGAGCTGATATCAACAGATGATTTTCTGTCAGTGACTGGCAAGGGGGTCACTGGAAAAGTTGAAGGGCATAGTATTGCGCTAGGCAATCTCAAGTTGCTGGAGAGCCTTGGAATCGATGCGAGTGACTTAGCTCAAGCAGCGGATATACAACGCGCCAAAGGGCAGACGGCAATGTTGCTGGCCATCGATAACAAAGCTGCGGGTTTTATTGCTGTCGCCGATCCTATCAAGCAATCCACACCAGCAGCCATTCTGGATTTACACAATGAAGGAGTACAGGTAGTAATGCTGACCGGTGATAATCCAACCACAGCACAGGCAGTTGCCGACGAGCTGGGTATTGATCGTGTCGAAGCCGAAGTCTTGCCTGACCAGAAAGCCGCCATTGTTAAGGAGCTACAGGCCATGGGTAAGATAGTCGCCATGGCCGGCGATGGTATCAATGATGCCCCGGCACTGGCTCAGGCCCATGTCGGAATTGCCATGGGTACAGGTACGGATGTGGCAATGGAAAGTGCAGGTATTACACTTGTAAAAGGTGATCTGCGAGGTATAGTGCGCGCCCGTCGCCTGAGTCGTACCACCATGCGTAATATCAGACAGAACCTGTTTTTTGCCTTTGTTTACAATTCTGCCGGTGTGCCGATTGCGGCTGGTGTGTTGTATCCTGTGTTTGGGATTTTATTGTCGCCGATGATTGCAGCGGCAGCGATGAGTTTTAGTTCTGTGTCTGTGATTAGCAATGCTTTGCGATTGCGGAAAGTGAGGCTTTAGGAGGAAGCTTAAGTTATAAGTCATAAGTCATAAGTTGGTGGACTTTGGTGTGTAAATTAGGTCTTAATACGGGGTATTTAATAACCTGTTTTAATATGAGCTGTTAGTTACTTGTATCTGCTATTAACCATAAGCAGCCCTATTAAAGAATATAAAACTTTACCACAGAGCCGCAGAGTGCACAGAGAAATATATATTATTAAACACTCTGTCTCTCTGAGACTCTGTGGCAAATCTTTTGATTTTAAGTTGGCAAACTTCAGCTTCAGGGTATTTGAAGTTATACAGCGGTTAAAGAAAGCAGAACCGATGTGTTGATTACACTTATGTTTATAAGTGTTTCTCTACTGGCGCACTCAATTACAAATTGGCTGAGGGTACGGAGTGTGATTTGGCTGCGACTGAATCAGTCAACAGCAATTATATTTGTTGGGCTGGCGATCAATCTAATATTGGCTGATCTGACGTTAGTGGCTGCTGAGTAAATCTTCGGGTAAACCCATATCAGGTTTGCTGTAATCACAAATGCCCTGAGGAAAAATTTTTTCCAGTTCCGATTCATAAGGCCTCATATCAACTGGGTGGTAAAGCCCTGATGTAATAGCCTGTGCCACAGTCTGCAATTGGCACTTGAGGATGGTTCCCGTAATGTCTTCACCGGCCATCATGCGTGAAGTGCTGAACGGAGGATAGGTTTTGTAACATTCACCTGATGGTTTCTGATTCCAGGGTCCGTCCCAGACCTGTTCTCCCTGGGCGATAAGTCGGCCTTCGGCATCGAAACAGCTGTCGATGACTTGCTTCGGTCTGTTTTCGACGATGGATAAGCCAGGGTTTTCATGAATCTGTCGCATCCAGCGATCAATGGCGGCTAAAGCATCAGACGTGGGGGTATGAGGTTTGTGGGTCATCCACATTATCTGGTTGCCAATGGACTGATTTGCCTTATTGATCCGGGCGCGGGTTGAGAAACTGGCTACACTGTGGTGCATGTCCAGTTCATCTTCCATATAATGCCGAAGGTCAATAACCGGGATGTTAATCTGTCCAAGGAATACCTGCCCTGAACGATAGGCAGCCTGAATGGCAGGTAAATAGCCCTCAGTCCTCGGGGCTGGTTGACCGG
>CBDULX010000010.1:0-30841 GCA_965368175.1 uncultured Gammaproteobacteria bacterium | reverse complement strand
AGGGTGCCAACCACCCCAAGCGGACTGCTATGGTAAAGATCGCGCAGCCCCACGCTGGAAGTGACCACCATTGCCGGTTGGCTGATGCGGGTCAGAGCCATCGGTACTACCGCCAGAGCCACCAACATCGCGGTTAAGCTAAATAATCGATAGCCATCGATGGGGTCGAGCAGCAACAGATACTGGCCCAGAGCCAGGGCAATAAGAGTAGTAATGGTATAAACGGCAAAATAACGACCACGGCTCTCGTTGGGAGCAATGACATTCAGCCAGCTCTCGATCACCATGTAGAGGCCCACCATGGCAGTGCCGGTGATGATACGCAGCACAGTCCAGGATACAGGGTCAAAGATTACTCCATGACCGATGGCAGCCGCAGCTGTAATAGCAGCCAAAGCAGTAAAGGCCCGGATATGACCAACCCGGCGGATAAGCTTCGGACACAGAAAAGTACCAACGATGAAACCCAGAAAGTAAGCCGACATCATCACCCCGGTGACTGGCACTGAGAAACCCTCGAGATTGGCACGCAGCGGCAGCAGCGTGCCCTGTAGCCCGATTCCGACCAGCAACAGGCCAATACCGAGTAGCAACGGAAAGATCGCGGTGGCGATGTGGATCATGAGCCAATATCCCTGGAAAAAAGTTGCTATTGAACGTTATTTTATACGCCAGTGCAAAACTATTTTGGCGTGTTAATTACGGAATTACAGGAAATTCACAGGAGACAATACTTAATTATTTGAAATATCTATGCGTTTTTTGATGTGGTATTAACCTGATTCTCAACTATAACTCCTGCCATAGTTATTGAATATGGTGGCAAGCTGCGCATGCTGCTCCTGCATATGGGTCTGCTCTTTTGAAAATGCTAGTGACCCTTGGCACGCCGCTCGGTCTCCGTTCCTCGGCTCTGGCTTCCTCGGCAACTGCTCGGTAATTGCCGAGAGGACCCGCGAATCAATTGTCCCGAAGGGACTCAAACTACTTTTGCAGTGACCCGAAACACGCCGCTCCTGCGCTTGACTCAATTGGGAAGAGCAGTGATCCTGAGCACGCCGTTCTCGGGCGTCCTGCCCTTCACGGCATAAGGCCATCCATGGCCAAAAAAAAGCCGGCATATTTATGCCGGCCCCGTACATTACGGATTTTCCCACGCTATTGCTAGTAACTTTGGCTCGTTTCCTAAAACTCTAGATAGACATAAATCCCACTGGAGTGGCTTATTTATCTCCGGGAAAAAATCTATTAAGTCAGAATTACCTGACTAAATCAAGACCACTCACGATGAACGGGACTAATTCACATATTAAATTGATGTACAGTGTTTTATTCCTGAATTTACTAATATACTGTTCTTCACTAGGGCTTTATGTCAGGTTCACTGGAGTAATATGTGTGAATGTTGTTCTGAATGATACTTTTAGGCGAAATTTGTATATATTTAGCTCATATTACAATTTTCTTGCCGTTACACGGAAAATTATGATTTCAGTGCTTTTAAGGCATGATATTGACCGAACGACGTAAATCACACGAACTTATGGCCGCGAAATGACAGAATATGCACTCATATTAATCAGCACCATACTGGTCAATAACTTTGTTCTGGTGAAGTTTCTTGGCCTGTGCCCGTTTATGGGGGTGTCACGTAAGCTCGAAACCGCCATCGGGATGGCCCTGGCCACCACCTTTGTGCTTACTCTGTCATCTGTATGCAGCTATCTGGTGAATACCTATATTCTGGCTCCTCTGGGTCTTGAATTTCTGCGTACCATTATGTTTATCCTGGTAATCGCCGTAGTCGTGCAATTTACCGAGATGGTGGTGCATAAAACCAGCCCTCTGTTATATAACGTACTGGGTATTTTTCTGCCCCTGATCACCACCAACTGCGCCGTACTGGGGGTTGCCCTGCTAATTGTCCAGGAAGAACTGGGCTTTCTGCAGGCAGCCTTCTATGGATTTGGCGCTGCGGTCGGTTTTTCAATGGTGCTGATCCTGTTTGCCGGTATCCGGGAACGTATCGCGGTTGCGGATGTGCCGGATATTTTTCAGGGTAATGCTATTTCATTAATCACTGCCGGCATTATGTCACTGGCCTTTATGGGCTTTGTCGGGCTGGTGAAATAGCAGGATTTATAATCATTCCATGACCATTTTCCTAGCTGTTTTCACCCTGGCCACTATTGCCACTCTGTTTGGACTAATACTGGGATATACCTCTATCCGGTTTAAGGTGGAAGGTGATCCGGTGGTGGACAAAATCGATGCTCTGCTACCACAAACCCAGTGCGGCCAGTGCACTTTCCCGGGTTGTCGGCCCTATGCTGAGGCCATCGCCAGTGGTGAAGCCAATATCAACCAGTGTCCACCCGGGGGTGAGACCACTATGCTGGCATTGTCTGATTTATTAGGTGTGGAACCGGTTCCTCTGAGCGAAGAGCTCGAAGATGAGCCAATCAAAACCGTGGTCGTTATCGATGAGCAAACCTGTATTGGTTGCACCCTGTGTATTCAGGCCTGTCCGGTGGATGCCATCCTCGGTGCCGCCAAACAGATGCACACCGTTATTGAAGATGAATGCACTGGCTGCAATTTGTGCATCCCGCCCTGCCCGGTTGACTGCATTCACATCAAACCGGTTAAAATCGGCCTGGAAACCTGGCGCTGGCCACTACCAGAACAGCAGCATACGGCTCCCAGCGCATGAACCGGCATATTGGTAAATGGCAGAATCTATGACAGCAAAATCTCAGAAACTCTGGCATTTTCACGGTGGCCTGAAACTGGATAGCAAAAAGCTTCTTTCCAGTACCACAGCCATTGCTTTATCAAAGCTGCCAAAAAAACTGGCCATCCCCGTGCATCAACATATTGGAGAATCCGGTGAACTGATAGTTGCGGTGGGTGATCGGGTGTTAAAAGGCCAGATGCTGGCTCAGCCAATAGGTTATGTCAGTGCCCCGATACATGCTCCAAGCTCGGGCATCATTATTGATATAGCCGAGTATCCTGCCCCCCATCCCTCAAAATTATCGACACTGTCGGTGGTGATCGAAACTGATGGCAAGGATGAATGGTTCAAACTGGAACCGGTTTCTGATTACAGGAGCCTGCAACCTGCGGATATCCGCAACCTGATCCGCCACGCCGGTATTGTGGGTCTGGGTGGCGCAGCTTTCCCGACAGCCGTCAAGCTGAATCCGGGGCCAGGGCATCAAATAGACACCCTGATCATCAATGGCGCCGAATGTGAACCTTATATTACCTGTGACGACCGATTGATGAGAGAGCGGCCGGAACAGGTGATTTCAGGTGTCGAGATTATCCAGCACGCCATTCAGGCCAGGCAGTGCCTGATCGCCATAGAAGATAACAAACCCGAAGCCATTGCTGCTCTCAAGCATATTCTTATGGAACATGAGCACCCGGATATCCATGTCATCAGCATTCCCACATATTACCCGGTCGGGGGTGAAAAGCAGTTAATCAAGGTTCTCACCAATAAGGAAGTCCCCTCTAACGGACTGCCGGTGGATATTGGCATAGTAGTACAGAACCTGGGCACCACGGTGGCCATCCACCGGGCCATCCACCTGGGTGAGCCGTTAATATCACGAATTGTGACTGTGTCCGGTGAGGGTATCCTGCAAGCTCAAAACATGGAGGTGCTGATCGGCACCCCAATAGCTGAACTGGTCGAGCAATGTGGTGGTTATACGAAATCTGCCGAACGTCTGGTAATGGGGGGACCCATGATGGGCTTCAGCCTGCATAACGATCAGCTGCCCATCATCAAGGGCTGTAACTGCATACTGGCCATAGAGGCAGATGCTACTGCGGGCGTCAACCATATGCCCTGTATACGCTGCGGCGAATGCACCCGGGTGTGTCCGGCCAATCTACTGCCCCAGCAATTATACTGGCATGCCAGTTCGAAAAACTTTGATGCTGTGCAGGACTATCATCTATTCGACTGTATCGAATGTGGTTGCTGCGCCTATGTGTGTCCCAGCCATATTCCACTGGTTCAGTATTATCGGTTTGCCAAAACCGAAATCTGGCATCAGGAACGTGAGAAAACTAAATCTGACCATGCCCGTATCCGCCACGACTTCCGCCAGCAGCGACTGGAACGCGAAAAGAAAGAACGGGAAGAAAAACTGCGCCAGAAAAAGGAAATGCTGGCGAAAAAACAACAGGCCGAAGCAAGCGGCACCGAGATAACACCTGCAGAGGACCCTAAAAAAGTGGCCATTAAAGCGGCCCTGGAAAGGGTAAAAGCCAAAAAAGCAGGTAGTAGTATAGAACCCCGGAACACGGACAACCTGAACGCCGATCAGCAAAAACAGATCGACGAAGCCGAACAACGACGACGGGCCCTGAAGAAACAATAATTATGCGTTTTAAAACCGCAAGTTCACCACACGCCACTCCCACCAACAGCGTTAATATCGTGATGCGCAAAGTGCTGCTGGCGATGATTCCCGGCAGCCTGGCCACCATATACTTTTTTGGCTGGGGCGTGCTGATCAATATGCTGCTGGCAACCCTGGTGGCCCTGACCTGTGAAGCCTTGATGCTTTCCATCCGCAAACGTCCGATTCGCCCTTATTTAACTGATGGTAGCGCCATACTCACCGCCTGCCTGCTGGCCCTGGCCCTGCCCCAGCTCGCGCCCTGGTGGTTAACCGTTATCGCCACGGCCTTTGCCATTATCGTCGCCAAACATTTATACGGTGGACTGGGCTTCAATCCCTTCAATCCAGCCATGGTAGGTTATGTAGTAGCCATTATCTCCTTTCCCAAGGAAATGACCCAATGGGCGCCACCGCTGATCGAGGGTTACCAGCAGCTGAATTTTGGCCAGACCCTGCAACTTATTTTCACCGGCAACCTGCCCCTGGGTGCTAGCTGGGACAGCATCAGTATGGCGACGCCACTGGATACCCTGAAAACCCAGCTGGGCCTGGAACTCAGCATCAACGACATTCGCCAGCATGCCAGTTACGGCCCCATGTTCAGCAGCATCAGTGGCGTTGGCTGGGACTGGATCAATGCTCTATTCCTTGGTGGCGGCCTGTGGTTAATTTATGCACGGGTTATCGACTGGCGGATACCCGCAGGTGTATTGGCAGCACTGTTTATCATGTCCAACATCTTCGCACTGTATGATTATTCCAGTTTTGCACCACCCACCTTTCAGTTGTTCAGCGGCGGTATCATGCTGGGCGCTTTTTTCATTGCCACCGACCCGGTCACCGCCAGTACCACACCCAGGGGCCGATGGATTTTCGGACTGGGCATAGGTACGCTGATATTCGTTATCCGTACCTGGGGCGGCTACCCCGATGGCATCGCCTTCGCGGTGTTATTGATGAACATGGCCGCACCTCTACTGGATTACTACACCATGCCACGCGCTTTCGGCCATAACTGGTACGAACTGCCTCATCACAAACACGGCAGTGAACACGATGA
Source organism: uncultured Gammaproteobacteria bacterium (assembly GCA_965368175.1). Taxonomy (GTDB): domain Bacteria; phylum Pseudomonadota; class Gammaproteobacteria; order SZUA-229; family SZUA-229; genus CBDULX01. Next base: position 25,357 of record CBDULX010000010.1, on the reverse strand, counting down.
ATAACGCCAAACAGATTCTGTTTACCGGAATCCTGTTGATGCTGTTCGGGGTCATCGGTAGTGGCCTGGTCAGTACCACCTATGTGAGTACTCTGGATAAAATCGCAGACAATGAACGCAAGGCTATGCTGCGCAGCCTTAATCAGATACTGCCCAGCAGTGAATACGATAACGACCTGATCCACGATAGTCTTGAGATCGATGCCGATCCATTGCTGGGGCTGAAAAACAAATCAACGATTTACCTGGCACGTAAAAAGGGTACAGTTACCACGGTTATTTTTTCTCCGGTAGCGCCGGACGGTTACAGTGGTATTATCAAATTACTGGTGGGTATACATAGTGATGGCCGAGTCGCGGGTGTGCGGGTAGTCAGCCACAAGGAAACTCCGGGGCTGGGGGATTATATTGAAACGGCACGCAGTGACTGGGTGCTGAGTTTTAATGATAAAACCATACAAAACCCGAGCTCAGCCAACTGGAAAGTAAAACGAGATGGCGGTGTATTCGACCAGTTTACCGGTGCCACCATAACCCCACGGGCCGTGGTAAAAGCCGTGCACCAGAGTTTGATATACTTTGAACGAAACAAAACCCGGCTGTTAGGCAAACCACAGACATGAGCGACACTAATTACAACACCTTAAGCAAAAACGGCTTATGGAACAACAATGTGGCCCTGGTGCAACTGCTGGGCCTGTGTCCATTACTGGCGGTTACCGGTACCGTCATCAATGGCCTGGGACTGGGTCTGGCCACTATGCTCACCCTGGTGCTGTCGAACACCGTGGTGTCTATTATCCGTCATTGGGTACGCCCGGAAGTGCGGGTCCCCGTGTTTGTAATGATCATTGCCTCCATCGTTACCACCATTGAATTATCCATGAATGCCTGGTTCTTTGAATTATACAAAGTGCTGGGCATATTCATTCCACTTATTGTGACCAACTGCGGCATCCTGGCCCGAGCCGAAGCCTATGCATCGAAAAATCGGGTAATGCCCTCGGCAATGGACGGTTTCATGATGGGCGCTGGATTTATGCTGGTGCTGATTATTCTGGGCGCCATGCGCGAACTGATTGGCCGTGGCACGTTGCTGGCAGATGCTCACATTATGTTTGGTGAAGTCGCCCGAAACTGGACCATCGTACTGGTTGAAGACTATTCCGGATTCCTGCTGGCGATTCTGCCTCCAGGTGCCTTCATTGGCCTGGGATTGATTATCGCGGCAAAAAATCTGATTGATCGCAATATAGAGCGTCGCCAGAAACAGATCAGCCTAAAATCTACCGATGCTCAGGACACGCTGGCCGACGCTACATGAATCCTCAGAAACGTGGGGAAATCTTTAGCCGACTGCAATCTGAAAATCCCAGCCCCTCGACAGAACTCAATTATTCATCGGCATTCGAATTACTGATTGCCGTGATATTATCGGCCCAGGCCACGGATAAGAGTGTCAACAAGGCTACCGATAAACTGTACCCTATAGCCAATACACCAGAAGCCATACTGGCTCTGGGTGAATCGGGTCTAAAACCATACATTCAAACCATCGGACTTTATAACAGTAAGGGCAGGAACATTATCCAGACCTGCAAGCTGTTGATCGAACAACACAACAGTCAGGTACCGGATGACCAGGCTGCACTGGAAGCCCTGCCCGGGGTCGGGCGTAAGACTGCTAATGTGGTACGCAATACGGCCTTTGGCCACCCGACCATTGCAGTGGATACACATATTTTCAGAGTATCCAACAGAACCCGCCTGGCACCAGGCAAAACCGTGCTGGAAGTGGAAAAAAAACTCATGAAATTTGTACCCGAAGAATTTAAACTGGACGCTCATCACTGGTTGATCCTCCATGGTCGTTATACCTGCATTGCCCGCAAACCCCGCTGTAGCTCCTGTGTAATCGAAGACCTGTGTGAATACCGGAACAAAGAAATTGATTAGGGAGATTCTCAATGATATTTGGCAATGACCGCAATGCATTACGAAAGTCCTATGCTGACGCCTATGAAAAATTTCAACAGAAACTGCCGCTAACACCACTGGAACAGCAGATTGCCCAGGTGATCAATGAACATCCTGAATATCACAGGTACCTGAACGACTTAGGTCAGGATTTTTTACCCGAAGCAGGACAAAGTAACCCTTTTTTGCACATGGGAATGCACCTGGCAATTAGAGAGCAGCTGGCCACCAATCGACCGTCGGGTATCCTGGATTGTTACCAGGCTCTTTGCAAAAAACGTGGCTCAGATCACGAGGCGGAACATGAAATGATGGAATGCCTGGGAGAAGCCCTGTGGAATGCTCAGCGCACCGGTAGCATGCCCGATGAAACAGCCTATCTGGCCTGCCTGAAACAACGAGCAGGTACAGTTAAGCTCTGATCAAGTTGTGATTGTTTTTGCTGGCTAAAAGCATTCAGACTTAATTAGAGCTTCCCTGGAGTATAAATCTAAATATTTTATTTCGAACTTCCCAAAACTCTATTTGTCAATTTAGGCACAATCAGGCTAGACTCAAATAGCTATTGATAACCACCAATTAAAGGTACACCGAAGATGATTAATTTAAAAAAATATCTACTGGCTGCACTCAGCCTGATGTTCATCCTGAGCTTCTCCCCCCTGGCAAATGCAGAAAGTAATCCGTTTGGTATGACCGATCTTCAGTCAGACCAGATACAGATGGCTGAAAAAGATGGTAAATGTGGCGAAGGAAAGTGCGGCGACTCAATGAAGAAAAGCGCTAAAGACAGTAAGTGCGGTGAAGGCAAATGTGGTGAAGGCAAGTGCGGCGATTCAATGAAGAAAAGCGCTAGAGACGGCAAATGTGGTGAAGGTAAGTGTGGTGAAGGCAAATGCGGCGATTCAATGAAGAAAAGCGCTAAAGACGGCAAATGTGGTGAAGGCAAGTGCGGCGACTCAATGAAGAAAAATTCAGAAAAAGGCAAATGCGGTAGCTCTGACTAGTAATAAATATGTTGTAGTTAATACGACAATAAATAGATTGAAAAGCCCCGGTTTCCGGGGCTTTTTTATGCCTGAAATGCAGTGCTCAATTCAGCCCTGGAGTGAATGTCTCTAAACACTCTGAAGCTGACTTTCGCTAACTTGAAATAAAAAGATTTGCCACAGCGGCACAGAGCGCTCAGAGAAAACAGTGGTGGTTGTATTAGGGCGTAGTTATAAAAACTCTGTGTTCTCTGTGCCTTTGTGGCAAAGTTTTAAATTTTTCGATCAGTCCGCTTCTGGCTGATGGCGGCTATAAGCACCCAGACTTAATCAGAGGATCCCTGATAATATAGCCATAAAAATGAACTAACAAAACACCACTCTGCCTCAATAAAACACCTGTACCAGATCAGTTTATTGCCAAATACATTTATTCATGGTGACATCTTACTGTAGCCTGACCATCTGGAGATTCAATCCAACTCAACGAGCACTTATATGACTGATCTCAATTTCCTGACATCCACATTTGAATTCATGGCATTGCTGTTCATCATGACAGTGGGCACCATCATACTTGTTCTGATTGTTGTCTATTTTATTGATCGACTGCAAACCACACATGCCATACGTCGCAATTATCCGGTTATTGGACGATTTCGTTACCTGTTCGAACACATGGGCACTTTTTTTCGCCAGTATTTCTTTTCCATGGACAGGGAGGAGCTCCCCTTCAACCGGGCTGAGCGTAGCTGGGTCTACCGGGCATCCAAAAACGTTAGCAACACAGTTGCCTTCGGTTCTACCCGAGACCTTAAACCTGAAGGCACCCTGCTGTTCGTCAATTGTCCCTACCCCACTCTGGGTGAAGATGCCGTAGAGCCTGAAGCCATCACCATTGGTTCCTCCTGTGAACACCCCTATACAACGGCTTCCATTTACAATATCTCCGGTATGAGTTTTGGTTCCCTGTCGAAACCTGCGGTTCAAGCCCTGTCCCATGGTGCCCGTAAAGCCGGCGTCTGGATGAACACGGGGGAAGGCGGTCTATCCCCCTATCACCTGGAAGGTGGCGCAGATCTGGTGTTCCAGATAGGCACCGCCAAGTATGGGGTACAGGATGAACATGGCCGGTTATCAGACCTGAAGCTCAAAGAACTGTCAGCGTTACCACAGATCAAAATGTTTGAAATAAAGCTCAGTCAGGGTGCTAAACCAGGAAAAGGAGGGATCCTGCCGGCGGCCAAAGTCACCTCCGAGATCGCCAGTATTAGGGGTATTCCGGTCTATCAGGACTCTATCAGTCCCAATCGACATCCTGACATCAATAACAATGAAGAACTTCTGGAAATGGTTCACCATATCCGCATGGTTACCGGCAAACCAGTTGGCTTCAAGATGGTGATCGGAGCCTATGGCTGGCTGGATAATCTGTTCAAGTTAATTAAACAGAAAGGTATGGACTATGCGCCGGATTTCATAACTCTCGACAGCGCCGATGGCGGTACCGGTGCCGCCCCGATGAGCCTGATCGATTATATGGGACTGCCCATTCAGGAAAGCCTGCCATTACTGGTGGATAAATTAGCTCAGCATGGCCTGAAAGACCGAGTCAAGGTCATCGCCTCAGGCAAACTCATCACGCCGGCCAGTATTGCATGGGCCCTTTGTATGGGTGCCGATTTCGTTGTATCGGCCCGTGGTTTTATGTTTGCTATGGGGTGCATTCAGGCGCTGCAATGCAACAAAAACACTTGCCCAACCGGCATCACGACTCATGATAAAAAATTGCAACGGGGTCTGGTATCCACGCAAAAATCGACTCGAGTAGCCAGTTATATCGAAAACACCGTCTATGAAGTCGGCGTTATTGCACATTCCTGTGGTGTACGATCACCCAGAGAGTTACGACGGTTTCATGCACGGATGGTACAGCCTAATGGAAAGTCTCTGTCTCTGGATGAGTTGTATCCATATAATGAAGCAAAAGAACCTCTGGTCAGGTCGTGATTGTTCCAAGGGTTAGTGGCAATAGTATGACTATTCTGCCTCACTTCGAGAACAATATAGACACTCATCACGGCCTGCTGCTCCCAAACTTAATCAGGGGCCCCCTGATTGAGCTATGACCAATTAGTTTTATTAATGAGTAACTACGCCCCATTAAAACAATTGCTTGGCCTTGACCCAATAACTTCATTAATCTCGATTCAACTACTCGCGATATGCGGAGGTTAATCATGGATATTCAGTTGACTGATGTTTTGATTCGTATTGATGAAGATCTTGAAGAACGACAACGCAGTATCCTGGAAGATCACATGCGCATGCAACGGGGTGTCATTGGCTTTGGCTATAACGCTAACCATCCACATCTAATGATGGTGGGTTACCAACCAGAGCAAACAAGTGCAAAATATTTTTTACGTATGGTTAAACGTCACGGTTATCATGCTGCTCGTGTGGGTTAATTTAAGCAGATAACTTATAGTAATTAATAATATTGGCACAAATATGATCAACTAAAAAGCCGGCAAAAGCCGGCTTTTTTTATTCAAATATTTTTTGCCACCAACGTCTTCGATTATTGTCAGGCCGCAGAGCATTTTCAAGATCTATCGGCTGAATTTTTGACAGCACCCAGCCCGGCAATGGAGGGTTTTCACTAAAACCACAACTGACACCCAGATTATTCGGATCGAATATTTTAATAAAACCGGGTGAATCATGATCATCAGCATACACGATGGCACAATAATCCTCTTCGTGCTCTTTTCTCAGTAACACATCCATTTCATCGATAAACCTGATCAACTGGTCTGCTGAACAGGTTTGGGTAGGCGCTGTTTCCCCGACCGCATAGATATACCAGTTATCATCAGCCTGGTTTTTCAGGGTGTTCCAGAAATCATCCAGCTGCTCCCAACGCAACACAGAACTGAAACGCCCACGAAACGCCTGGATATAGTTTTCGGAAATTTGTTGTTGCTGACTTAGCATGTCACACCATCACTATCACTAGTTTGCAGACAGTTGTCTTAACCATTGCTGTACATCTTGTGTCGAGCGATGCAGGAATTCCCCGTCATTATAAATATTGGACAGCATAGAAATGCCCTGCAGTTTCGCCAGTAAATCCATGGCATAGTCATGAGCTTTATGCTCGAATCCAAGCGCTTTAAACTGTGCAAGACTCCAGTCCAGTAATACATCGAAAACCGCCGTTAACCTGTCCCGCAGAATATCCTGATCCTGGTCCTTGATCAGTTCGGATCCCAGGGTCCCTATAGGACAACCGTATTTCAGGACACTTTCTTCATGTTTCATCGGTATTTTGGCAAACAGCTGTAGCCTGGCTGCAGGATCAGCCGTGGCCTGGTCACATTCGGCTAGCAACTGGGTGTATTCATCGACCCGAGCATCAATCACCGCCTGCAGAATATCTTCCTTGGTTTTGAAGTAATAATAGAAATTACCCCGTGGGATCCCGGTTTGCTCGGAAATATCGCTGAATGACGTCTGGTTGTAACCACGCGAATAAAAAAGATGGTCCGCAGCTTCCACGATGCGCTGTCGATTAACTGATCCTTTTGTTCCCATAACCCTCACCTGAAAGACACATATTCGAGCATTTTATCCCCTGCACAGGAATTTTTCTTTATTAATATCAAGTTCATGTCAATTTGAAGAGAATTGAAGCTGAAAAAGAAATTGGCATCCAGTTAGCAAAGAATACAGCCTTTATTATAATGAAAACTAATTTTCATGTATAATCAATCACTTGTAAGCATACTCCCGGGCTAATTCAGTAATTTTACACTCAGCAAAACACAAAAAATGAAAGCACTAAGCATCCAGAATCTGCAGAAAACCTATAAAAATGGCACCCAGGCCCTGAAAGGCGTAGATCTTGACATACAGGAAGGGGACTTTTTTGCCCTGCTGGGGCCGAATGGTGCCGGCAAATCCACCACCATTGGAATTATTTCGGGACTGGTGAATAAATCCTCGGGTAAAGTGCAAATTTTTGACAGGGATATAGACACTGATCCGGCAGGAGCCAAATCCTATCTGGGGCTGGTTCCTCAGGAATTTAATTTCAATCAGTTCGAACCGGTGGCGGAAATACTGGTCAACCAGGCCGGTTATTATGGTATAGATCGCAAGCTGGGCTATGAACGGGCTGAAAAGTACCTGAAACAGTTAGATCTATGGGACAAACGACACATTATGGCTCGTGAGCTGTCCGGCGGCATGAAACGCCGACTAATGATCGCCCGGGCACTTGTCCACGAACCCAGATTACTGATACTGGATGAACCGACTGCAGGCGTCGATATCGAAATCAGACGGTCGATGTGGGAGTTTTTGGCCCAGGTAAATAAAGCTGGCACCACCATAATACTCACCACACACTATCTGGAAGAAGCGGAAAGTATGTGCAAAAACATTGCCATTATCGACCATGGCATCACCATTGAACACACCAGCATGCGCGATTTACTGCGCCAGTTAAACACCGAAACCTTTGTATTTTATTTAAAGGACGCGCTAGCGGCACCACTCGCCTGTATCGAAGGCTGTAATGCCCGCATCATCGACGAACACACACTTGAAGTGGATATAGAACAGTCGATGAGTGTCAATCATGTTTTTGAAACTTTAACCGCTTCCGGCATTCAGGTACTGAGTATGCGAAACAAGAGTAACCGACTGGAGCAATTATTTATGCATCTGGTAGACAAACATCGAAACAATAAAGACCTGGTGGAAACCCTTAAACAGACCTCAAGTAAAAGCCCGGTAGAAGAAGTACTATGACACTGACCGAAAAATACACCGCATTCAAAACCATCGTCATCAAAGAATTTCTGCGTTTTATACGCATCTGGCTACAGACAGTGTTACCACCAGTCATTACTACGGCTTTATATTTTGTCATTTTCGGAAATCTAATAGGGTCTCAAATCGATGATATAGACGGTTTCCGTTACATGGATTATATCGTCCCTGGTCTTATTCTGATGGCAGTGATCAGCAATGCCTACTCCAACGTGGTGTCCTCCTTCTACAGTGCCAAGTTCTCCAGGAGTGTAGAGGAACTACTGGTTTCACCTATACCCAATTACCTGGTACTGGCAGGCTTCGTTGCTGGCGGTGTTGCCCGCGGCATGATTGTGGGTTTAGCGGTTACTATTGTCGCCATGTTTTTCTCGGATATTCAGATTTACAGCTACACAATTACAGTTGTGGTATTCCTGCTAACATCCATACTTTTTTCCATCGCGGGTTTTATCAATGCGGTATATGCCAACAGCTTCGATGACATCAGTATCATACCAACTTTTGTCCTCACACCACTGACCTATCTCGGTGGAATTTTCTACTCCATAGAAATGCTGCCCGAGTTCTGGCAAAACATCTCCCTGATCAATCCCATTCTGTATATGATCAACTCATTCCGTTATGGATTACTGGGAATATCTGACACCGATCTGGGCACTGCACTCACAATTACAGTTATTTTCATAGGTTTTCTGTTTGTGTTTGCCTTACGCTTATTGCAAAAAGGCATAGGCACAAAGAGCTGAAGTGTGCTTCAGCGCCCACCTTTATACCCTTTGGGTGCCCTTAATATCAACATCGAAATACCGACAATACAGCAGGATATCGCCTGCCTGATTTAAGCACTTACAGAAAACTCACCTATACTAGAAAAATATAAATCAGTTTCAGGAAAAATGATTATGCCATTGAAGTCACTGGCAAATTGGCTGGAATCCACCTCAGATGATATCGAATCATGGCTGGTTGAGGGTTTGAAAGCGGGTTGTGATCAATTCGAAATGAAAACAGGCATTATCAGCAAAGTAATTGGAAACCGTTACATTATACGAGCAGTCTACTCGGCCATGGGTGATATTTTTTCACCTGGCATGGAATTCGAGGTACAACACACTTATTGCGAAGCCGTCATTAACAACCGAGATTTTGTTAGTTATCTCCATGTCGGTAAGATTCCAACCATGATTCTGCACCCGATTTATGTTGCCGTTCAACTGGAGTCATATATGGGCATACCCTTATATAACAATGGGCAAATTGACGGTACTTTAAACTTCTCATCTTTTCAGGTCAGGGAGCAGGATTTTTCGAATAAAGAAATTGAATTATTACACTCTATGGGTAAAAAAATCGAACCTGTTCTATATCAGCTTACTCAGCAATACTAGGAAAAATGTACCATAATACAAAATAAACATTTATATTGAATAATATGCCCTTACCTATTTTAATCTGTGATGATTCCAACCTGGCCAGAAAACAGATGGCCAGTTCCTTGCCCGTAGACTGGGATGTGGACATCAGTTTTGCTAGCAATGGAATTGAGGCCCTGGACCTCATTCGACAGGGTAAGGCGGAGATTATGTTTCTTGATCTCAATATGCCGAAAATGGATGGTTATGAGGTACTGGCGGCTATTCGTGAAAGTGACCTGCCGACCATGGTTATCGTGGTTTCAGGCCATATCCAGCCTGAAGCTTATCAGCGAGTGATCAATCAGGGAGCACTGGAATTCATCAAAAAGCCGGTCGATATCGATCACATTACCCGAATTCTTGATAAATACGGCATATACAGTGCCACGAACGATCACCCTGTCAAACACAAGAAACATGTCGATATAGAAGTATCACTTTACGACGCTTATCAGGAAGTGGCCAATGTAGCCATGGGGCAGGCAGCAAACCTGTTAGCAAAACTGCTGGATGTGTTTGTTATTTTATCTGTGCCAAAAGTCAGTATGATTGAAGTCAATGAACTTAAGATGGCACTCAGCCAGGCCGAATTCAATAATTCACAATCGGCCATTTGCCAGGGTTTTATTGGTGCAGGGATATCTGGCGAAGCTTTGATGATATTCAATGACACCAACCTGAAAGATATTGCTGAACTCATGAAATACAAAGGTGACATCGACGAGACCATTGAAATCGAATTGCTGATGGACATTTCCAGTATACTGATTGGCGCTTTTCTCAAGGGCTTTACTCAACAGCTGGACGTCACCTTCAGCCAGAGTCATCCAGTTGTCTTTGGTCGCCATATCAAAATGGCAGATCTGTTAAAACAGGACAGCATGCACTGGAACAAAACACTGTCTATCGAGATCCCCTACAATATTGATAATAAAAAAATTCAGTGTGATCTGTTAATTCTGTTTACCGAAGATTCTTTAAAACCCATGAATGACCGTATGTCCTATATCCTGGATTAATCATGAGTGAATTAAAAAATGTTGTAAAAGACCTGCACTGGCTGATGGATATGTTACAGAACATAGACGTCGGCCTGGTTATCCTGGATCGTGAGTATAAAATCCAGACCTGGAACAGTTTTATGCAGAACCATGGTAGCCTGTCTGCTTCTAGCACCATCGGCGAAAATATCTTCGAGGCATTCCAGGATATCCCTCAAAAATGGTTCCAGCGAAAAATTGACTCGGTATTCCTGCTCAACAATCGGGCGTTTACTACCTGGGAACAACGTCCCTATCTATTCAAGTTCAAGAACAACCGCCCGATTACCGGCGCCTCTGATTTTATGTTCCAGAATATCACACTGATTCCATTACAATCTGCAGATAGCCAGGTTAATCATGTAGGCATTATCATATACGACGTTACCGATATGGCTGTGAGTAAACAACAGTTACAAACAGCCAATACGCAACTTGAGGGACTTAGTAGAACCGATATGCTCACTCAGTTAAACAATCGCGGTTACTGGGAAGAATGCCTGAACAATGAATTTAGACGTATTAAACGCACCGGTCAGATCTCATCACTGGTTATTTTCGACATTGATCATTTCAAAAAAGTTAATGACACCTATGGTCATCAGGCAGGTGATGAAGTCATCCGTGAAACTGCTCGTATGCTACGAGATAACATGCGTACCACCGACATTGCAGGTCGTTATGGTGGTGAAGAATTCACTGTGATTCTGGTGGATACCCGGGCAGAAAATGCGAAGATATTTGCTGAACGACTGAGAGAAACAATAGAAGCCTGTAGCATTGAGTATGAGGGTCAGACTATTAAATATACCGTCAGTCTGGGTATTGCCGAAGTTAATGACGAGATAAACTCTTACCAGGAATGGCTGGAATGCTCAGATAAATCCCTTTACTACGCAAAAGAACACGGACGCAATCAGGTTGCTATATATCACCTGTTACCGGAACAGGATAAATAACCAGAGAAAGCCACTATCCTCATGAGTATGCCAGATAAAAGCAATAAAATTTCAACCTGGGGAACCTCATTTCCCCACCGCCACATTAAGCTCCCTTGAATCTGAACGGCCATGGTCATCAATGACCCTGACCATAAACTTACCTGGGCGGCTTGGCCAGTATAGCGGTTTCTCAGCTAGAACCTGTCCTGCATAACTTTCATTTACAAACCAGTAAAGACGACGCACATCTGCATCGGTGGTTGCACTAAAAGCTATGGTTTGATCATGCTGTTGATTAGCTCTAATAATATAACTGACTTTTTTCAGTGGTGAGTTGATGGAGGGCTTCAGACCAGCAGCTGTGTAAGACTGCTGTTCACACTCAGGTAAATATGGAGGTGGTAATTTACGAGCAATCCCGGCATCCCGAAATACGGCCAGTAGATCGGATGGCCAGAACTCATACACCTGTGACTGTGTATTTGGTCCTTCTTTGCAGGCCCTTAAACCACTGAGTTTATCGATATGTATTTTTCTGTGGATTATGCATTTTTTAATCGGAGACACACCGGGTATGAATCCAGCACTTTGTTTAATCAGGCAGTGATCGCTAGCAATATCACCTGACAGATGACACACCTTAACCTGTTTCACACTGTCCGGTGCATAGATTCTTACTTGTTGAATAGCGGGCGATTGTGCCCGGATGGCATCAACGATACGAAAAAAAATTGGTGCGGCAGCCCTGCGCCCGACTAAAGCAGGGTTGCCATCCCCCTGGAAGTTACCCACCCATATGGCCAGTACATAGGGCCCAAATACGCCTACACTCCAGGCATCTCTGTAACCATAGGAGGTACCTGTTTTCCAGTACACCGGCATTGAGCTTTTTAACCAGGCTTTATGCAGACTTTGTTTAGGCCGTGGATTTTCCCCCAGCATTTTCAGGCTCAGGTAGCTCGCCTGTTCCGATAAAAGCTGACGTCGCCCAGGCTCATGCGCTTCCATGCTCCATTGTAAGGATCTCAACTGGCCTTTATTGGCCAGCATGGCATACAACTTAACCAGTGATTGCATGGATACCTCAGCACCACCCAGTACCAGAGATAAACCATAATGTTGTCTGGGTTCTGGTAAATCCACATCGGCCAGGTTTAAAAAATCGTACAGGTCTGGTGATTGTAATTTTGAAGCTATGCTCACGGCAGGAATATTACGGCTTTTTACCAGGGCCTGGGTCACCGATACAGGGCCACTGAAATCCTGGTCATAATTTTCTGGGTTATAGGCACCAAAACTGCTGGGAGCATCCTTGAGCATGGACTGGGTATGAATCAATCCCTGCTCCAGGCCCAGAGCATAAATAAACGGCTTCAGTGTCGAACCGGGAGATCTCAGGGCCAGAGCGCCGTTAACCTGGCCATGGATATCGGTATTAAAAAAATCCGCTGAGCCTACCATCGCTCTGATAGACATATCACGATAATCCACCAGCAGTGCTGTAGCATTGTATATACCGTCAGATTGTCTTGCTTCTACATATTGATGAATGGTTCGCTCCACTAACTGCTGTAAGCCTAAATCCAGGCTTGAATAATTCTCCTGCTGTGAGGTAGCTTGCAGGTAGGCATTTACAAAATGCGGCGCATAGAAAGGCATCTGTTTACGACTTCGGGCCTGCAGCGGTAACTTGAATGTGGCGGCCTGTTGCTGTGTCTCAGGATAAGCCTCGAGCCAGCGTTCAATCAACTCATCCCTTGCCCGAATTAAACCAAAATTATTACTACCCCTGTCAAGGCTACGATACACAGGACTCTGAGGAATGACCGCCAGGGTTAAGGCTTCATGCAAACTGAGTTTATCGGCGTTTTTATTAAAATAAATCAAACTGGCTGCAGCAATACCTTCAATATTGCCACCATAGGGCGCCAGATTTAAATAGGCCTCAAGAATCTGATCCTTGCTATAGTGCCATTCCAGTTGCAGAGCCCGGACTATCTGGACCAGCTTCCCGATAATACTCTGGGTATGAAGACCGAATCTCAATCTGGCCAGTTGCATGCTAATGGTTGAAGCCCCGACTCGTACCGAACCGGTTATATAGGTCATCCATGCCGCTTTTAACAGGGCCACCGGATTAGTACCATAATGCTGATAAAAATATCGGTCTTCATACAGCAAGGTGGCTTTCTGAAGTACCGGTGCAATATCTTTCAGGGCAACACGCAGCCGATATTTTTCATCACTGGACAGGGTAAGACGCAGCAGTTGATGATGACGGTCATACACGGCCTGAGATACTGGCTTGTTATCATAAAGACCGGGCTTAGGTATACCGATTAACAGACTTAAAACAAACACACCGATGACGACCAACCATCGCCATCGGTGAGCTATCCAGTTAAACATAGCGCCTTATTCAACCTCGATGCGTGATCCCAGCCCACGATAACGAATTTTTCGGTTATACATGCTCTCGGCATAGGGCGGAGCAACCACATATTGCCCCCGGTTAGTCGCCTTTATACGATAATTCAATGACTGTGCTTCTTTACCCAGAGTGCCATACAGCACAATCCGATCTTCACGTAGATCCATATAATCAGCCACCCATTGGTTAGCTTGTGCGCGTGTGCTATCCAGCACTAGCTCAAATCCTCCAGGCAACAGATCGACGATTGCAACATTGTAATGATAAGCGCCATCCACCGAACGGACCTGTAAGCGAACTTCCATCTCTTCGCCCATTTTAATCCTGTTTACAATCTGTCCCTGGCTATCGCGATATTCTCGATGAATTTCTATCCCCTGCTGTATGGGACTGGCCGGTAACGCCCGATCAAACCCTGCTTGTGTCAATTGATAGAAAACCGGCTGTTCACCCGCTGAAGCATTCAGTTTCAGTTTGACGTGCTGCTCATCCACATCAAATTTTGCGTACAGTGCTTTGGGTAATTCAATCGATGTGGCCTTACCACCAGCATCGATGCCCTGAATAGTCAGCATTAAATCCTCTGCCTGGCCCGCTCGTTTAGCATAGGCTGACAGTGCCAGTATGCTGTAAGAGGATGACAGTGTGTTGAAATAACCCTCGTTCACAGGATCAACGATTGCATTTAATACCTTGCCATCAATACCCTGAAGTCGTTCTGGAAAATGCCGGGATAAAATATAGAGCAATTGTGCATCTCGGCTCAATCCGTCATAAAATACCGCATAATCGGTTTCTACCTTCACACCCAGTTTCATATCTTCAATTAATGCCTGGGCTTCATTATCCAGTTGCAATAATTTGAATGCAGCCGCCATATATGCTCGACTGATTTCCTGTTGCCATTTATTTTTGTAGAACTTGTCCATCTGTTCATTCAATTCATTAAGATAACGCGTGGTGACTTCTCCACTGTCGGTCAGGAGATAAATGGCATAAGCACGAACACGTGCATCATTGATATTATCGATATCAATCTGCGCCATTGTCCTGGCATATTCCAGACTACGAATAATCATCGATTGTGGAATGACAAAACCATGCTCCTGAGCGCTGCGTAAAAAATGCAGGGTGTACAGACTTTGTATAGGCGACACATGTGAATTGGCCGCCCAGAATCCGAATGCCCCTTCTGCATTCTGACGTGAACGCAGTATATCCACCAGTGAGTCTATGCCTGACTGAGCTTTTTCTCGATCGATAGCAAACTCAGCATGGTCTTTCAATGCAACCAGAGGAAACACCTTACTCACCAGTTGTTCGGTACACAAATAGGGATAATCATCCAGATAGCGAATCAACCCACTGGCTATTCCCATGGGCGTTGCTGACACCATCAACTCACGTGTTCTGAATTCTGCAAACATGTCACGGGCCAGTTTTACATCGACCGATTGCTGCTGCACATAGCTGCCTTTCACATCAACCATACGAGGTATGGCCGGTCGCACACTCAGATCTACCGATGCTGAAGCCGATTTACCCGAGGTCGATGCGGAAAATTTCAAATTAGCCGAGCCCAGTTGTCCTGCTCTGGCCCTGAGATTGAATCGCACAGACTTTTCACGGCCTTCGTCGATCATCAGCTCTGTTTCAGATGGCTTCACAAGTTCAAGCTGATCTGAAGTTTGCAGTTCAACTTTGACTTTAGCCCCTTTACCCGAGCCCTCGACATTATTCGCCACATTCAGACTGATACTAAATTCATCACCTGGTGCGACAAATGTTGGCACATTAGGACTCAGTACAAAGTGCCCACGAGCCAGTGATTTTTGCTCCGTGGCACCCATGGTATCTGCGGACACCACCACCGCCATGAAACGTAAGGTTCCATTGTAGTAATCCGGCACCGTATACCTCAGACTGCCGCCTTTCCCATCACTATCAATAATCCCGGACCAGTAGACTACGGGCTTCTGAGTTCGTCGCTTGAACGGATTAAGATTACTGCTATCTGCTTCATACATACCGCCACCGGCAGCAGCAATTTCTCGCACCACTGAATACTCAGGCAGTATCTGGTCTAATATCTGCGCCGTTTCTACTTCCAGTGCCCGTTTGCGAAAAAAGTGGTTAAGCGGATTCGGCGTGGTGTAACTGGCCACCTGCAAAATCCCTTCATCCACCGCAAAGACAACTACCTTACCCGGGTATTGAGTTGTGTATTTAATCTCCACCGGTTCACCGGGGCGAATCAGATAAGGCACTTCCAGCGATACTTTATTTTTCCTTGCATCTCGACTGACTGTGAAAGCTGCAACACCATAACTCAGTGGACTCATGTAGATTTCTGCTGAGCCAGTATCACGAACAAAACTGACATTAACATAGGCATTACCTTCGATCCCCGAAGGCAATTTTATGGACTGGATCGAACTGGTGGAATTCGTTTTAAACCACTTGTAGCTGTACACCTTATCTCGTTCGATGGTAATCAGACCGGCTCCGATATATGGGGCGCGAATACTGACGTCAATCATCTCACCCGGCGTGTAATCCGATTTATTCAGCTTAATCTGAAGCTCAGCATTTTTTTCAAGATTACGTGCCAGGTTGGCTTCACCAGCAATACTGAATTTAACTCGATTAAGTTCCATACCCGAACTATCTTTAATCCTGAGGACATAATCTCCAGGAGTCTCAGTTGGTAATGCATAATCCAGACCCTGGTCACTTATTTTCAGAGGCTCCTCAGCCATCGATTTTTCTTTTAGCACAGACTGATATTTAAACGTGCCATTATCCTGTTTAACCAGCGCTGAAATATAACGCTGCTCAATCAATTCGAGCTTAAGGCCTTCGGCATGGGTCAGCTCCAGGGCAGGATCAATAGCAATGAACCGCAACTGTCTTTTACTGTCTTTACCCACATAATCCAGCTTGCCATCTGCCTTGTAACCCACCAGAAATTCTCTTGCAGACACCAGTACACTACGTTCTGTTGACACACTGCGGCCACCTTCCGCTTCAAACCCATTAACCTGCAAACTGACATTATAGGAAGCACTGGCAAAACGCTCCAGGTCCAGGACGATCTCTGCCTCGCCCTGCTGATCTGTGGTGGTTTCCTGCAAGCGCTCGGTAAACCCTTTGTCAGCTTTTAATGGATCATAAAATCGAAATGCACTGTATTTACTGAATACAGGATTGTAGGGTGACAGGGTCATACTGGCACTGACTCGCCGATCCGTCGCTGCAGTGCCGTAGAGATTTTTCAGACTAACCCGTGCTGTCAGATCTTTGGGATGCACCCAGCCCATGGCCCGTTCCTGTGAAAATCGTGATGAGATTTTCATGCGGTCAGGCAGGAATTCTTCCAGCTTTATAGAAGTAGAACCTAACAGGTTACGATCATACTCATCCTTAACCAGATACAGGCGAATTTCATATTCGCCAGTGGGTGAACTGTCGCGGGTATCATAGCTGAGCGTTTCAAATCCAGCTTCAGACAGGGCGAACTGTGTATCCTTTATCACCAGGCCCCTGGGATCTGTAATCACGGCCTGTAAGGGAATATTACTCAAATTCCCTGACCAGTCCGAAGACTTAACAATGATGCCGATATTGAAACGATCACCCGGTCTATAGATACCCCGATCAGAGAAAAGATACGCTGACAAAGCATCCTGATTTCCATGCTGGCGCATGCCGCCAATATCAAAACGAGATAAATCAAGCTGCCGGTCGTAACGATCATAAGGAATAAAACTAATATCATTATTATCTGTTATATAGATAACCGTTGGTGTCCGGTCATGAGTAAATTCTTTCAGGTCGGGAATTTGAGCAGCACCCGAACCGTCAGTATTCGTCTGGTATATTGCCAGGCCATTTTTACCCAGCACTGAAACACCGGCACCTGAAACGGGTTCACCTTTTTTTATTGACATCAAAAACAAATCACGACTGCGATCTGAGTTTTTCTTAACCAGCATGCCCAGATCCGTCATTAAAATGAGTCGCCGAGTGCTCACGCCTGTTTTACGTTTATTCGCATAATCCCAGCCGCTGATGGTTAACAAAAATACTCCACTGCGGTTTTTGACTTCGATACTGTTCAGATAGCGTGAGAAGTCAAATGATGTGAACTGGCTCTTTCCTGGGGCCACTGCGGGTAAATTCCGAACCTCATGAAAGCGCTGGGTAATATTATCTTCATCAAACTGATAATGACTAAATTGAGGATTCTGAAACTGACCACTGGTTTGTGAAACCAGATGCTGGACCTGAGACGGCAACACGTAACCAACTTCAAATACCAGCGCCTGATTCCCGCGAGACACCACCGATAACTTCTTATCTCCTGCCAGACTCAATACAGAGCCTTCACCCATGATTTCTATTTCACTCTGGTACTCAGGAATTCGATTAATACCATCATAAGTTTCTGCAAGAATATAACCGCCAGCAGATTCGATTCCTTTGTTTACTTTTACATAGATATGGCGCTGAGGCGGCACCTCCAGTTTAAAACTATGCTGTGTTGCAAACTCACGGTCGGCATCCAGGTGAATAAGTTCAAGCTGTTCAGATAATTTAAGAATATCCGGCCCTATTTCTTCAGTTCGATTCCAGTAATAATTTTTCGCCAGTTTGCGAGACTTATCGGCAGGTCGATCATTCGGTAACAGATATACCTGGAGACTCTGCTGTAGAATATTTTCCTGTACACCATCCGTGGTTTCTATTATGAGAACCTGCTCCGGGTCATTGTGCTCATCTCGCACCAGTGTTACCTGAGACGAAGAGACCCGGAAAAAACTGTACATACCCGGTACCGACACCGAAGCAACCAGATCATCTGAAATGGTCACTCCTCCCTCGGCGGAACGAACAGAATCATCGATCGTCAATACTAATAACTGATCCTTGAGAGGCATGCTGATTGGATCGGAATGGATGTAGGCTTCATAGCCTGCTTTGTTAAAACTAACATTAAAAGGATATGCTTTGCCTTCATCCTTTACCCGCTGATCGGCATTTTTCATGATCAAACTGACCCGGGATTTGAATTCTTTCTGATCCACTATGTGAGAGAAGCGCACAGTGGAAACCAGTTTTTTCAGTTTAGGTTGAGACGGGTCCTGATAAAACTCGGTATGCACCAGTTCACCAGTGAAACTGGCCGTCTTGAAAGAAAGCTTATACTGGTCCAGCAACACATGGGTGGGAAACAGGTTTTTCGACAATGATATGGAATAGGCCGTTTTTACTTTCCAGTCTTCGCCGGGCGTGAACACCAGGCGCCTGTCGGACTGCCAACGCCATTCACCGGTTGTAGCCGGAGATAGTTGAATACCGCTGTTAATCACCTTATCAATATCCGCCAGGGCAGCAGCAGAATCGCCAAACTCTATTACCACTGGATCGGGAACCGGCTTCTCAACAGTTAAGTCAGTCACTCCCGGTGCATTCAAATACACTTTAATCGTATTCGGTTCGGGTAAATTCAGATACCAGACAAACATGACAATGACGACCAGCAACAGTCCTCGAAATTTCCATTTATTATTTTTTCGCCAGTTATTTATGGTCGCAAGCAGTCCTTTAGCAGAACTGGATGATGGTTGATTCTCCTGCTCACTGTTTTCTATATTTGAATCTGACATTTAATTTCCTTATACCTGATTTATTTAATTTAAATATTTATTCTGAACTCTATATACATTCACAGCCATGCCGCACCCCGGACACCGCTGGAGTCACCAAACCTGGGCGCCACCAGCCGTGTAAACACCTTGTCTGAAAACACATAGTCACCCCAGATGGCCGGCAGATTCTGATAAATGCGCTGAATGTTTGACATACCGCCGCCCAGTACAATGACATCAGGATCGAGAATATTGATAACATGGGCCAGGCTGCGTGCCATGCGGTTTTCATATCGTATCAGGGTTTGCTCTGCAGCCATGTCACCCTGTTCGGACTGCCTGACAATTTCCCGTGTCGTTAGCTTTTGTCCCGTATGCGACAAATGATCATGCATCATGCCTGGCCCGGATATGAAGGTCTCCACGCAGCCCAGTTTGCCACAGTAACATTTTGGACCGGGACGTTCGTCATCCTCCGGCCAGGGCAAAGCATTGTGCCCCCATTCACCGGCAATGGCATTGGGCCCGGTGAGCACTTTGCCATGCACCACCACACCGCCGCCAGTGCCGGTACCGACAATCACCCCAAACACCACATCGGCTCCGGCAGCTGCACCATCCACAGCTTCAGACAGGGCAAAACAGTTGGCATCATTGCCCATTTTAATCGAACGATTAAGTAGCGTTTCCAGGTCCTGCTTTACCGGCATGTAATTCATACAGACCGTATTGGAATTTCTGAGCAGGCCGGTGGCCGGTGACAGAGCACCGGGTGTGCCTATACCCACCTGCCCTTTACAGCCTGTTTCGGCTTCCAGTACATCCACCAGTTGTTTAATGGTATTGAGGATTTTATGGTAATCATCGGATGGGGTCGCCACCCGTTTTCGGGCTAGCTCATTTCCCTGCTCATCCAGGGCTATGGCTTCAATTTTAGTGCCACCGAGATCTATACCTATGCGCATATTATGTTCTTCTTACTGTATTACTCTGTACCCTGCAAGGCCTGAATACGTTCAGACTGCCAGTAAACTTCAGCTTCACCATCAATGCGACTCAATACCCGCGACGCCACAAACAGTAAATCGGACAATCGATTAATGTATGCATTAATGTTCTTACTGAATTCATATTCCCGGGACAGAGCCACTAATGTGCGCTCTGCACGTCGACACACGGTTCGAGCCAGATGACAGACCGTGGCTGCTTCACCACCTCCGGGTAAAATAAATTCTTTCAAAGGAGGCAAATCCGCATTCATTTCATCTAATGTCTGTTCCAGCCATTGCACGCGTTGCTCGGTAATCACTGCATAGTCGGGCATGGTGAGCTGGCCACCGAGATTAAACAGATCATGCTGGATGGTAATCAAGGTTTCTTTTACTTCTCCCGGCCTGCATTTACATATCACCATACCCAGCACTGAATTGAGTTCATCCACATCACCCATAGCCGCCACCCGTGCACTGTCTTTTTCCACACGACTGCCATCGCCCATGCCAGTGCTACCTTTATCTCCGGTGCGAGTGTAAATTTTTGATAACCGATTACCCATAATTATTTTCCGAATTGTTTACTCAACTGGTTAGTCGCTTATAATGAAGCGGCGTAAATTACTCTTATACAAAGGAGCCTCTGATCAAGTATCTGATGCTTCTGGCTTACAGGCTTGTTAAGGACTAAGGCCATTAATGGCGCTTTGCGCCTTGCAACTGCACGCTTCAGGTCACGCAGAAACCATCATATACTTGATCAGAGACTCCCTAATTATGCTCAGACCTACCCCACTACTTGTACTGCTGATAATCCTGAGCATGCTAAGTTTTATTCTGGCATTCTCCGTAGGCAGTTACCAGCTCTCAATAGTACAGCTGTCTGATGCTTTTTTGTCCAGCGAACACAGTATTGCCCATACCCTGGTCTGGGAATTGCGCGCACCTCGTGCTTATGTCGCATTTATCACCGGAGCCATGTTGTCACTGGCCGGAGTGTTGATGCAGGTACTACTGCGCAATCCACTGGCAGATCCCTACATACTTGGCGTATCCGGGGGTGCATCTGTGGCTGCATTAAGTGCCATGTTCCTGGGGCTCACGGCCAGCTGGCTATCCATCAGCGCCTTCGGTGGTGCCTTAATCTCGATACTGCTGGTGTTCAGCCTGGCCCATGGCCAGGGTAGCTGGCAACCCACTCGGTTGTTACTCACCGGTGTGGTGATTGCCGCAGGCTGGGGTGCCATAATTAATTTCATCCTTTCCATCAGTCCGGACAAACCCTTAAAAAGCATGCTGTTCTGGATTATGGGGGACATTAGCGGTTCGTCGGCCCATATATCCAGCCTGGTTGTATTGATCGTGGGAGGCAGTATCTGCTTCGTCATAGCTCGTCAGCTCAATATTCTTGCCCGTGGTGAGTTGCAGGCCGGTGCTCTGGGTGTATCGGTTAAACCTATGCGCATCAGCCTGTTTTTACTGGCCTCGGCTCTCACCGCATTTGCCGTCGTACAGGCAGGCAGTGTTGGTTTTGTTGGCCTCATCGTGCCACACATGCTCAGGCTGATTTCCGGCAGCGATCATCGCTTGCTGGTACCATCCTCCATACTACTGGGTGGCAGTCTGCTGGTCATTTCCGATACCCTGGCCCGTACTATTATCGCACCCCAGCAATTGCCGGTGGGCGTCATCACTGCATTTATCGGTGTACCCTTTTTCCTGTTTTTACTTAACCGTAACTTCAGCCGTCAGGTGAGTGCATGACTGAACTCAGCACTCAACAACTGACCGTAAGTATTGGCAATAAGACCATTTGCCAGCAGTTAAACTTACAACTCAAACCAGGTGAGATTTGGGGTATTCTGGGCCGAAATGGCGTTGGTAAAACCACCTTGCTGCATACCCTGGCTGGATTGCGCGAAGCTGATGCCGGTAACATCTATATTGCTGATAACAAACTCAGCGAATTCACTCGCAAACAAATCGCACAGAAAATTGGATTACTGCTGCAACACATCGAAGATCCTTTCCCATCCAGCGTACTGGAAACCGTTATCACCGGTCGCCATCCCCATATCCCGGCCATGCAATGGGAAAGTACCCAGGACTATGAACTTGCTGAACAGGCTTTACTCACTGTAGATATGCAAGAGCTTAAACATCGACCGGTGAACCAGTTATCCGGTGGTGAACGCCAGCGAGTATCCATTGCCACATTAATTACCCAGAACCCGGATATTTTTCTACTGGATGAACCCAATAGCCATCTCGACCTGCATCATCAAAGCATGCTGCTAACCTGGCTGTGCAATTTTGCACAGGAAAACCACCGAATGTTGATGATGACTCTGCACGATATTAATCTGGCCACCAGGCATTGTAATCATGTCTTGCTGCTACTGGGTGATGGTGACTATCTGGCCGGTCCCCGTGAAGAAATGTTGACTGAAGACAATCTGGAAAAAGTGTTTTGTCACCCAATCAGGAAACTTACAGTTGATCATCAAACACTATTTATTCCAGATTAATCAATTCAATCTAAAATCAACCGCAATATCGAATACCTTTTCATAGGTAAGATATTCAGCTGCCATGGCAAAGGGCGAAATAGCGACCACGGCTTCCTCTGCTGCCCGGTCAAGCACTGTATAACGACTGGATTCTCTCACCACCACATCCGTCACCTGACCATCGGGATGCATCACAAAATTCAAGGTCACCTTACCCTGCTGTCCCAATCGACGGGCCATGTAGGGATAATGTTTATGTTCACTGATGGCCTGGTAAACCAGCTGCATTAAAGCATCTTGATTTTCCACTGGCCTGCTCAGCTGTTTCTTCTGTTGTTCCTGGGCGGTAGCAGAATTTGATAGTTGCTCAGCCTGAGCTGGCTCCGTAGATATTTGCTTTTCCTCAGCTTGATTCAGCTTTGTTTGTTCAGCTGCTTTATGCTGCGTCGCCAACAACTTTTCATGATTTTCATCTACCGCTATGTCTACCTGCTTACTACGACTTGCAGCCAGTTGGCTCGACAACTCAAGATATAACGAATCGATCTGTGTTTCAGTAGACTGAATGAATCGCTCATTATTAACACTACCGAACATTAACAGACCATGCACCAGTCCGGACAGAACCAGTGCAATCGTCAGTTTATGTTTTGATAGATTCATTGATATTAAAAGCGATAAGCTGCGCTTAACCAGAAGTTACGTTCAGGAGATGGATAATAATAAACAGGGGGATAAGTGACAGAGAACTCACTATATTCCTTATTCATCAAGTTATTGATTCTTGCCGATAAATGCCAGGCTTTTTGATCGTAATTAATACTGGCATTCACCACACTATAATTGGATTGCCTGGCCTGAAGATTATCATTATCTCCAGAAACATAAAGCTCACCCGTGTATGCCCACTCAAGATAATAACGCCAGTTTTTATCTCTATTAAAATCAACATTCAATAGTAATGACTTCTCCGGCACGCCGGATATGCTGTTGCCCTTATACACTCCTGAATCGAACACAGCATCATTATAAGTAAAACTACCATTCAATCCGAGTGACTGAGTCAATTGATAAGAGCCATCGACAATCAAACCATCATGGGTAGTTGGATCAAAATTTACATTCGCACCTGGATTAAGTCCACCGACAGGAGTAGGTGCTGTCGAGTCATATGCAATTTCATCTTTAAGATTCATACGGAAAAAAACTGCTCTAATAGAATAATCAGACTGTTTTAATTCTATACCCAATTCATTCGATTTCCCCGTCTGAGTTTCCAGCTCTTCGCCCGGAGAGGTATACGTTAATTCATCCACTTTGGCGAAGCGGAAATTCTCATCCACACGGGCAAACAAACGCAAGCTCTTGTTCGGCGAGTAAGAAAAACCATATTCATAAACAGTAGCACTATCGTCCACAACCCCTGTTTTAGTGCTCGAAACAACATCATTCTCAATCACTGCATGGCGTCCACCAAGCGTGATACTTATTCTATCAACAATTGGCCACACGAGTTGAGCATAAAATGCCTGTTGTTGCTGTTCATCCGTGACCACGCGAGAAGCAGAATCATAAGCATAATCAGTAGTTAATAAATCTGCGCCAATGGTCATAGTCAAATCACCATATTGCAAGGGATACACTCCCACTATCCTTGGTGTAAATTCAATTTGCTCATTTTTTATCTGGGACGCCCCGCCCCATAAGACAGACTCAATGGCCTGATCTCGAACAGTCAACTCAACTTCGGCCAACCAATCTTCTACAAGTGTTTTACGTAAACCGAATCTCAACACTTCGGTCTCAGAATCACTGAAATCCAGGTCAAAAAAACTTGACTGTCGTCTATTTTGATCAAGTTCAGCTTGAGACAAGGCTCCAGGCAGCTCTAAATCCGCCTTAACTCTTTGCGCTTCCATAAACAGCTGACCATCATCTAACTGATAATTCAGCCGTCCAAATACATCGAAGTTTTCCTGAGCATTATGATCACGATAATTATCAGATTCCAGATAATCACCTGTTAATCGATAACTAATTTTTTCAGATAACTTATCTTCAATTTTGGCTGTCACACGCCGACGATCATAACTACCGACATATAATTCTATTTCCTTTCTGACTTTTTCTGGAGTTTTAGTGATGATATTAATCACACCACCGACTGCCTGATCGCCATACAAAGTGCCGGCACTACCCTGGATAATTTCAATGCGTTCAATATCTTTAATCGATATGCTGTTCAGGTCGGGCGCAGATATATCAATATTGTTCAAGCGACGACCATCGACAATCACTAATGTATTACTTACGGCGGATTCACTGCTAAAACCTCTCATCGCCACCTTGGAATGAGTGCCCGTACCATATAAGTCAGTCAGATAAATACCCCCCTGATTCCTCAAGACTTCAGAGACATTACTGGCACCGCTGGCCTCAATTTGATCTTGAGTAATAATATTAATAGCTGCAGGAACAGTCACCGTTGACTGTTCGGTTCTGGCTGCGCTAACAATAACAGTGGGTAATTGCTCAGCTAAAGACTGAACAGGAAGGGAAACACTGG
>CBDULX010000009.1:0-30950 GCA_965368175.1 uncultured Gammaproteobacteria bacterium | reverse complement strand
GGTAGAGGAGGTATTACGAGTCGCACCCCCACCCATTGGTTAGGCTAGCTTGAGTAACTCTTATTTTTTTGGGCCCATATTTAAGCAGTAGTTTCATGGAGCTATCGGTGAGTTGTCCAGTGATTTTTTTTCAGACTGTTAGACTGGCTCACAATTGTAAATAAGCATGGATGTTATGTTCGCCTGTCATGGATATAATGGGCGAACAGGTATGAATCATACTCCCTCCTTCATACATAAGCTTTCACAACAGCATATTCAATTTCTCAAACAGCACGCCATTAGACAGTCTTTTCCGGCGAAAGCCCTGATTTTTGCCGAAGGTGATAATGTGGATGCTTTTTACATTATTGATTCCGGTCGGGTATCCATTTACTTCGATCAGCATGGTCAAAGGGAAGAGCTTTGCGTGCTAGGGCCGGGAGATTACTTCGGTGAAACCGCTATCTTTAATCAGGATAAAAGAACCGCATCGGTCATGACCCTGGAAGACGCGGTGGTCTATAGTGTGGATAAGGAGACTTTTATAAATCTGGTGCAACAGAGTACGGATATATCGGATAAATTATATTCCATACTCAGCCAGCGTAATGAGGAACTGGTGCTCAGGGAAAACCTGGTCAATACGACGGGTGTTCGTGGTAATAAATTACAGATAAGTATTAAGGGTGATCCATCCATACGAGAGACAGCTTTTTATCGTGCCAGGTACGAGAGTATAGTGGATAAAGTGTTTAGTGAGCTGGAGCCGGTACTGGAAGAGCTGTTGCTGCAACGCAGTGTCTATAAAGTTTATGTAGGTTTTAACAGTGGTGAGATTCGTACCAGTTCAGTATTTGATCCGTTCGCTGAAGAAGTGCATGCGGCAGATAAACTAATTCAACGTTCCTATATCCATCGTCATTTTCCGGAAATTTCCTACCAGGAAAAATTCAAAATGATCAGTGGGATTTATCGGTTTATTGCAGAGGAACCACACTTTAATCAGTTACCCTCGCACTGGATAAATATTTTTCACAAATCACGCAGTCAATGGAAACCGGTAGCGGCAGATGATATTAGTAATATACTGAGAAATCTTACTCCATTAAGAAATATACCGGATTTTTATTTACGCAACATCAGTATCAGTATTATTCAGGACGCCATTCGAATGCAGTTCAACTGTGATGGCACACATATTGTAAGTGCCGAGGATTACCCTCATTTTCTGGGTAGCAATCTTTTTGGCTAGAGGCGAATACCTCTAGCCAGGAGATAGCGCTATTTATCCGATACTGGACAGGTGTTCATCCCCAGTAGTTTATAGGCCGGGCAGAAACCAAAAAGGCCAGTGACTAGTGGCACGAGTCCAATTAATCCCCACAGGGTTTTAGGACCTATGAATACCAGGCTGAGTAATATCAGACCGGCTACGATACGAATGATTTGATCAGCTTTGCCTACATTTTTCATGGTTTTCTCCAGTGTTGAGGATGCTCAAAAGAGCTTATTGTGTTTTTCGATTCTTGTTTCAATAACAAAGTTCAAACTGAAATCTGATTGTTATTGTCCACTCTTGCTGATGTCCAATCAGTGATAATGTCACATTTGGTTTTGATTAAGGTTTTACCGTATGCATGGTCCGGTTATTGGTGGTAGTTATTCTGGATTGATATGCTACGTGGCTGGGCTACTGGTATCAGTTAAATAAGATTGGACTGTGCCAGTTTTTCCAGTGCCCCAGAGTTGAGTATTTCTATACTGCCCCGGTGCAGTATTACCCATTGATGGCGTTCAAATTCCTTGAGCTGTCGACTGATTACTTCTCGGGCACTGCCCAGTTCGGTAGCCAGTGATTGATGGGTGATATGAATGGTCATATCTCCAACGATATGCGCCAGCAATGCCTTGGCCAGTCGAACATCAATACGTCCAAAACTGATTTGTTCAACCAGATTGATGATTTCAGTTAACCTCTGGCTATAGGCATCAAACACCATCTGACGAAAATCACTGGAGTGTTGCAGTCCATCGTTAAATGATTTCATGGGAATGACCAGGGCTTTGGTGTCCGTTTCGGTATAGCCTTCCGCCGGGTAGGTGTTATGGGAAAATAAACAGGCTGTTGTTAAGGTGCAGGATTCACCGCCGAGTACGCGGTACAATACAACTTCGCGACCATTCTCGCTTCGAGTAAACACTTTAACGGAACCGTCAAGCACCAGCAGGTAATTTTCACAACTTTCACCCTGACGGAATACAGTGGTATGGGCAGGGATACGAACTTCGCGAGCCTGGGTCAAAACTTTCTTTCCTGCTTCATCCTGAATGCTGTTAAAGATGTTAATGGTTTCGTTCATCAGTTTCTAAACCAGCGCATACGCAGGGTTTCCAGTATTTTATCAGGATACACCGTGGAGCCCAGGCTGCCATTGTAGCGCGCCAGGGCACGCCGTAAGTCGCCACTTTCCTTCTCCAGATAATATTTGAGTATGGTGCAGCCCATTCGGAGATTGGTGTTTATTTCCAGTAAATTATCATTCGGGTGACCAATTTCATTAAGCCAGAAAGGCATAATCTGCATCAGTCCCAGAGCTCCGGCACGGGAAACTGCAAAACGATCAAAACGGCTTTCAATATCGATTACTGCCAGTACCAGTTCCGGTTGCAGTTCTGCCTGACTGGCTTCATGGTGGATATTTTTCAGTAACTGCAGTCGCTCCCGATCATTCTGGATATAAGGTTTCAGGCGGGTGGACATATCCAGTAACCAGACCTCTGCTTCATACCGATCCTGAAAACTGCTGGCAGTATTAATGGCCTCGATCAGACGTTGACGCAATTCAGGATCATTAATCGGTGTACTGGCCAATGATAAGCTTGCATATACACCGAAAAATAATCCTGTTAAGCCATGTCGGAACCGGAATGTCATAGTGCTAATTCTGCTGGTTTAAAAATTCGATGATATTATCCATTGCCACTTCCTGGGATTCCTCATCGGCACGACCCTTGTATTCAATATTGCCATTATCCAGACCTCGCTCACCCAGTACCAGTCGATGAGGGATACCGATCAGTTCGATATTGGCCAGCATGGAACCCAGGCGTTCTTTCTGGTCGAACAGCAACACATCGAAGCCGGCATCCAGCAGCTTCTGATAGAGCTCTTCAGTGGCCGCTTTCAGGCGTTCTGACTTCTGCATATTGATGGGGGCAATAGCTACATCGAAAGGCGCGATAGACCTGGGCCAGATGATGCCGTTGTCATCGTGATTTTGCTCTATCGCCGCGGCCACCACACGTGAAACACCGATACCATAGCAGCCCATGGTGATAATCTGACTGGCACCGTTTTCGTCCAGTACTGTAGCATTCAGAGCTTCACTGTATTTATTGCCGAGCTGGAAAATATGGCCGACTTCTATACCACGAACGATTGAGAGAGTACCCTGCCCATCGGGGCTGGGGTCACCTTCCACTACATTGCGAATATCAGCGACTTCCGGCTCAGGTAGATCACGATTCCAGTTAACACCCTGTAAATGCTGTCCATCCATGTTGGCTCCGCAGACAAAGTCGCTGCAATGGACGGCAGAATGATCGGCAATCACGGTAATCTTAAGGCCAACGGGGCCTACAGAGCCTGGCGCACAGCCAGCCGCTGCTTTGACCTGATCTTCGGTGGCAAAGTGAAGGGGCGAAGCTACCTGTGGCAATTGTTCGGACTTGATTTCATTAAGTTCATGATCACCGCGCAATATCAGAGCCACCACACTATTTTCTTCGGTGCCTTCCACCAGCAGTGTTTTCAGGCACTGGCTGGGATCGATGTTAAGAAACTGGCAGACTTCCTCGATGCTGTGCTGGCCAGGAGTGTTAACCGTATTCATTTGCTGATGGGGGGCGGCACGTTCTGTAGCCGGTGGCAGTGCTTCAGCTTTTTCGATATTCGCGGCATATTCACCTTCGCTGGCAAATGCGATGGCATCTTCGCCGGAATCGGCCAGTACATGGAACTCATGAGAACTGTTGCCGCCTATAGAGCCGCTGTCGGCCATGACCGGGCGGAAATTCAGGCCCAGGCGCTGGAAAATCCGGCTATAGGCCTGATGCATGTCTTCATAGGTTTGTTGTAAAGATGTCTGGTCCATATGAAAAGAATAGGCGTCTTTCATGAGAAATTCACGGGCTCGCATAATCCCGAAGCGAGGTCGAATTTCATCCCGAAACTTGGTCTGGATCTGGTACCAGATAATGGGTAACTGTTTGTAGCTGTTGAGCTCTCGGCGGGCCAGGTCAGTGATGATTTCTTCATGGGTGGGGCCAAAGCAGAATTCCCGGTCATGCCGGTCTTTGAATCGCAATAATTCCGGACCGTACTGGTTCCAGCGGCCAGACTCCTCCCAGAGTTCAGCCGGTTGAACTGCCGGCATCAGTACTTCCAGCCCACCAGTGCGGTCCATTTCTTCGCGAATGATGGTTTCCACTTTACGTAGAATTTTGTAACCCAGCGGTAGCCAGGTGTACATGCCAGAGGCCAGGCGACGAATGAGCCCTGCTCTTAGCATCAGTTTGTGGCTGATGACTTCTGCATCGGCCGGGGTTTCTTTTACAGTGGAAAGAGGGAATTTTGATATGAGCATGTAATTGATCTGATTAATAATGATAAGGTTGGGCGCATTTTACAAAACAAACTGGCAACCGTGAACATAAAACAGGTATTAAAGGCAATCTGTTTGCTGTTGATGGCTACGCCATCGATGGCCAGAGTAACCGAGTTACAGATAGAAGGCACTGTATTTAACGCAGATCGTCTAAGTGAAATTGCAGAAAATCCCGCCTGGCTGGATCTGCTGCATTATAAATCCCATGTCTTCAGTGGTTTTTACAGCCAGGTGGATGATGAGGCTTTTTTTGTATCGGATATTGGTCAGCGAGATGCCAGGGCCGAGCTGATGGCCAGTTTACAGGCATTTTATCTGCCCCTGCAGAATACAGCCCCGGATATTCATGCCCAGTGTCGGTTTCCTGCCCGGTTACACTGGCTGTCACAACAGCTCGATTTATCTGGCCTGACCAGATTGAGTTGCAATGGGTTCCAGAGCTGGCAGCAGAAACTGAATGTTAAGTCGGTGACGCTGCTGTTCCCGAGCATGTTTCTAAATAATCCGGGTTCCATGTTTGGTCACACCTTTCTTCGGCTGGACAGCCCCAATAAATCTCCCCTGTTGAATTACACCCTGAGTTATGCCGCTGCATCGAACCCTGATGATGGAGCCCTGGCCTATGTTTATAAGGGGCTGGCTGGAGGTTATGCCGGGGTGTTCCATATTCAGCCCTACTACGAAACGGTGCAGGAGTATGGTGATATTGAGCACCGGGATATCTGGGAATATCCATTGAATTTGGCGCCTGAGGAAGTGGCGCAGATGGTCAGGCATATCTGGGAAGTGCGAACCGTGCATTTTGATTATTTCTTTCTCAGGGAAAACTGTGCTTATCGTTTGCTGTCATTGCTTGATGTGGCCCGTCCGGGAATGTCCATTAGTAGGCATGCACACCCTGTTTATGCTATCCCGGCGGATACGGTTCGTTCTGTGTTAGCTGCCGGTTTGATTGAAACAGCTGAATACAGGCCTTCCCAGAACAGTCGCATCATGCAAATGTATTCACAAATGGACAAGCCATTAAGGCAGCAGGCAATACAGATACTGAATGCAGGTGTGCCTGTGGATTACCTGCAAATACAGTCCTACAATTCCTGGCAGCAGGCGCAGGTACTGGAACTGGCTCATGAGATCAATGAACTGAACACTCCCGGTAATCGGGAGTTGAGTCATCAGCTATTAAGTGCCCGTAGCCAGTTGCCTGTCGAAGCTTCGATATTTAATTTTAATGAATTCAGGCCGGATCAGAGCCATCTGTCAGCTCGTTGGAGTATGGGGCTGGGGCGACTGGAGCAGGATGATTTTATCGAGCTGGGCATCAAACCGGCATTTCACGATCTTCTGGATGACCCTGGAGGTTTTATTGAAGGGGCGGCTATTACGGTGCTGGAGAGCAATTTGCGCTGGTATACGGATAAAGAGCGGTTAAAACTACAGAATCTGACTTTATTTGGTTTGACGTCTCTGTCCCCTGTAACCGACTGGTCCACACCTTTTTCGGTTGATACAGAGATTAGCTATCGATGGCAGCCCCTGCCCGATGGTCGTATCGAGTATGTTAGTCGCGGTGTTTTTGCCCTGGGTTATAGTTTTAAACACGAGCGTTTGACTGCTTATGCAATGGCCCATAGTCAGCTTGATTACAGTCGCGAGCTGGACAAACACTATGGGCTATATCTGGGGCTGCAGTCCGGTTTGTTATACCGGCTGGCGCACAACCGTGTTTATTTGCGATGGATATCAGCGGATAGTGTGGCTGGCATGGATAGCCGCTTGCGGCAACTATCGCTGGCTTATCAGTATGACCTGACCAGAACTCAGGGCTTAAGGGTGTCATATCAGAAAGATGAGCTACAAACTCAGTCGATGAGTGAATGGGGAATTCGCTGGTTGCTCTATTTCTAATACACACCCTCGACAATTGAGTCTTTTCGAGTTATTTGTATAGTGTCATCATCAGGGGAAACTGACACCCTGGTCTGGGATTACAGGTCTGCAATCACCCTGAAGCTGATGTTTGCTAACTTAAAATCAAAAAATTTGCCACAGAGTCTCAGAGCGCACAGAGAAAACAGTCGTGATTGTATTAGGGCGTACTTTATAAAAAACTCTGTGTTCTCTGTGCCTTTGTGGCAAAGGTTTAAATTTTTTAATCAGTCTGCTTATGGCAGAGTTTGGATTAATCAATTAGCCGGATGCAGGAATACCGACCGGTAAGATGAGTACATGCTGATAATCATTACCGGCATCAGGATGATCATACCCAGGCCAACCGGAATCATGGCAACAACTGCCAGTACCAGGAATATCAGGCCATAAATCAGGAATGGGATGATGTTAGATAAACAGCCGCGGAAACTCATTTTAAAGGCGTCCCAGGCTTTCATGTCATGGAATACGATCAGGCTGGGTGCAAACCAGATGCCCATAATCATTGGAACTTCCAGAGCAAGTACGATCAGGAAATACAGCATGGTGATGATCAGTGCGCTTTCATCGGGTATGGTTTCCGGGTTGAATATATTAAGAATATCACTGCTTGAAGCCAGCCCTAATAGCAGGAAGGGAAGGGCTGCACCTATGAAGATCAGAATAAAACCGATTAGTTGAATCACACCCAGGCCAGCCAGTTTTGCGGTGTTGTTTTTGAAACCGGCAAACAGATGGCCGATGGATAAGCTGTCGTTGCGGTTTAGTGAATCACAGCCCAGCATAATGCCACCACTCAGGATGGGGCCGATAATGTAAAGAATGAGTGACAACAGAGGTATTATCGATAATCCAACAACAATTACCATCCAGATTATCATCAGCACGATCCAGATCAGCGGACTTTGCATGAACAGGTTGAAAGCATCCTTAATCCATTGCCAGCCAGCGCCGGCATTACGTTTCTGAGGCTGTCCAAAAATTGCGTTGTCAGTGTTGCTGGTTTCGAGGTTTGTTTCAGGTGTTTGATAGGGATTAGTCATATATTATCCTTAATTAGAAAGTTGCACCATTCCAACCCCACATATGCCGCTCTGCGTTGCTGAATTCGATATAGATTCTGTCCTGTTTTACCGATAGTTGCTCATAGATAAAATCGCTCAGGGCGGAGGATAACTGTGCCGTTTCTGATTCTGGCAGATTGATGCTTTTGAGCTCTATGTATATGGCTGCCTCATCACTGCCCCCAAACACCAGTGACTGCAGATCCTGTAAATTAACCATGACATATCGTTCTGGTTTATGCAGCAGCTCAGCGACCTTACTGGAGAGTGATAGAGCCAATGCTGGTTTGTTGTCTATGGCAATATTGGTTTTCATGGAGACTAGTGGCATGATTATTCCAGCTTATTTGCAGTTTTCTTTAACACGATCCTGCTCTCGCTTGATGCGTTGTTGTTTGTGTTCTTCGGACATGTAAGAGACGTTACCCTGAGCATCTTTTTGACGTATTCGTCCCCTGGAAAGGAGTGCCTGCAGGTTGTCCTGTGATTGCTTACATAAACTGGCCCGTTCTTCTGCAGACTTTTCAGGTTTTTCACTGACGGCTGCTTTACCCTCTTTATCAGTGGCCTGTTTTTCCTCTTCTTTTTTCTTTAGAGAAGGCTTGCTATATGTTGAACTGTTTTCGGGAGCCCGACTATTGACTATCATCTTCTCAGTTTTAATGTTTTGTGGCTTTTGCTGTGAATAATGTACATTACCTTCGTCATCCACCCATTTATAGATGGATGCATGAGTAGCCAGTGGCAAAAATCCGAGAAAGGTCAAAAATAGAAAAAAAGTCTTTAACATGTAATCGCCGTTTAATATGGTAGTGTTATAGTTAGCATACACGGTATCCAGATAATATATGATAACCGGTCTGGGTTATAATTGTAGTACAAATGTATTAAATTTTCGGGGCTTAGATCATGCGCGCATTCTATCTTCTGACCAGTTGTTTACTGGCTGTTTCAGCGGCTGCCAGTCAACAGACAAATGCTGTGCTGGAGCTGGTGAAAAAACCAGTGCCTGTGGTGCATAAATTTACCGGCTCGGTGGAAGCGATTCAAAAGGCAACCATGAAGGCCGAAACCTCGGGGCGTATCGCTGAAATTTACTTTGATGTGGATGATATTGTTGCAAAGGGTGATGTCATCGCTCGCTTCCGAAATACTAAACAGAAAGCAGACATGGATCTGGCTCTGGCGGGGCAGAAAGAAGCGGCGGCTGCCCTGGCCAGGGATGAGTCGGAATACAAACGCTTTAGTGAACTATATGAACAGCGTCTGATAGCCAGGGCCTTGCTGGACCAGGGCAAGGCGGCACTGGATGCCTCACGGGCCAGACTCGATGCGGCTAATGCTCGCATTAATCAGGCTCAGGAGAATTATGAATACACCATTATACGGGCGCCTTACAGTGGTATTGTTACCCAGCGCCATATTGAAGTAGGGGAATCGGTCAATCAGGGCAGTCCATTGGTCAGTGGTGTGTCCCTGGATGCTTTGCGGCTGGTGGTGGATGTGCCGCAATCTTTGATCGAGCCTATTCGCCAACAGAAAAAAGCCCGGATCATTCTGGATAACAACGATATCGTTGATGGCAAACAGGTAACCGTATTCCCCTATGCTGATGAGCTGAGTCATACGTTTAAGGTCAGAGTAGATTTGCCTGAGGGGGTAAAGGGGCTTTATCCCGGCATGCTGGTTAAAGTGGGTTTTGTGGTTGATGAAAAATCCGAATTAACTATTCCGGTTAATGCCATGGTGCATCGAGGGGAAATGTATATTGTTTATGTTCAGCATGACAATGGTGAGATTCGAATGCGCCAGATTCGACCGGGGCCACAGATTGCCGATGGCCAGATGATAGTGCATGCGGGTTTGACGGAAGGTGAGAAAATTTTTCTAGACCCTCAGGCCGCTACCATTGCCCGTAAACAGGCTGGCGGTAAATAATCATGACTCTAAGTGATGAAAAGAATCTGGGGATATCAGGGCGTATAGCCAAAACTTTTCTTGAAACAGAAATTACATTCCTGCTCGCTTTGTTGGGCCTGTTGCTGGGTGTATTCGCTGTTATGGTGACACCCAAGGAAGAAGAGCCTCAAATTAATGTTACCTTTGCCAATGTGTTTATTGCCTACCCCGGCGCTTCTGCCAGGGAAGTAGAAACCCTTGTCAGTGCACCGGCTGAACAGGCATTGTCGGAAATATCCGGAATCAAACATGTGTATTCAGTATCCCGTCCGGGCATGTCGGTGCTTACCGTTCAATACAAGGTGGGTGAGGATCGCACCCAGGCAATACTTCGGCTGTACGATAAAATATTCTCCAACAGCGACTGGTTGCCTCTGGCATTGGGTGTGGCCCCGCCAATTATAAAACCTAAAGGTATCGATGATGTTCCTATAGTGGCCCTGACCCTGTGGTCGGAGAATGAAAATAAAACCGGCCAGGAGCTGTTACAGGTGGCGCATGCTCTGGAGGCTGAGTTAAAACGGGTGCCTGGCACCAAAGATATTATTACTCGGGGTGGTGCTCCACAGGTGGTACAGGTGCTACTGGATCCTGAAAAGCTGACCGCTTATGGTCTGGCTTTGTCCGACCTGCAAATGGCGCTTGCAGTCAGTAATGTCAGTCACGATGCGGGAACACTGGTGATGGATAACCTTGAGATTGCGGTAACGGCAGGCCAGTTTTTATCCACGCCGGAAGAAGTCGCTGACCTGGTGGTGGGGATACACCAGTCACGCCCGGTTTATTTGCGAGATGTTGCCAGCATCAATTTCGGCTCGTCCTATCCAGAAACCTATGTTTTCCATGGAGAGGGAGTGGCCGATAGTGGCCTGCCAGTTCACCATTTCCCTGCTGTTACGGTCGCGGTGGCTAAAAAGCCTGGCACTAATGCCGTGGAGATTGCGCAGGCGGTTATTGATCGAGTAGAAGATCTTAAAGGCATCTATTTACCCGATGATATACAGGTGGCCGTGACCCGTGATTATGGAAAAACTGCAGACCAGAAAGCTACAACCCTGATCACTAAACTGATTTTTGCTACCGCTATTGTGGTGTTGCTGGTGTTGTTCGCACTGGGCAAGCGAGAGGCTTTTATTGTCGGTACTGCGGTGGTGATTACACTGGCGATGACCCTGTTTGCATCCTGGGCATGGGGTTTTACCTTGAACCGGGTTTCCCTGTTTGCCCTGATTTTTTCCATCGGTATTCTGGTGGATGATGCTATCGTGGTGGTGGAAAACATCCATCGTCATATAAGTCTGGGTAATACCGACCTACGCAAGATTATACCCATTGCAGTTGATGAAGTCGGGGGGCCGACTATACTGGCCACCTTCACCGTTATTGCCGCCTTATTGCCGATGGCTTTTGTGACCGGTCTTATGGGCCCGTACATGAGCCCGATCCCGATAAATGCCAGTATGGGTATGCTGATTTCACTGGCCGTGGCATTTATTATCACACCCTGGATGACCTATCGTTTCCTTCCTGTGGACGCCATCAGCCACAGCCCTTTTCAGGAGCGAGCCAATGCATTTATCCTGCAGTTTTCTCAGCGTGTAATTGGCCCTTTCCTGGATAGCGACAAGGGTCGTCAGCGTCAAAAGTTTCTCGCCCTGGGCGTGTTAGTTATGATCCTGCTATCCATTGCTCTGGTGTATTCCCAGCATGTAGTGTTGAAAATGTTACCTTTCGATAATAAATCAGAATTCCAGGTGATAGTGGATATGCCTGAGGGCACTACGCTGGAGCAGACGACCCGGGTGCTGGATGAACTTGCGGCCTATGTAGCCAGCGTGCCAGAAGTGACCGATTACCAGTTGTATGCGGGTACCTCGGCTCCAATTAATTTCAATGGTCTGGTGCGGCAGTACTATCTGCGCACCGCTTCCAATATGGGTGATATCCAGATTAACCTGAAAGACAAGTCGAATCGTGACCGTGAAAGTCATGAGATTGCTTTGTCCATGCGCGAACCGTTGAAACTGATTGGTTCAAAATACCGGGCCAATGTTAAGGTGGTTGAGATACCACCCGGGCCTCCCGTGATGTCGCCGTTGGTTGCTGAAATCTACGGTTTAAATTACACCGGCCAGATGAATGCCGCTCGTGATGTACGCAAAGTGTTTGAAGATACGGATGACATTGTCGATATAGATGACAGCATCGTGGCCAGAACGCAGCGCTTTATTATTAAGGTGGACAGAGTTAAAGCGGCAATGCTGGGTTTGAGTCAGCAGGATGTAAGTCAGTTTTTAAAAACGATGCTGGCCGGTGAAGATATGGGCTGGTTACATGGTGAGCATTTTAAGTATGCGGTACCGATTCGGGTTGAGTTGCCTGTTTACGAAAAATCTGATTTGAAACAGTTACTGGAAACTCGCTTACGCAGTCGAACAGGTGCCTCCGTACCCTTGAGCGATATTGTCACCATAGAAGACGCACTGCTTGAGCAGGAAATTTATCATAAAGATCTACAGCCTGTGGTGTATGTGATGGGGGATATGGCCGGTGAACTCGACAGCCCATTATATGGCATGATGGATATGGTCAATATACTGGAAGAAAAAGAATTAACCAGTGGTCAGAAGATTCGCCAGTATTTTATTAATGCCCCGGAAAACCCATATGAATATAGTTTGAAATGGGATGGAGAATGGCAGGTTACCTATGAAACATTCCGTGATATGGGTATAGCCTATTCTGTAGGCCTGTTATTGATTTACCTGCTGGTGGTTGCCCAGTTTCGGTCCTATTTAATTCCGCTGATTATTATGGCGCCAATTCCATTAACTATTATTGGTGTTATGCCTGGGCATGCATTAATGGGGGCCAAGTACACGGCAACTTCGATGATTGGTATGATTGCACTGGCGGGTATTATTGTAAGGAATTCCATCCTGCTGGTTGATTTTATCAACGATCAGGTGGAGCAGGGTATGGAGTTTAAGGAGGCCGTGATACAGGCCAGTGCAGTGCGTAGCAAACCTATTCTACTCACCGCCCTTGCCGCTATGATGGGTGCCCTATTTATTCTGGGCGACCCCATCTTTAGTGGCCTGGCTATTTCGCTGATATTCGGCATCATGGTTTCTACCCTGTTAACCCTGCTGGTGATCCCGGTGATGTATTATTCTTTGCGCAGTAAAACCATTAAGCCGATGCAATCCAGTTCGGAATAGGAAATCATGATATATCGCGAAATAGAGTTTCCAAATCAGTCATTAACTTGTACTATTAGCGTTTTCTAGGGTACATAAGTAAATGTTATGGCAGATCGAAGACTTAAAGTATTTCATACTGTGGCGCGGTTATTGAATTTCACCAAAGCGGCCGATGCGTTGCATATGACTCAGCCTGCAGTAACTTTCCAGATTCGGCAGCTGGAAGAGTATTTTAATACACGATTGTTCGATCGAACCCATAACCGAGTCAGTCTTACTGATGCCGGCCATAGAGTGTATGGCTATGCTGACCGCATTTTTGAACTCTATGATGAAATGGAAAATGCGATTCGTGAAATGACCGGTGATGTCAGTGGTGTAGTTACCCTGGGTGCCAGTACAACCATAGCAGAATATATGTTGCCCTTTCTGCTGGGTGATTTTAAATCACAAAACCCCGATGTAAATATTCGCCTCAAGGTATCCAATACTGAAGGTATCGTGAGTATGGTTGAAAACAATATCATCGATCTGGGTATAGTCGAAGGTTCGGTCAACAATAAGAATTTACAGGTAGATGAATGTCGTCAGGACATGCTGGTGGCCATCATGCCGCCCAGTCATCCACTGGCTAAACTTGACTCTGTAACGCCCCAACAATTATTACCCTATCCATTTATCTGCCGTGAGGAAGGCTCCGGCACCCGTGAAGTCATCAATGAATATCTTGATGAACACCTGGGTAAGGATCAGGTGGAAATCTGTCTGGAACTTGGCAGTCCAGAAGCCATTAAAGGTGCAGTAGAGGCTGGCATGGGACTTTCTATCATGTCTCATTCTACAGTCGTCAAAGAATTGAAGTTGAAGTCGCTGGTTGCCATACCTATGTCACCATCACTACAGCGTCCTTTCTGCTTTGTGCATCAACGACATAAGTTCAAAGCACGGGCGATGGAAGAGTTACTGGTATTTGCTAAAAATTACTGTGAAAGTCATCGAGAAGATTGATTACAGGTTCCCCAAGTTGGCAAAATGATGAAATCGGCAGAAAAAAAGCTGACAGATATTTTCAAGCAATTACCTGAACAGGAACAGAAAACTCTGCTGGATTTTGCAGAGTTTATAAAATCCAGAACACCTGAGCTGGTAAAGCAGGTGACTGAGCCACTAAACATTCCTCGACCTGAAGAGGAAAGTGTCGTCAAAGCCATTAAACGACTTAATAAAACCTATCCCATGATCAAGAGTTCCGCGGTGCTGCATGAAACCTCAGACTTTATGATGCAACATATTATGACTGGTCGTTCAGCCAAAGAAGTCATTGATGACCTGGAGGCCCTGTTCAAGCAAAGGTTCCGGGCCTTTGAAGAGGACAAGTAATGATATCGGTTCTTCGTAGCTGGTACGAACGACATTTTTCGGATCCGCAGGCTGTGATACTGGCCATACTGTTACTGGTTGGTTTCACTACTATCATGTTTATGGGTGATGTGCTTACACCGGTCATTGCGGCAGTAGTCATCGCCTATGTGCTAGAAGGTAGTGTAAAAAAATTGCAACGCCTGAAAGTACCTCATTTTTTGGCGGTGGTTAGTGTCGTTATTCTATTTATATTTATATTACTTGTCATACTACTGGGGCTGGCACCACTGTTATCGAAACAGCTAACTCAATTATTTCGAGAGTTGCCAAATATGCTGAATCGTGGTCAGGAAATCCTTATGACCTTACCCCAGCAGTATCCCTTTATTTCGGTGACTCAGATTGAAGATATCGTCTCAAGCATTAATGTTGAGTTGGCAGCCTTCGGCCAGAAAGTGGTTTCTCTTTCAGTATCGTCAGCTTTTGATTTGTTTACCATACTGGTGTATATGATTGTTGTACCCATGCTGGTGTTTTTCTTTCTTAAAGACAAAGTGGTTATAATTCAGTGGCTGATGCGATTCCTGCCCAGTAAAGAAGGCCTGGCATCGAGGGTATGGCATGAAGTAGACCTGAAAATGGGAAACTATATTCGTGGTAAATTACTGGAAATTGTGATTGTTGCAGTAGCAACTTTTATACCTTTGAAATTTATGGGTTTGCAGTACGCTGCTCTACTCAGCTTAATAGTAGGTTTATCTGTCATCATTCCCTATGTTGGCGCGATTGCGGTCACTATACCTGTGGTATTGATTGCTTATTTCCAGTGGGGCTTTAACTCTGATTTTATTTATCTGGTCGTAGCCTATACTATCGTGCAGTTTCTGGATGGCAATCTACTGGTGCCTATACTGTTTTCTGAAGTAGTTAATATGCATCCTGCAGCTATCATAATAGCGGTGCTGGTATTTGGCGGTTTATGGGGGGTCTGGGGTGTGTTTTTTGCTATACCACTGGCGACACTGATTCAGGCGGTAATTAATGCATGGCCAGTAGAAAGTCAGGTTGTATAACTATAAAAAATAAAATGTTTCGAATATGTTTTTTATTTAAAAACCTGAATTCTAAATATTAACAGAATGTCCTTAATATTTATAAATAACTAATTCATCAACGAAGGATGCTTTTGTGAAGCTATATGTTATTAGCCTGGAAGAGTCTCAGGATAGACGAGATAAGGTAGATGCACAATTAGAGGCAGTGAATGTCAAGTATGAATATTTTGATGCTGTTCGTGTACAGAATGGCGCAGAAGGCTATTTTGATTCTTATGATGAAGAACAGTATTTGATCAATTGTGGTCGTGTTGCTACGGCAGGTGAAATTGGATGTTACGCGAGTCATCTGGCATTATGGAAAAAATGCGTTGAATTTAACCAGCCGATTGTGATTATGGAAGATGATTTTTGCATAGAAGAAAATTTTCCAGCCGCAATCCTGGAAGTTCAGAAATTAATTAGTGATTATGGATTTATTCGCTTGCAGACAGAGTTCAGGGGTAAAAAAATAAAGGCTAAAGATGTAGCTGGTTTTACTCTCTACTATTATACAAAGATGCCTCACAGCACTATGTGCTATGCGATAAATCCTAAAGTTGCGCAAGGTTTAATTGATAGCAGCAGGAAACTGACAGCGCCAGTCGATGTGGTAATAAAGAAAATATGGGAACATAAAATGCCTATGTTTGGTCTGTCGCCTTATTCTGTCAGAGAATGTGATGATGAAAATCTAACCAGTATCGAAGGCAGGGTGCGTGCAAATAAGAGTTTCAGGATGAAAATGTTGCGTTTCCTGACTAAAACAGGTTGGGTGTTTAAAAGGTTAAAGCATAATTATAAACAAATTAAGCAGCTCAAGAGGGCTGGGCTTATAAATTAGAGGGCACACTTGCTCATCAATAAATAAATTATGTTTCTATTTATGATGTTTTTGAAAATGTTTTTTTAATTTTTGTTTTTGCCTGCGAGAATACCACACCCAGGTGCCACTGATGCTCAGCCATATTATTATAATCGCGCTGGCATCCATTAAATAGATGCCCCAGTCGTCATTAAAGATTCTTCCGCTGTGTAAATCAAGAATGACACGTTCCAGACTTAACCCCCGTCCTCTAAATATCTGTCTTAATTGCTCCAGCTGTTGTTCGTTAATTGGATTATATGATGACCATTCAATCTTGTCGGTCTCAATGGTGTGCCAGCTAATGATCTGTTCATCAGCCATGTAGACCTGGTCAGTAACAGTTGCCACCACCAGGTGTTTATTCAGAATACCAATCGCTTTGATGGCATTAAAATCGTACTGTGTATCAATCTGTTCAATCATTTCGCCATTGCTATCGACTAATAGTATGATGTTGTTTAGAGATGCTATAAACAGGTCATTGATTGCAACCATGCCTGTGAGTTGCTGATTGCTGGTAGTCAATGGCTGATGATTAAAAAATATCTGCTTATCCCATTGTGATACTGTATGTTGGCCAGCAGAAAATTGTATGGCATCACCTTTAGGGTTTAAACCGTACCAGTTGAGCAATGCATCAGATTCAACAGCAGTTTCATCCAGTGTAAATGATTCGGTATGATTTAATAAAATGCCTGTAATGGCCAGAATGATCATTAACACCATGGCCAGCAAGCCCAGGCGACGATGCCAGAGAAAAAATGGAAAAGCTTTCTTACGATTTCGAGTCATGGCTTACTTTTTTATCTAACAATAAGGCGATTCGTGCCAGTTTGGTCAATGCCCTCACTGAAAGGGTGGCGCCGGATATGCCATCAATATGCCGATCGAGTTTGTATTCCGAGTCGAGACTACTGTTGATAAACTGCTGAGTAAAAAAAGGGTATTTTACTTCCCAGCCGCGGGTCTCCCTGAATACCAGTACTTTTATCTGACTGATTTTGCCATCATCAATGACGATACCGGTGGTGATGGGTTTTTTCTTACCAATTTCATCCAGTATCCAGACACTGCGTTGGTTTTTTATCCAGTAACGAATTCTACGTCCTGAATATTTATGTGCAAGGATTTGTTCGAGCTGCAAGCGTAAATCGTCATTCAGCCAGATCACCTGAGCCTGTGGTGGCTGTGATTCGAAGCTGTCCTGCACAAAGTCAGCCGGTGTCTGGTATGTGCCTTTCGCATAGCTGCTGGAGCAAGCAAGCGTAAAACATAAGCCAGCAATGAATCCCAACGTTTTTCGTAGCATATCTATCATTCTATAATTTATGAAAGCCAAAAACGGAGTGCTGTTGCCAGCACTCCGTGAATTTCCAGTTTATACAGGCATACTGCTTAGAACTGGAAACCTACACCCAGGTTGAAGCCATCGGCATTACCGGCATCGGCGTTCTGTGACTGGAAATCAACTTTGTAAACAACATCTTCGTGAGGCCAGTAGTTGAAACCGACATCAGACTGTTTTTTGTCTTCGGTATCGGCATTGCTCCAGTTACTCTGGCGGGCAAATACACCCCATTTGTCATTGAATTTGTAGGACATCTCTAACAGTGTGCCGTCCTGGGTTTCTTTGCTGGGGTCTTTATCAATCTCAACATCCCAGGTGGCATATAGTGCAGTCAGCTTCAGGCCACCGGTAGCATAAATAACATGGGTTTCCAGCAGGGTAGCACCTTCTGCATCACCGGCAACACCAGTTCCCTGGGACAGGTCGGTCTGTACATTGGCCGTTGCCGCCAGCTCAAGTCCCGCCATACCGGTGTATTTGATGCGTGCCGTATAAGCCAGTGAATCACCGTTGGATTTGGCTACTTTCTGACGGCCGTCACGTATGTCGCCATCAATGTTGGACAGGCCGGAATGAATTGCCAGGTCATAACTGATACCGTTAGCCATGTGAGCAGAGTACATGGCGCCACCTTCCCACCAGGTGGCAGGAATAATGTTTTTTTCTACCGGGTTGCGTTCTACACCATAGAAAGCCGGTGGCTCATGGGTTTCATTGATGATACCGACGGGAATCAGAAAAATACCGGTTTTCAGTGAACTGCTGTCGTCCAGGTCGATTTCGATATAGGCCTGTTCCAGCTCATATTCCCCGGGGCCACTGCCATCTGCAGTATCCTTGACCAGTGCATGTTCAAGTTCTACTTCGGAGAAGAAGCGAATCGTGTCGCTGAAGTCATGGCCAATTTCCAGCACGAAGCGATGGAAATCGAGTTCGGTAAAGTCAGTGCCATTTTTATCCAGGTTGTTATAGTGCAATTCACCGTAGCCACCGATGGTGGTTTCAGCAAATGCAACGGGTGAAATCAGGCTGCCAGTCAGTGTGGACAGTATTAAAGTGCGACTTAGTTTCATTGAGGGCCTCAAGTTTATCTATTAGTTAATTAGCAGTTGTTTATTCAATGGTGGCTAGTATAACTAATACAAATCTAAATGCAAATAGTTCTCATTTAGATTTAAAGATATTTTACATAGTAAGCATAATTCTTCAGAGATGAGCTGTCTGGTGCTTAGAAGTCGGTATCGGCGAGATCGAAAAAAACTTTGTGAAGCTGCATTAAGATGTTAACCAATCCAGTGATAGAGTTCGATGGTCTCTGGTTCACAGGCCGAACAGCCACCTGAGCAGGCACTGCCCTGTGGCATTTTTTCAACCTTGCCTTTGCTGACCCATTGTTCAATCACGGGTCTCAGTGCATCCTGATCCATACCAAAGACCATAGACATATCCCGTAATGAGGCCTGGCCATTGCTTCTTAGATAATCACGAACATCTGTCAGAATCATAAAGGGTTCACCATTGGATTTTGATTGCCTGGTAGCTGATTGCCCACATATCGCATAAAACCCAGGGTAATAATAATCATCAGTGATAAGCCAGCTACCCAGGCAATGGAACTGGCCGGGTGTAGATTATAACGGGCAAGCTGATAGAACACGGTTGCGGCAAAATAGGCCAGGCCGGTGCTCCAGCCCATGGCAAATAGCATCCAGCGGCCACCGGCTTCACGGTATATGGCCGCAGCAGCTGCGGCACAGGGTGCGTACAGCAGGATGAACAACAGGTAAGCGAAGGCACCTGCCTGTCCGTCGAATCGATTCACCATAGCACCAAAGGTAGCGGTGTTAACTTGCTGTTCTTCTGCGGCTAAAGACTGGTCGTGGCTCGAATCCAGTACGTTCAGACCCAGCGGGTCACTCAGGTTGGACATGGCCTCGGC
The DNA here is from genome assembly GCA_965368175.1 of uncultured Gammaproteobacteria bacterium. GTDB lineage: Bacteria > Pseudomonadota > Gammaproteobacteria > SZUA-229 > SZUA-229 > CBDULX01. The sequence goes on along the minus strand of CBDULX010000009.1, from coordinate 11,532 downwards.
TAAATTAACGGGTATTGTAGACAGTGCTTCATTGATCTGTTCAAAGAAAGCAGGACCGGTTTCTGCTTCGCCAGATAGAGACGCCGGTTGATCAATCTGGGAGTAAATGGCATCCAGTGTACCGACCACCACTTCCTTGGCCAGGAGGCCGGTGAATATACCGACGGTGGCTGGCCAGTTATCTTCTTCTATACCCATAGGTTTGAAGACCGGGGTGATGCTACGGCTGATGGCGCTGAGTACAGAATTATTGCTGTCTTCATTGCCAAAACTGCCATCGGTACCCAGTGAATTCAGGAAATTAATAGCGATAACCATGAGGATGATAATTTTACCGGCATCACCTATAAAGCCTTTGAGGCGAGACCAGGTACGCAGAATTATGCCTTTCATGGTGGGCATGTGGTAAGTGGGCAGCTCCATAAGAAAGGGTGATGCTTCTCCCGGTAACAATGTCGTGCGGATAGCCAGTGCCGTGAGTATGGCAAACACTATGCCTATGACATAAAGCATGAAGACCATGTTCTGGCCACCCACCGGGAAAAAGGCCGCTGCAAACAGGGCATATACTGACAGACGAGCGCCACAGGACATAAAGGGAGCCATCATCACGGTAATAATGCGCTCCCGATGATTTTCCAGGGTACGCGTAGCCATGATGGCGGGTACGTTACAGCCAAAACCCACTATCAGCGGCACAAACGCTTTACCTGGCAGGCCGATAACGCGCATGAAGCGATCGACCACAAAGGCTGCACGCATCATATAGCCAGAGCCTTCCAGAAATGACAGGAACAGATACAGAAAACCGATTATAGGTATAAAGGTTGCCACTACCTGCACGCCACCGCCCAGACCATCGGCCAGTAATACCCTGAGCCAGTTGGGTGCACCTAAACTGGTTAAAAGATTGCCCAGGCCGTCAACAAATATAGCGCCGGCCGCCATATCGAAGAAATCGATAAAGGCTCCACCCAGATTGATGGTGAACAGGAACATCATGTAGATGACCAGCAGGAAAATCGGGATGCCCAGATAACGGTTCAGAACGACTCGGTCAATATGATCTGAAATACTGTGTCTGTGGGTGTCTGGCCTCGATATGGAGGCGTCGGTGACTTCTCGCGCAAAGCCGTATCGGCAATCAGCCAGTAAAATGTCGATGTCTTCATTAAGTTCCAGCTCTATTTCCTGACGTAATTGAGCCGCCTGAGCAAGAACTTCAGGGGTGATTACTTTGAAGTCCCTGATACCTGTATCGCCATCCAGAATCTGTGAGGCCATCCAGCGGCAATCGACATGCATGCACTGTTCGTCTTTTGGAATATTCTCCAGCAGCTGGCTTATAGCATGCTCGATTTGTGGAAGGTAAGGCAGGTTTTTACTGGGTAACCTCGTCTCCTGAGCCACTTCCAGAATGGTTTGTTCCAGTTTTTGTATGCCCAGTTTTTTGGTCGCGACTATAGCCACCACTGGACAACCGAATTTTTCAGCCAGCGTTTCGGTGTTTATGATCAGACCGTGACTGTCGGCTACATCTATCATGTTCAGGACCAGTATCATCGGAACCTGCATTTCAAGTAGCTGGCCGCTCAGATAGAGGTTTCGCTCCAGATTAGAGGCGTCGATCAGATTGATGATAACGTCTGGTTCTGAGGACAGAATATAATCCCGGGTAATTTTCTCATCCAGGGAACGGGCGCTGTTATCCAGGGAATAAACACCGGGCAGGTCGACGATATCGAAGTCGATATTATTGAATTTAAACTGACCAACTTTTCGGTCAACGGTCACCCCCGGCCAGTTACCGATGCGCTGCCGTGCCCCGGTAAGTTGATTGAAGAGGGTGGATTTACCGCAGTTAGGGTTACCAAGAAGTCCTACTGTAAAATGTGATTTGGAGGTATTTCCCTGCTCGCTATCACAGCAGCTTTTGCTCATACAGCGCGAACCAGAATATGTTGTGACATGCCTGAGCCAATCGCGATTCGGCTGGCATCAAAGCCAACAACCATGGCGCCACCACGACGTTGGATAACGTGCAGCCTTGAGTTAATGAGAACCCCCATGCTGACCAGGCGTTTTTTCAGTAGCTTACTGGCTTTCACATCAATAACACGCACAAAATCCCCAGGTTTGGCGCTGGCCAAAGAAAAAATGCGACCGTGGTCAGTGACTGGGGTCATTATGCAAATCTCCAATTAATGAATGACTAATATACTAGCCGAACAAATCTTAATCGTCAATGATAATCATTCTCGTTCTTAATTAGAATCAAGAAAACGTTAATTACCATCTCAATGGGGGTGGGTGATCGGTGATTCAATGGTTTGAAACAGCAGATGCACAGGTATTTTAACTGCTGTAGAGGCTGTCTGTAAGCCATTAGTGGTCTTTTATAGAAAAGAAAACGCAAACAACGCGAATTAACGCAAATATTCTACTAGTGTGACTGTGACCCATTTCATCAATGATTTGCTTTTTGTGGATATTTGAAAAATTAAAACTTTTGCCACAGAGGCACGGAGGTCACAGAGATTGTTATTTGTAACTGCGCCATTAGGCGTAGCTAAACCAAATGTAGCTTTTCTCTGTGCTCTCCGTGCCTCTGTGGCAAGTCAATCCGCAGGCTTATACTGTTTGCACGCCGCCAGTACTTCCTCGGCATGACCTTTTACCTTTACTTTGCGCCATTCTTCCCTCAGTACCCCCTTACTATCAATCAAAAAGGTGCTGCGCTCAATTCCGAGAACTTTCTTGCCATACATATTTTTCAGTTTGATAACATCGAACAGTTTACACAAGGTCTCATCTGTATCGGACAGTAGTTCAAAGGGAAATTCATGTTTTGCCCTGAAATTGCTGTGTACCTTCACTGAGTCTCTGGAAACACCCAGTACAACGGCTTTTGCCCTTTTGAATTTGCTGTAATTATCTCTAAAATCCTGGCCTTCCTGAGTGCATCCGGGGGTATTGTCTTTTGGATAGAAATAGATCACCAGAGTCTTGCCTTTATAGTCGCTGAGACTGATTTCCTGGTCGCCAGTGGCAGCTGCCTTAAAGTTGGGGACTTTTTTACCAATTGTAATTTCAGACATCTATAGCTCCGTTGTGCTGGGCAATTTAATAAAATCGATCATTCTATGGGGGCGAAATGGGCATCAAGGTTGAGCTCATCACAGAGCTCCAGAAAATCATCCTTCAATTTATCAGTGGCCAGATGGCTGGGGATATCGACTGTCATCTCCACAGCGAACATGGGTGTGCCGGTGTGAGCAGCCGGGTAGCTTTCGGTTTCCAGGTCTTCAATATTAATTGATTGCTGAGACAGGAAGCGGGCCAGTCGATTCACTATGCCGGGGTGATCCATGCCCTCGACATTTATCTCGTAAGCTATGGTATTCTCGGCAGCAATCCGACCTGAGGTGGATTTAATCAGCAGGTTCAGCTGTAATGCCTGCTCCAGTGATTGCTGCTGATCCTGTACCTGTTGAATGGCTTTTGCATTACCAGATACCAGCAGGATAATGGCAAACTCCCCACCCAGCACACTCATGCGACTGTCTTCTATGTTCAGATTATTATCCAGTAGTATCAGTGATAGATCATCCACGATACCCGGGCGGTCTGCGCCAATGGCGGTAATTACGAGAAATTCATTCATTATTATTCGCCTTTTTACTTAAGGAACATCTGATTAAGTCTGGTTGTAGTAGTAAGCTGCGATGAGTGTTTAGATTTTTCATGAAGTGAGGCGGAATAGTTATTCTATTGCAACGAACTTCGGGGAAAATCTGGACGCTTTTAGCCAGCATAAAACAATCATGACTTGGTCAGAGGTTCCTTAGTTTCAGGTTGTCTGGTGACCATCCAGTATATGTTTGTTAGAAAACGGTCGAAAAGCTCAGAATTGTGATTATTCCTGTATGCTTTAGTCTTGTAAACCAATTATATGCAAAGTACCATGTTCGCCTCTATTTGGGGAGATTTAGAATGTTTCATGGCAGTATGGTGGCACTGGTTACACCAATGCACGCTGATGGCACTATAGACTATGAAGGCCTGTCCAGGCTGATTGAATTTCATGTTGAAAACGGTACATCCGCTATTGTTTCCGTGGGTACCACGGGTGAGTCTGCAACGCTGGATGAAGAAGAGCATTGTGAAGTTATTCGACGTACCGTCGAGATGGTGAACAATCGAATTCCTGTGATCGCCGGTACTGGTGCTAACTCGACTTCAGAAGCGATTATATTAACCCGCTGCGCAATGAAAGCCGGGGCCGATGCCTGTTTACTGGTGACGCCTTATTATAATAAACCGACTCAGGAAGGGCTGTATCTTCACCATAAAAAAATTGCTGATACTGTGCCAATTCCCCAGATTCTTTATAATGTCCCAGGGCGAACGGCCTGCGATATGTTGCCTGAAACGGTGGGTAGACTGTCGCGTATATCCAATATTATCGGTATTAAGGAAGCGACCGGGGATTTGCAGCGCTTAAAAGAAATCAGGCGACTGTGTGGCGATAATTTTGATCTGTACAGCGGTGACGATGCCACCGGAACTGAATTTATGCTGCAGGGTGGTCAAGGAGTGATTTCGGTTGTCAATAATCTGGCCCCAAAAGCAATGGCTGAGATGTGTGCCGCAGCACTGGCCGGTGATCGTGAAACGGCCGAGGCTATAAACAAACCATTACAGGGTTTGCATAGCAAACTGTTTGTGGAAGCCAACCCTATCCCGGTTAAATGGGCCCTGTCTGAAATGGGAATGATTGGGCTGGGTATTCGTTTACCATTAACAGTATTATCAGAAAAATATCATGCGGAAGTTCGACAGGCCATGCATGAAGCAGGTGTCATTTAAATGAGTGTATATCGGTACAATATAATTTTAGTCGCGGGATTACTGGCCCTGGGACTTTTGTCACTGATAGCCTGCAGTTCTGATGGTGAAGAGCGACCAGAGTACCTGGATACCCAAAGCCTTAAAGGTTTGCAGGTGCCTCCACGTTTGAGCATACCGAATACCCAGGCAGAACTGAAAATTCCAGAACCTTCAGCAAAAGCACTGGCACTTTTAAATACCCAGGAAAATGCCAAAGGTACTGTGGCCCCGGTATTTAAAAAAGTTGAGTTCAAGTCTGATAATGGTTTGTTCTGGGTGGAAATCCACGAAAATGCCGATAAGCTCTGGCCTGGATTAAGGGACTTCTGGGCCCATGAAGGCATCAAGCTGGCGCGTGACGAGCCATTGCTGGGTATCATGGAAACCGAATGGATGAATGAATTCAAGGCCAGTAATCTGAAGGGTGAAAGCAGTAGCTGGTTTAGTAAATTATTGTCCCCTGATCTCAAGGATCGTTTTCGTATGAGGGTGGAACGTAGTCCGCGTGATGATCTAAGCCGGGTTTATGTCAGTCATCGTGGTATGGAAATTATGGTCAATACCAGCGATGACAGTACTGTCTGGATGCATCGTCAATCGGATGCGGTGCTGGAACAGGAAATATTGTTACGCCTGGTGCTGTTTACCGGTTTGAGCAAAGCACAGGCCGTGGATATGTTCGATAGCTATCAATCTTACCATCCTCGAGTGAGGCAGCTGGCTGATGATAAATCACGCTATGCCATAATAGGTCATAAGGACTTTGTCTGGCATCGGCTGATTCAGGCTCTGGATCGTCTGGGAGTGGAAATCAAACATAAAGATCAGCAACGAGGTCGTCTCGATGTGCTGGTGGGTCAGCTGAAGAATGCATCAGTGAAAACCGAGGATGTCGATGAGCTGGCTGAATCCAGCTGGTTAATGGGCTGGCTCAACACCAGTGGTGAAAAATTGAATGATAAGGGGCAGGTGGAAGTTATTTTGCAGCTGCGAGTGGCTAATCGTGAAACTGTAATGGAAATGAAACTGGCCAACAATAAACTAATTAGCAATGGACTTGCAGGAGCATTTCGGGATAATCTGGTTTTATTGCTCAAATAATAAATATAACTAGTTGCTGGTTGAACTGTGGATGTTTGATTCGCCAGCTATCAATTAAATATTTTTTTGTCAGTAAAGACAGGATCAGTTGGGAGTTACTGATTAAATCCAGTTGATGATATTCTCGTTTAAAAACTTCAGGTTATTCAGGGCGAAGTTTTTTGAATGATAAGATCGTAATCTAGATTTTTTCATGGTTCCCCCAGGTTGTTGGTTAAAAGATTTTTCGGACTAACAATTTAGGTGAAAGTATGATGATGCGTTTAATTTTTGCTTGTCTGTTGTTTTCCCAGTTAACCCTGGCCTATGCCCAGAGTAATGATTTTTTTGCTCAATATAAACCCAGTAAAGTATCCAGTCATGTCTGGGTCATTCATGGGCCACTGGAAATTCCGACTGTTCATAATCGTGGATTCATGAATAACCCGGCTTTTATCGTTGCTGATAAGGGTGTGATTATAGTTGATCCAGGTTCTACCGAAGAAGTTGGAGAGATGTTGCTGCAACGAATTCGCCAGGTCACCCAGTTACCCATTACACATGTTTTGAATACCCATATTCACGGAGATCACTGGCTGGCCAATGATGCAATAAAGCAGGCCTATCCAGAAATTACCATTCTGGCCGATCCCCGAATGATCAAAAAGGCCAAAGCAGGTGAAGGTCAGAGCTGGCTGGAGTCCATGGAGCGCATGACTGAAGGACTAAGTCGGGGAACCCAGATTGTTTACCCGGATAAAGCAGTGGTCGATGGTGCCCAGTTCAGGATCCACGGTCTGACATTTAGAATCCATTCGGTGGGTAAGGCCCACAGTGACAGCGATATAATGATCGAACTGGTCGATGATTCCTTAATGTTCACAGGTGATAACGTGGCGTACCAGAGGATTATACGTATGGACGATGGCAGTTTCAGGGATAATATTGCTGCCTGTGAACGGGCAATTGGTCTGGGTTTGAAGCATTATGTACCGGGTCATGGCCCAAGCGGTGATGTGTCACGGGTAGTGGCCATGAAAGGGTATCTGGAAATTCTCTACCAGTCAGTGGCTGAACTGTATCAGAAAGGTATGGCGGACTTCGAAATGAAACCCTTGATTGCGAAAAAATTGCTTGCTTACCAGGACTGGAGTGGTTTTGATGAACAGTTGGGCAAGTCTATTAGCCTGGCATTGCGGGAGCTTGAGCAGGCTTAATTTTTGTGATTTTTATTTATTCATAAAAAACGCCCCGATGTAGGGCGTTTTTTTAAGCGAGGGTTTTATCTCTTTCAATCATTGCATAAGCAGAATGATTATGGATGGACTCAAAATTTTCCGATTCCAGCGTGTATGAGATAATCCGGTCGTCTTCATTGAGTCGAGCGGCCACATCACGAACCATATCCTCTACAAACTTGGGGTTGTCATAAGCGCGTTCGGTGACGTGTTTTTCATCCGGGCGTTTCAACAAACCATACAGTTCACAGGACGCTTCCTGTTCAACAATATCAATAATGTCTTCAATCCAGACAAAGCCGTTGGTATGCACATTGACAGTAACATGTGAGCGTTGATTATGCGCGCCATAGTCTGAGATTTTTTTCGAGCAGGGACACAGGCTGGTGACAGGCACGACCACTTTTATGGCAACACAATCAGTATCTTTCTTACGAGATCCCATAAAGGTGACCTGGTAATCCAGCAGGCTTTCAACGCCAGTTACCGGCGCTTTTTTGTTGACGAAATAAGTAAAGGTCATTTCAATGTGACCACACTCAGCATCCAGCAGTTTGGTCATTTCTGCCAGCATTTTATGGAAACCCTGTACCGTAATTTCACGATCATGGCCGTTCAATATTTCAACGAAACGTGACATGTGGGTACCCTTGAACTGGTGGGGCAGGTCTACGTACATATTGAAATTTGCGACAGAATGCTGAACCTGGCCAGAACGATCCTTGACCTGTATCGGGTGCAGTATGTCTTTTATACCAACTTTGTTAATGGCAATCTGACGTCGGTCTTTACTGTTTTGAACATCAGGTATGGATTGGGCGTCAGTAGTCATGGTTTAGTTCTCTTCTGTGTAACGTACGCTGGCCCGGTCGGTTTCCCACAGGGTGAGTGCACTTACTTTCAGGGTTTCGTTGTTAATCAGGTTTCCAATTTCGGCATACAGCCATGCGGCGATATTCTCGGCAGTTGGATTAATGTTGTTGAATGGTTCTAAATCATTCAGATAACGGTGATCCAGTCGGTCACAGACCTCATTAGCTGCATTTTTCATGGCTTTGAAATCAATAGCAATGCCAATATCGTTCAAAGCGCTCGATTCGACTTCCAGTTCGACTTTCCAGTTATGGCCGTGCATACGGCTACAGGCCCCTGGATAATCTCGCAGGGTATGGGCCGAAGCGAATTCAGTCAGAACTTTAAGCGAGTATTTAGCAGCCATGTTAAAAAATAATAACCTAGTAAAACAGTCGGATTTTACCTGTTTTATTCTGTATTAGCAATCACTTACGCTGCTCGATGGCGTCGATAATGCCCTGCTTGTCCAGTCCGCATTCTGCCAGTAACTGGTGTGAGCTGCCATGGGATACAAAATGGTCCGGTAATCCCAGGTTAATGACTTTACAGTCGACCTTGTGATTAATCAGGTATTCATTAATAGCACTGCCAGCACCACCCATCGACGCATTTTCCTCAATAGTCACCAGTAGATCATGGCTGTTAGCCAATTGTTCAATTAAATTTGTATCCAGCGGTTTGATGAAGCGCATATTCACCACGGTGGCATCCAGTTGTTCACCGGCTTCCAGTGCCGGTGCAAGCATGCTGCCAAAGGCGAGCATGGCAACTTTCTGGCCTTCGCGCCTGATCTCAGCCTTACCAATCTCAAGCTCGGTCATTTCGGTCTGTATCGGAGTGCCTGGGCCCTGTCCTCTGGGATATCTTACGGCAGCGGGTCCATTGTGCTGATATCCGGTATACAGCATTTGACGGCATTCATTTTCATCGGATGCTGCCATGATCAGTATGTTGGGAATGCAGCGCATGAAACTCAAATCGAAGCTGCCAGCATGGGTAGGCCCATCGGCGCCCACCAGACCGGCCCGGTCAATGGCAAATAGCACCGGCAGGTTTTGTAGAGCGACGTCGTGTATCAGCTGGTCGTAGGCGCGCTGTAAAAAGGTTGAATATATGGCCACTACCGGTTTCAGGCCGCCACAGGCCATGCCGGCGGCCAGGGTAACCGCATGTTGTTCAGCAATGCCTACATCGTGATAGCGTTGCGGAAATAGTTCAGAAAACTTAACCAGGCCTGAGCCTTCACGCATGGCCGGTGTAATGCCAACCAGTCGGCTGTCCTGGGCCGCCATGTCGCAAATCCACTGAGAAAACACCTGGGTGTATGTGGGCTTGTCACTGCTCTTGTCCAGTTTGTCTCCGGTTTCAGGGTCAAAGCTACCAACTCCGTGATACAGGCAGGGGTTATCTTCCGCTGGTGCAAAGCCTTTGCCTTTCTGGGTCACCAGGTGCAGCAGTTTGGGGCCTGACTGGTCTTTCAGGTTGCGTAGCATGGTGATCAAGGTAGGGATGTCGTGGCCGTCTACCGGGCCGAAATAGTGAAATCCCAGCTCTTCGAACAATGTGCCTGGCACCACCATACCTTTCATATGTTCTTCGGCGCGTTTGGCCAGTTCCCACATATTCGGCAAATGTTGCAGCACTTTCTTACTGCTGCTGCGTACGGAGGAGTAAATTTTACCAGACAGTATTTTGGCCAGATGCTTCGACAGGCCGCCCACATTGGGGGATATCGACATTTCGTTGTCGTTTAAAATCACCAGCATGTCGGCATCGGTATCGCCCGCATGGTTTAAGGCCTCGAAGGCCATACCCGCCGTCATAGCGCCATCGCCGATGATAGCTACGGTTTTCTGTTCCCGACCCTGACTGGCTGCAGCAATACTCATGCCCAGGGCGGCACTGATCGATGTACTGGAGTGACCGACACCAAAAGTGTCGTAAGGGCTTTCTTCACGTTTGGGGAAACCGGCCAGTCCATGGTGCTGGCGCATAGTCTTCATCTGTTGCCGACGGCCCGTAATTATTTTATGGGGGTAGGTCTGGTGTCCCACATCCCAGACCAGCTTATCCTGTGGGGTGTTGTATACATAATGCAGGGCCAGGGTGAGTTCAATGGTGCCCAGGCCGGCCGACAGGTGGCCTCCAGTATTGGCCACCGACTGGATCAGAAACTCACGTAACTCATCCGCCAGATGGGGTAGCTGATTTTCGTTCAGGGCACGTAATTCATCAGGAGAATCGATGGTCTCCAGTATGGGGTAGTGACGTTGTTCCGGCTTTGACATCTAGTATCCCCGTTCCACGATATAAGCGGACAGTTTCCTCAGCGCGTCTGCTGATTCATCAAAAATATCCAGTGCCGCCAGTGCCTGGTGATGTAATTCCCTGGCCCGTTCACGGGCGCCATCCAGACCCAGTAATGCGGGGTAGGTCGGTTTATTTAGTTCGATGTCAGATCCCTGCGGTTTGCCTAAGATTTCGGTGTCCGCTATTACGTCCAGAATATCGTCCTGGATCTGGAAAGCCAGTCCTATGCAGTGGCCATAGGTGGTCAGGCGAGCAAGAATGTCTGTATTGACGAGAGGACTGCACATGGCTCCTAATAATACACTGGCTCGTATCAGTGCGCCTGTTTTTAACTGGTGCATATTTTCCAGTTGTTCCAGGGTTAACTGTTTGCCCACGGAGGCCAGATCAATGGCCTGACCTCCGGCCATACCGCTGGAACCACTGGCTGATGCCAGCAGCTGGATCATTTCCAGCCTGGTAGTGCTGTCACAGGGGATTTCTGTATCCCTGGCCATAATCTCAAAGGCCAGGGCCTGTAAAGCATCGCCGGCCAGAATAGCGGTAGCCTCATCAAAGGCCCTGTGGCAGGTCGGGCGGCCCCGGCGTAAATCATCATTATCCATGGCTGGTAAATCATCATGAACCAGCGAATAGGCGTGGATCATTTCAATGGCGGCGGCTGGCGCATCCAGCTGGTTTACCTCCAGATGCAGTGCCTGACCTGCGGCATATACCAGTACTGGCCTTACTCGCTTGCCGCCGCCACCAATGACCGCATAGCGCATGGCATGCTGAAGATGAGCTTCAGGACCACTGGGTTGTGGCAAATAATGATCAAGGGCCGAATCAACTCGTTGCTGAAACAGTGCTAGAGTCTGTTTGAATGGTTCATCTGTAGACATGGATTATTCGTCGAGATCGAAGGATTTTTCCAGTAATTCGCCGTTTTTCTCGACAAGCTGCTTAACTTTCTGTTCGGCATTTTGCAAAGCTTTCTGACAGTCACTGGCCAGTGTGATGCCTTTTTCAAACTGTTTTAAGGCCTCTTCCAGAGGTAAGTCACCTTGTTCCATGGCGTCTACCAGCTGTTCCAGTTCAGCCAGGGATTGTTCGAAATTGATGGGAGTTTTGCGTGCCATGGAACTCAATATGTTTAATGGATCGGACAACAGACCGG